>NZ_PIZT01000015.1:0-321943 GCF_002834115.1 Methylomonas sp. Kb3 | reverse complement strand
GCCGGCAACTGCGGGAGGCGCTGGGCGACAGTCCGCAAGCGCTGCGCGATTTGAGTGTGTCGCTGGACAACATCGGCGACGTGGATAAGGCCCTGGGCCGCCTGGAACAGGCGCGGGCGGCCTACGCCGAAAGCTTGGGCTTGAGCCGGCAACTGCGGGGGGCGCTAGGTGACAGTCCGCAAGTGCGGCGCGATTTAAGTATTTCGCTGGCAAACGTCGGCGATGTCGAGCAAGCCCTCGGACTGTCGCGTCAGGCAGAGGTCTGTTTTAAGGAAAGTATGGAGCTAGCGGCGAAATTGGCTGAAGCTTTTCCCAATGTTCCGCAATACGCCAACGATCTGGCCTGGGTAAGCGCCCGTCTGAAAGCCCTGGATAGCGGCGATCAGCTAGACTAAGCTGCATACGCAGTATGTCGCCTTTGCCCAGTTTGTGATGCCGATGATAGGTGGTAGCATGCGGCGAGTTGAATTGCCTTGTATCCAAAGCCCAGCGGAGGCCGCTTCTATGAATCAATACAATCCGGACGTTTTCAGTCAGCTACATATCGACATCGCCCGCAATTCCACCGACGATTTCAATCTGTTTCACGATAGCCGGAAGTGGCAGAACATTAACGGCAATCCGTTTAATGGCCCGATTACCTTGGGGTTTCAGCTGGAGTCTTTAATTGAAGGCAAGATTGCCGACTATCGCCGGCAACATGACGAAGAAAAATTGCTAGCCGAACAGGGCTTGAACTTCAGCAATTACCAGTTTGCTTTTGCCAATGCCATTAAGCCGAACCAGGCGATTGAAGTGGATATTAAAGACTCGGTATTTAAAAATGAACCGTCGCCAAGCTTGAGCAATCGGATTATCGTCAAGGCCGACGGCAAACTGGCCTTGACCGGCTATAAAAAAGAAACCGCTGAACCGCTGTTTTTAGATCAGCCGGATTTGTCTCGGGTCGGCGAATTAAAAATCCAGCCTGACCGTTGTTTTTTGAGCAATGGTTTTTTTCTCAAACGCAAGTTCATGATGACCAGCAATGCCAAGAATTTTCTGTGTGCATCGCTGCGTGATCAAACCCAGTATTTCGACGAGCTACAGGATAAGGTGATTTTCCCGGAGATGTTTCCGTGCGCATTGCTCTCCAGTGCCTTACTGGAAAAGGCCTTGAAATGGCTGCACGATTTCGAGCGTAACCCCATGGTCTATACTTCGCACAAAATTTCCATCGACAGACGCTGTTTGTCGCAGCTTAAAAGTAACGACGCGGTGCATATTTTGATCAAACCCGCAGCGGATTGTGCAGCGCACGATTTCGGCGATTTGAACGCCACACCCTTGGATTACGAATGTTACGGCCTAGTCAACAATCACAACGCCTTGTTGTTTAGAGCATTGATTTCGCTGGTGCCGCTGGAGTTAATCCGCAAGGCCATGGCATAAATAACTCTGGATGCAGCTAGTGCCATTTTTTAGGGGATAAAATGAAATATTTGTTGTTGACGTTGCCGCTATTGCTGGCTGCTTGCGAAAAACCAGCGCCCACGGCATCAGCGCCCAGACCGGCTTTAGTGGTGACAGTAGGCGAACAAACTGCAGCCGCCCCTATTATATTGATAGGCGAAATTCGCTCCCGCTACGAAAGTGCTCAAGGTTTTCGCATCAACGGCAAAATTATCGAACGCAATGTCGATACAGGCGCAGTGGTGACGAAAGGTCAGCTGTTGGCCAAACTGGATAGTATGGATACCGGTTTATCCACCCAAGCGGCGCAGGCGGAAGTCCGGGCGGCGGAAGCCGATTTGGCCTTGGCCCAAGCAGAGCTGGACAGACAACGCCAATTACACGCCAGCAAATTCATTTCCAACCAGGCTTTGGATATTCAGGAAGCGCAATTCAAGGCGGCGGCGGCCAGGGTAAAGCAAACCCGCGCGCAAGCCGCGGTAACCGGCAATCAGTCGCGCTACACGCAGTTACTGGCGGAGCGGGATGGCGTGGTTACCCGCATTCAGGCCGAGCCGGGCCAAGTGGTTGCTGCTGGCGAGCCTATTGTTCGTATCGCAGTGCCGGAAAATAAGGAAGTCGAAATAGCCGTTCCCGAGTCGCGCATGCTGGGCATCGCTGTCGATGTGCCGGCGGAAATCAGATTGTGGGCCAACCCCACTACCGTATATCAAGGTAAAGTTCGGGAAGTGGCACCGGCGGCCGATAATCTCACACGTACTTTTCAAGTACGTGTGGTTTTGCTGGATGCCGACGATTCGGTGCGTTTGGGCATGACGGCCGGCGTTCGCTTTTATCATCAGGACACCAAGGATTTTTTATTACCCACCACAGCGCTTACTCAGCGTGACGGTCAATCCGTCGTCTGGGTGGTGAATCCGGCGAACGGTGAAGTTCAGCCTAGAACCGTTCAGGCCGGCGCGTTTCGCGAAGATGGTGTGTTGATTGCCGGCGGTATCCAAAAAGGCGAACAAGTCGTGGTGGCGGGGGTGCAAACTTTGATACCCGGCCAGAAAGTTAGGGCAACGCCGCTGCGGAGCCAACCATGAAATCGGGCTTCAATCTCTCCGAGTGGGCTTTGCGGCACCCGGCATTGGTGTTATATGCCATGTTGATGCTGACCTTGGTGGGCATGCTTTCGTATACCAGGCTGGGCCAGTCTGAAGATCCGCCGTTCACTTTCAAAGTGATGGTTATCCGCACCGGTTGGCCCGGTGCCAGCGCGCAGGAAGTGGAACAACAAGTTACCGATAAACTGGAGAAAAAACTCCAGGAAGTACCCTGGCTGGACAATTTACGCAGCTATTCCAGGCCGGGCGAATCCTTAATTTTTCTGTCGGCCAAGGACTCCACACCCGCGGCGCAAGTCCCGGACATTTTTTATCAGGTTCGCAAAAAAATCGGCGATATTGCTTACACCCTGCCGGCTGGTGTTGAAGGGCCGACGTTCAACGATGAGTTTGGGGATGTATACGGAAACTTGTATGCCTTGACCGGCGACGGCTACGACTATGCGGAACTGAAGCGTCACGCGGAAACGTTGCGCGCCGAACTGCTCAGAGTGAACGATGTTGCCAAGGTTGACTTTTTCGGCGAGCAGAAACAACGCATATACGTCGAATTGTCCAATGCCAAATTAGCGACTATCGGCATCGACGTTGCCACCTTGCTTCGCACCTTGCAAGCGCAGAACCTGGTGACGGGCAGCGGTAGTTTCGATTCTGAAAACGAGCATATTCGGATTGCGGTAACCGGTCGTTACGATAGATTGGAAGAACTGCGGGACGTGCGTTTTCGCGCCAATAACAACGAATTTCGGTTGGGCGATGTCGCCAAAGTCAGCCGCGGCTTTGAAGATCCCCCCAAGGACCGGGTGCGTTACAAAGGTCATGACGCGCTGTTGATCGGCGTGGCGATGCGTGCTGGCGGCGATATCATCAAGCTGGGCCGCGATTTGGACCAGGCCGTAAACACTACCCAAGCCCAATTGCCGGTGGGTTTGGAATTGCATACGGTGTCTTCGCAGCCGAAAGCGGTGCAGCGCTCGGTTAACGAGTTTGCCAAATCACTGACCGAAGCGGTCGTTATAGTGTTGGGCGTTAGCCTGCTGTCGTTGGGTTTACGCACCGGCATCGTGGTCGCGATCACGATTCCGGTGGTGTTGGCGGTTACCTTCTGGCTGATGCATCTGTTTGGCGTTGGCTTGCACAAAATTTCTCTGGGTGCGTTGATTTTGGCTTTGGGCTTGTTGGTGGACGATGCCATTATCGCCGTGGAAATGATGGCGTCTAAGATGGAACAGGGTTGGGATAGAACCCGTGCTGCCGCATTTGCCTATACATCCACCGCGATGCCGATGCTGAGCGGCACATTGGTCACCGCTGCCGGCTTTTTGCCGATTGCCACGGCGGCGTCTTCTACCGGCGAATACACCCGCTCGATCTTTCAAGTGGTGGTTATCGCCTTGTTGGTCTCCTGGTTTGCGGCGGTAGTTTTTGTACCGTATTTGGGCCATCGCTTATTGCCTGACTTGAGCAAGGGACAAGAGCAAGCGTCGAGCTGGGCGCGGATTTGGGCCAAATTGCGGAAAAAACCACATGCCGAACAGCCCAAGAACCACGCCCACGAGCTTTATCAAACTCCCTTTTATCTGCGCTTCCGAAAACTGGTGGCCGCTTGCGTTATCCACCGTTGGCTGGTGATTGTTTTAACCATAGCCATGTTTATTACCGCGATCTTCGGTTTTAAGTTTGTCCAGCAACAGTTTTTTCCGGATTCCACTCGGCCGGAGTTAATCGTCGATTTGCGTTTGGCTGAGGGTGTGTCGTATGCCGCCACCGAAGCCGATGTGAAAAAACTGGAGGCCTGGCTGGATGAGCAAAGCGGCATCGATAATTACGTGGCTTATGTCGGCAACGGCAGTCCGCGTTTTTATTTACCTTTGGATCAGCAATTACCGCAACGCAGCTTTGCGCAGTTTGTGGTGTTGACCAATGGCCCAGCGGAACGAGAACAACTGCGCGATAAACTCATACATTTGTTTGAACAGGATTTTCCGGATATGCGCGGCAGCGTATTACGTTTGGAGAACGGCCCGCCGGTAGGTTTTCCCGTGCAATTCAGAGTCTCCGGGCCGGATTTATCAACGCTACGCACGATTGCTCGCCAGGTGGCGGATGTGATGCGCGCCAACCCTTATCCGTCCAACGTGCAGTTGGATTGGGAAGAACCGGTGAAAGTCGTGCGCGTGAATGTTGACCAATCGAAAGCCAGACTGCTGGGGATTAGTTCCAGTGATATTGCCAATATTGTCAATGGTGCGCTACAAGGCTTGTATGTGACCGAATTTCGTGAAGGCATCGAGCGCATCGACTTATTGGTGCGTGGCGCCGAAATCGAACGTAAGCATTTATCGCGTCTGCAAAATTTGATGATACCGATCCCCGGCGGACGCAGTGTGCCCCTGTCGCAAGTCGCGGAACTGGAATACGGTTTTGAGGAAGGTTTGATTTGGCGGCGTAATCGCATTCCTACCGTCACGGTGCGCGCGAATTTGTATGGCAATATGCAGGCGCCGATGGTGTCGGCTCAGATAGAAGAACAACTGGTCGACATAAAGCGGCAATTACCGCCCGGCTACCGCCTGGAGACCGGCGGCGCGGTGGAAGAATCGGCCAAAGGCGGCGATTCGGTCGCGGCCGGTATGCCTTTGTTCTTTCTGACGGTATTGACTGTGCTGATGATCCAGTTGCAAAGCTTTTCGCGGATGGCCTTGGTGTTATTAACAGCGCCGCTCGGTTTAATCGGCGTGACCTTGTTTTTGTTGATTTTTCAACAACCGTTCGGTTTTGTGGCGATGTTGGGTACCATCGCACTTTCCGGCATGATCATGCGTAATTCGGTGATTCTGGTCGATCAAATCGATCAAGATAAGCAGGCCGGGCGTTCGGATTTTGATGCGATTGTCGATTCGACGGTGCGCCGGTTTCGCCCCATCGTACTTACGGCGGCGGCGGCAATATTGGCTATGATTCCCCTCACCCACAGCGCCTTTTTCGGGCCGATGGCAGTGGCGATTATGGGAGGTTTGACCGTCGCGACTGCGTTGACGCTACTGTTTTTGCCGGCTTTATATGCAGCTTGGTTCAGAATCACTGTTTAATTTTTAAGGTTTAGAAACCGGTGTTTTCGGGTGGGTGAAATTCAGGTTTCGAATGCCCCGGTATGAACTGGAGAAAAGCATTACAGGAACGACCGATTAATGGCTGGTCAATGAGTTGATCTTTCCAGTTGCCTTTTACATCTGTACTGGCATATCGGCAAAACTCAGTTTTGAAAATATCGATCATTTCAGTAAAGCAGTGACCATTTTATTTTGGTGATAAGCAACGTTGTAAACCGCTTATTCAAACGCGGTGATTACCTCGCTTTCCAACTTGCCGGCTTCCATCCAGGCGCTTACAGCCGGGCAAGCCAGCACCGAGTCCACATAGGCCTGCGCCTCTTTATTGGTTGCCAGTTGATAGCTGTGAAATCGCAAGGCGACGGGGGCGAACATCGCATCGACTATCGTAAAACGGCCGAATAACCACGGACCGTCGTGGCGGTGCAGTTGCCGGTAGTGTTGCCAAATTTCACCGATACGTTCGATGTCCGGATGTACTGCTTCCGGCAAGGGTTTGGCTGAGGGTGTTCGCTTGCAATTCATCCCGCAATAGGTTCGCAGCGCCGTAAATCCGGAATGCATTTCGGCAGCCAAGGAGCGGGCCGCGGCGCGTTCGGCAAAATCCTCCGGCCAGCCTTGGGTTTGCGGAAAGCGTTCCGCCAGATATTCCAATATCGCCAGCGAATCCCAAACCTTAAGCTCACCATCCAGCAAAACAGGTACCTTACCGGTCGGCGAGTATTGCAGCAGCTTGTCTTTCGAATCCTCCCGATACAGCGGGATGCGGATTTCCGTGAAATCGATGTCGTGATATTTCAAAAACAACCAAGGCCGTAACGACCAAGATGAGTAATTTTTGTTACCGATGACTAAGGACAGACTCATAAACGAAAACTCCTTTGCAGATTATGGATCGAGAATTTATTAAATCGGATATCGTCGTCCCAGAGAATGTGTAAACCCAGGGAAATGAGAAGCCCTGTTCCACTCTCGAAGGCTTGACAGCGAAGAAAGCCTTTAGGTACAGGCGCATCATTCTCGCCGTTTTATAATAAATAACCGCATAGAGCAATGCCATTTTGTAAGGGACGTTTAGTTGGGTTCTACGGCTGTGCTATTCAACGGATGGAATCAGCGGAAAATCTTGGTTTAACAACAATCCTCACCGATGTCTTCAAACCAAATCTTTGGTGATTGAGCAATAAAACGGCTCATCAACTCGATGCAGATAGGGTCGTTCAATTCCACAATCTTGACGCTGGCTTCTTTTAGCCAGTCCAGATGCCCGGAAAAGTTGCTTGATTCGCCGACAACCACCGTGCCGATATTGAATTGCCGAATCAATCCCGAGCAATACCAGCACGGTGCCAAGGTGGTGACCAAAATTTTGTCGCGGTAACTGGTCTGCCGGCCGGCATTGCGGAAGGCATCGGTTTCGCCGTGCACAGACGGATCGTTATCTTGCACGCGGCGGTTGCGGCCCCGGCCCAGCAAGGTGCCATCAGCATCGAACAAGGCCGCGCCGACCGGCACGCCGCCTTCGTCAAAACCGGCTTTTGCTTCGGCAAACGCCACGGCGAGCATCTCCTGATAGTTCATCGCAAATCCTAAAATCAATTGGGTAAGGTTGAAAATTCGTTCTACAAAGGCCGGGTAGATGAGTATGGGCTTAAGTTGATTTTTAGGGGCTCCAAAAACCTCTTTAAAAAACGGGGCTGGGGAGATTTTCCAACCCTAAGCGCCTCGATTCGCTATTGCCAATAAGCCAACACAATGCCAACAAACACTGCCAGACCGAACCAGTTATTGTTCAAAAAGGCCTTGAAACAACTGGGTTTATCGAAATGAAAAATCAATTTTTGCTGGTAAACCGCCAAACCGCTGGCGACCAACAAGCCGGCGTAATAGGGCCAACTGAGCTGTTGCATTATGCCCACTGTAAGCAACAAGCCGATAATCACAACTTGTAGACCTGCGGTAATTTCCCGCACCCGCTTGCCGAACAAAATGGCCGTCGATTTCACGCCGATTTTCAAATCGTCGTCAATGTCAACCATCGCATACATCGTGTCGTACACCAGAGCCCAGAGCAGCACCGCTAAATATAAAATCCAGCCCACCAAGGGGATTTCGTTGATTTGCGCTGCAAACGCCATCGGCACAGCAAACCCAAACGCCGCGCCCAGGTAAGCCTGGGGCAAATGGGTAAAGCGCTTCATGAACGGATAACTGGCCGCCAGAAATGCGCCGATGAAGGACAAACCGATGGTGTACCCATTCAGCAGCAACACCAAACCAAAGGCAGTAAGACACAGCACCGCAAATACAATCAACGCTTCCTTAGGGCTGACTTTGCCCGCCGCGATAGGCCTTAGCTTGCAGCGATCAACATGCGGATCGAAATCCTTGTCGGCGTAATCGTTAATCACGCAACCCGCCGCCCGCATCAGCACCACGCCCGCAATGAACACGGTCAGCACCAAACTGTCCGGTCTACCGTCACCGGCAATCCACAAGGCCCATAATGTCGGCCACAGCAAAATGAAAATGCCGATGGGTTTATCGAAGCGGGCTAGAAGCCAGTATTGGTGGAGGCGGTCCGAGAGTTTATTCATTGGTTAGGCTTTTAGAATTTGGAAGAGCTTTATTGGAGCTGGCATATTATTTGGTTACGGGCTGGTCGCCTAATTAACAAGGCTTTCCAATTCAGATAACCAGTCATTAAACCCCGAGCACATTTGCCTCATTTTCGCCAGGCCTATCTGCCTCGAAATATTTGGCCCATGAGTAGTCTTTCTATAATCCGCAGCCTTTTCTAAGCGCTTTGATGGTGCTGTTTCTTTAGAGTCGTTCACTTTTTCGGGATTGTTATCAAATTGCGCTAGCACATCGTTTGCCCATGCTGTAAGCGAATTATTTTGAAGTATCGATGATATAGCTTCAGGAGAGGAAAACAGTAATCCTTCAAATTCATACATTTGAATATAGGGTAAAATTTTCGATCTCAATTCCTCTTTGACTGATTGCCTAATTTTGGATTCCAGACTGGTTTTAGTTTCGCCGTCAGATTTATTTTTAAATCCATAGAAATCATAAAAAGTGCTGACATAGTCAAAGCTATAGTAAATTTTTGCTAGTTCATACTTTATTCGGTCAATACTTACATTTCCATTAATCGGAATCGGCGTAACAAATATGCCTTTCTGGGATAAGTAGGGTTCTAGTAGTATCTTAATAAAACGTTCTTCGGTAGTGCCTTCTACCGAAATTCCCACCCTTACCATTCCGGACGACCTCCAATTAGATTTTTGGTCCAAATATCTCCCATTCGATAATCTTCAAGCCAAAGTTCAAGAGCTTGTTTATCTGGTCTTTTAAATGTAGATACACCCTTTTCTTGATCAACAACAATAAAGTCTTCAGGCTCAAACTGGTTGGCAAAAGCAACCGATTGCGTTGAACATATAATTTGGTTTGTCTTAGATGTGGTTTTGATTATTTCAGATAACACGTTCAATGCAGCGGGATGTAAGCCAAGCTCAGGCTCATCGAGAATAATCGTACTAGGTCTATATCGTTCGGGCTGAAGAAACAACACAGCCATGCATATAAATCGCGCGGTACCATCCGAAAGCTGGTTCGCTGAAAAGGGCTCTTCATAATCGCGATGAATCCATCTTAATAGCAGTGATTTATCTCCGTTCTCGCCGTTTGGCTCAAGGTAAAAATCGTGAAAAAAAGGTGCTACTGTTTGGATGGCTGAAATTATCTCTTGGTAACTAGTATGATGAAGATTCCTGAGATAGAGAAGGAATGGTGCTAAATTGCTGGCATCGGAGTTGAAAAATACATTTGAACTTAGCTTTTGTGCCAGTTTAAAGCCAGCAGTGGGGCTAGTATCATGAAAATGATAGACTCTACATTTTTGTAAATATTCTCTAGTATATTTTCTCACGTATTCGCTATCAGACTCTGATCCAGGTAGTAGTCCACTTTCTCCCAGCTTACCTCTTATTGACCAGTTGGATTTTGAAGTGTTAACCTTGCAATACTCTATATCGAATACCAAAGCATCGTTGCTGTCGCTGTGAACAAATTCAGTATGATAACTGTTATTTCCTATTTCAATATCTATGGTAATTCGTGGAGTAGCTTTAGAGCCAAAATGGAAGAATGTATTTGCAAAGCCTTGCTTTTCAACATAAGACTGCAGTTTTCCTTCGGATAAATTTCTCAGAAACGTAAACAGGGAAATGAAATTTGTTTTGCCTGCACCATTTGCGCCAATAAGTATGTTTATTGGGTTCATCTTTAAATTAAGGCTCTTTATAGATTTGAAGCCTTTAAGTGTTATTTGATGAAGATGAGTGTTATTTTGTTCTGGCATAAATTGCCTTATAAATTTTGCATTAGAAGTTATACGGATTTATCTCTAATCGTCTGAATAATCGAAGTCGTCGAATGCCCCTCAATAAACGACAAGATCTTCACCTCGCCGCCATTCGCCAATACACTTTCGTGACCGGCGATGCTGGTGATGTCGGTATAGTCGCCGCCTTTGACCAGGATGTCGGGCAGTAATTGGTCGATGACTTCTTTCGGGGTGTCTTGCTCAAATTCCACGACCCAATCCACGCATTCCAGTGCGGCCAGCATTTCCATGCGGTGATCCAGTTTGTTGACCGGGCGCTCCGGGCCTTTTAAGCGTTGCACGGAGGCATCGCTGTTGACTAACACGACTAATCGATCACCCAGGGTTTTGGCCTGTTGCAGATAGCGGACATGGCCGGGATGGAGGATGTCGAAGCAGCCGTTGGTGGCGACGATTTTTTCGCCGTTTTGTTTGGCGTCGGCGCGTTCTGCAAGCAGGTCGGACAAACTGCAAACGCCTTTGTGATGGGCGCGCGGGCCTTGCAAGGCGGCATGCAATTCGTCGGTATTGACGGTGGCGGTACCCATTTTGCCGACGACGATGCCGGCGCCGATGTTGGCGAGTTGCGTGGCTTCGGCCAGCGGTTTTTTCGCGGCCAGGCTGGCTGCCAGCACGGAAATCACCGTGTCGCCGGCGCCAGTGACATCGAATACCTCGCGGGCATGGGTTGGCAGGTGCAAGGGTTCTTCGTCCTTGCTGAGCAGGGTCATGCCGTTTTCGCCGCGGGTGACCAATAGCGCTTGTAATTCCAGTTCGGCCAGCAAATTTACGCCGCGCTCGACGATTTGCTGTTGGTCGGCGCAGCGGCCCACCACCGCTTCAAACTCGCTGAGGTTGGGTGTAATCAGCGTGGCTTGCCGGTAAATCGAAAAATCGCTGCCTTTCGGATCGACCAACACCGGTTTGTTCAGCTGCTTTGCCAATTTAATAAATTGTTGTACCTGGTTTAGAGTACCTTTGCCGTAATCAGACAGCACGATGACCTGCGATTGCATCATCTCTGCATGGTATAGATGCAATAACGCGTCGCTATCGACATGATTAAAACCGTCTTCAAAATCCAGGCGGATCAATTGCTGATGGCGGCTCATTACCCGCAATTTGGTGATGGTCGGATAACCCGGCACCGCTTGAAACAGGCATAAAACCTTGGCCTGTTGCAGCAAAGCTTTCAACGCCGTCGCCGCTTCGTCTTCGCCGGTAAAACCCAGCAGCGATACTTTTGCACCCAGTGCGGCGATATTCAAAGCCACGTTACCGGCGCCGCCCGCCCGTTGTTCGTCTTGTTTGACGTGTACCACCGGCACCGGCGCTTCCGGGGAAATCCGTGAAGTGGCGCCGTGCCAGTAACGATCCAGCATCAGGTCGCCGACCACCAGCACGCGGGCGGTTGAATAGTTGGGTAATTGCATGGCTTTGGGAGCTTATCCGTGATTCGAAGGGTGCTATTATAGCCGCAACCCGTCATGATTAAGGTGCAAACCATGAGCGTCAAAATCTACCATAACCCGCGTTGCGGCAAATCCCGCGACACCTTGAAACTATTGGAAGCGCAAGGCGTTAAGCCGGAAGTTGTGGAATATCTTAAATCACCGCCTACCGCCGCTGAACTGCAGGACATTCTGACCAAGTTAAATATCAAGCCGCGCGACTTGATGCGTACCAAAGAGCCGGAATATAAAGAAAACGGTTTGGACGACAAGTCCTTGAGTGATGCGGATTTGATCGAAGCGATGATCAGAATTCCCAAATTGATCGAACGGCCCATCGTGTTGAAAGACGGTAAAGCCGCCATCGGCCGGCCGCCGGAAAGCGTGTTGGCGATACTTTGATGGCGAAAATCTTGATTCTTTATTACAGCCGCGACGGCAGCACCACGCGGATGGCGCAACAGATCGGTCGGGGCGTGGAATCGGTGGCCGGCGCGGAAGCGATTTTGCGCACGGTACCGGAAGTCTCGGCGGTATGCGAGAAAATCGCCGATAGCATTCCCGATGCCGGCGCACCCTATGCGACCCTGCAGGATCTGGAAACCTGCGACGGCTTGGCACTGGGCAGCCCCACCCATTTCGGCAATATGGCGGCTTCGTTAAAGCATTTTCTGGATGGCACGACCGCGTTATGGTTCTCCGGAGCCTTGTCCGGCAAACCGGCCGGCGTGTTTACGTCCACCGGCAGCATGCACGGCGGTCAGGAAACCACGCTGTTATCAATGATGCTGCCCTTGATGCATCACGGCATGTTGCTGATGAGTCTGCCGTGCAACGAGATTGCTCTACGCGAAACGGTCAGCGGCGGCACGCCCTACGGGCCCAGCCATGTCGCCGATACTGATGCCGAACTCACCGAGCATGAAAAACGCCTGTGCTGGGTGCTGGGGGAACGTCTGGCGAAAACCGCATTGGCGTTGCGAGCCAAATAAGGCCTTACGGTTACAATATTCCCAAGGCCTTGAGACAGGCCTTGCCCAACTCTACCCGCTTGGGTGCGTCGGCGGCTTGAGTGATGTCGATGTTCAATGCAAAGCTGTACAGACGATTTCCGCGCATGACCCAGCCCACCCACCAGCCGATACCGGGATTGGGCGCGTTTAACCAGCCGGTTTTGCCGTATAAACTTCGTGCGCCCTGCTGCTCCAGCATCAGGATTTCCCGCACTTTGGCCTGAACATCGCCTGCCAGCGGCAATTGATCCCGCGCCAAGCGGGCCAAAAATGCCGTCTGTTCCACCGCGCTGATTTGCAGCGGACCATCCAGCCAAAACCGATCAACCGTATCTCCTATATCGGCGTTACCGTAGCCCAGGTGGGCAACTCCCTCGCGCATCCGCTCATGGCCGATGCGCCGCGCCAGTGCTTGATAAATCGGCACGTTGGATAGTTTGATCGCCTCGCGTAAGCCCATATCCCGTTCCCAGTCTTTGATCATTTGTGGTTGGCCGCCGTATGGCAACGGCTCGTCTACGCTACTGACCGCGCCTACCGACAAGCCGATCAAACTATTGGCAATCTTGAAGGTCGAGGCCGGGATGAAGCGGGTTTCCGCGCGAGTTTGGTCGTGGCCGATTAGCCTATCCGCATCGACATCGTAGGCTACGAAAGTGCCATGCACGCCGGCTTCGCTGAACAGTGTGGCGAGCGCAGGACTATCCACCCATTCGATGGCGTTAACCCGGCCGGCAAGTAGTAACAGTAGAGTGGCGAATAGCGGTTTCATCAGGATTGTGCGTAGGCTAGTTTTAAGGTGTCTATGTCTATTTTGGTCATTTTCAGCATGGCCTGCATCACCCGTCCGGCTTTTACCGGGTCGGGATCGCTGATCAATTCAAGCAGCACATTCGGCACGATCTGCCAGGTTACGCCGAATTTGTCTTCCAGCCAGGCGCATTGATTCTGCTTGCCGCCCGCGGATAGTTTTTCCCAATAGTGGTCCACTTCTGCTTGAGTTTCGCAGTGTACGACAAACGAAATTGCTGGGGAAAACGGTTGCATCGGGTACGTCGGGCCGCCGTTGAGCGCGGTAAATACTTGTCCGTCCAGCTCGAAATTGGCAGTCATCACGCTGCCCTTCGGTCCTGGCCCGGCGTCGCCGTAGCGAGTAACGCTCAAGACTTTCGAATGTTTAAAAATGGATACGTAAAAATTCATCGCCTCTTCGGCTTGGTCGTCGAACCATAAAAATGGGGTGATTTTGGGCATGGTGTTTACTCGGTTAGTGTTAAAAAGTAATGACCGGTTTTCCCGTCTTAAAAGCCGGCTACCAGCTCGGCCAGTTGGTCGGTGGCCTTGCCCCAGCCTTCATGAAAGCCCATTTCCTCGTGGGCTTTCCGGTCTGCCGCGGTCCAATGCAACACGCGCGCGGTGTAGCGGGTTTTTCCGGCTTCAGGTGTAAACGTGATGATGCCGGTCATGAAGGGTTTGGCGGAGGGTTCCCAGGCGCTGGTATAGGCGTCGGTAAACACCAAACGCTCGTTTGGCACGACTTCAAGATAGATTCCTTGGTTTGGAAACTCCTCGCCGTCCGGGCCACGCATCACGATGATGCTGGTGCCGCCGGCTCTGACATCGAGTTCGGCTTCAGCCACGGTCCAGGGCTTCGGACAAAACCACTGCTTGAGCAGTGCCGGTTCGGTCCAGGCTTTATAGAGTTTCTCGGGTGGCGCATCGATCAGGCGCGTCAGCATTAATTCACGCGATTCAGCTGTTTGTTCTGTTGGCTTCATGGCTTGTCCTCTGAAATTGAAATAGATGATGACTTTTCGGCGATGGTCTTTAGCTCGGCTAAACCTTCCTCGAATTTGCCGCCTATCATTTTGTCCATGCTGAACACCAGGCTCATCACTTTCGATAGGAAGGGGCTGGGGCCGTATATGGCCTGAGTGACATGAGTAACAACGCCTTCGGTTTGTAGCGTAAATTCCACGGTGTTTTCGGCTGGAAATGGCTTAATGAAAGTCAGCCGCAGCATCAGCTTTACCGGTGGATTGGTTTCCAGAATCTCCATGCGCCCCTGGCCGATTTCCTGGTTGCCTTCCCATTCATAGACCGCACCCGGCCCGCTGGCAGCACCGCTATATGTCCGCTTCATGCCCGGATCGACTTTCTCCCAAGCCGACCAGGTTTGCATATTGTGCAAATCGCTGATCAGCGGAAAAATCTTATCCGGGGCCGCTTTGATGGTGATCGCGCGTTGTACGCGGAAGGTATCGGGTTTGCTTGCCGCATAGATCAGTAGCGCGACGACTATGACGACGAGAACGATAAGGATGGTTTTGATCATGGTCTGCTCCTAAAGCATGGTAAGTTCAATCGCCGGGCAAACCCGGAATCTCGATCAGCGGCCGCACTTCGACGGTACCTTTGCGTGCCATCGGAATCTGTTCGGCGATAGCGAGAGCCGCGTCCAGATCCGGGACGTCGACCAGATAGTAGCCGCCCAGTTGTTCGCGGGTTTCCGCGAACGGGCCATCGGTGATGAAGCGTTTGCCGTCGCGCACCCGCACGCTGGTCGCCATGGCTGTGGGGTGTAACGGGCTGGCGGCCAGATATTGGCCGTTGGCTTTGAGCTTGTGCGCGAGTTGGGTGGATTCGGCATAACAAGCTTGCCGGTCGGCTTCGTCCAGGCTGTGTTCTTCGAGATAAATCAGTAGCATATATTTCATCGCTTTCTCCGTTAGTGCTGGGATACCGCATCCGGTGCCATGTAGACCAGTTCCCAGATATGGCCATCCAAATCCTGAAAACCGTGCGCATACATAAAGCCGTGGTCTTGCGGCTGGTTATAAGTGCTGCCGCCGGCTGCAACCGCCTTACTTACCATGTCGTACACCGCCTCGCGACTTTGGCAGGATAAGCAGATCAGTACTTCCGTGCTTTTCGTGGCGTCGCAAATGCTGTTGGGCGTAAACGTGCGGAACTTGTCTTCCGTCAACAGCATGACGAAGATGTTCTCGCTGACGATCATGCAGGTCGCGGTCTCATCGGTAAATTGCGGGTTGAAGTTGTAGCCCAGCGCGGTAAAAAGCGCCACGGATTGATCGAGGTTTTTTACCGGCAGATTGACGAATATTTGCGTGTTCATATTGCTCTCTTTGAAGGTGCGAGGATGCCGAAATCGGCCGATTTAAGGTTTACCGGCTGTTGTCTGAGCGGCGAAGAAAGCTTCCATTCTGCCCTGAAATTCGCTCGGATCGACATCTTCGATATGCGTGGCAATCAGCCATTTATGGCCGAACGGGTCGGTCAGCGCGCCCATTCGGTCGCCCCAGAACTGGTTGGTGGGCGGCATGATTTCTGTTGCGCCGGCTTGTATGGCAGCCGCGAATACCGCGTCGGTATCCGTGACGTAGAGATGCAATTTTACCGGCGTATCGCCTAGCGCCTGTGGCGATATGTCGCCGCAATTGGGACTTTCGTCGGCCAGCATGAAATGCGAATCGCCGATTTTGAATTCGGCGTGGGCAATCGCGCCGCCGGGTGCGTGCAGACGCAACAGCTCGGTGGCGGCAAAGGCTTTTGCGTAAAATTCCAGTGCCGCCGCCGCGCCGCGTACTACAAGGTAAGGGGTTAAGGTGTGGTGACCGTCGGGGATCGGTTTGATGTTGTTCATGACTGTGCTCCTGGTTTTAGGTTTGTTGTGGAAAAAAGACTGCTTACGCCTGTTGTCGAACCGCGAATGCCGAAATCGACAAGCCGCAGAAATTTTTTCCACTAGTTGGCAAACTTGCCGGCTAACGCAAATTGTCCGGTTCCAAAAAACCCAACGCTTGCAGCGTTTGCCGGTCTTCGGCTATCGGCCGCACTTCCACACAGCCTAGCTTGGCGCCGGGAATCCGCGCGGCCACCTGGATAGCCTCGTTTAAATCGCTAGCCTCGATCAGATAATAGCCGCCGAGTTGTTCCTTGGTTTCCGCGAACGGGCCGTCGGTGATGCTGACTTTACCGCCGCGCACCCGCAGCGTGATGGCCGCATTGGCCGGCAGCAGCCGATTGCAGCTCAGGTAATGGCCGCTGTTGCGGATAGCTTGGGTAAATTCGGCGTATTCGTCAAAGTGTTTGGCTGCCGCGTCATTCGACATTCCCTCCATCACGGTTTCGGCGCAAATCAGGCATAGGTATTTCATGGTCAACTCCTGGGTTAAAAATAATGTTCGCACTGAGTAGTCGTTCGGCGCCGGGCATATTCGACAACTGGAACGTTTTTATCGTTGAAACGAGCTACCGAAAGTGGTGTCGATGCATGGCGACAATTTCCAGTGCTTGCCCTGAGCCGAAGCCGGCTGTCGCTTACCATTGAAAGATCGACCTCAATTTTTCGCAACCTAACCGGAGATGAACTATGACGCTTTGCCCTGGCGGCTCCAAACTGGATTATGCCGAATGCTGCGGCCCGATTATCGACGGTGCGCCGGCGCCCACCACCGAAGCTTTGATGCGTTCGCGTTACACGGCTTTCGTACAACGCAAGCTGGACCATGTCGAACGCACCCATGCGCCGGAAATCAAAGAGGATTTTAATCGGGCTGAAGCCGAGCGGATGGCTGAGGAATGCGAGTGGCGCAGCCTGGAAATCCGCAACGCCACGGAAATGGCGAATGGCTATATGTCACCAGCGGGGCGCCACGATAAAACTAGCCAACCGGAAAGAATTGGCGGCGCCGGTATTTGCCGACAAGAAAATCCTGTCTCGCGAGGATTTTGATGCAGAAAGGCAGGCCTTGGAGGAACAGATCCCGCAGATTCGCCGCTATGTGGACTATATGTTGAAGTACACGCCACAGCTGGTCGATAGTCTGGTCAAAGTGTCGCTTAAACCCAAAGGCGGACAAGTGGTGACCAGCCTTTCGTCGTTTCTGACCGCGTTCGCCACCCTAATGCCCAACAGATTGCCGAACAGCAACTAGCGGTTTTGAAAGGTTATGTAGAAAAAATCGCATCGGAACCGGGCCTGGCGGAATTTCATCGCCATCACATTTCCGAGGTCAAAGAAATGCAGTATTTATCTCAGCTAGCCGGATAACTATTCTACGATTGCCGGTTGTCACAACTCAGTGCATTTTGCTTTAGTGTTCCAAAACAAACCGCGCATCCAATTCCCGCAGAAACTGAAACGTATCCAGGCAAGGCACACCGAATTGCAGGCAAATGTTGGGAACTTTGACTTTCTTAGTGTTCGGCGCCAGAAAGGCTTCGTGGGTGACCACCGTTGCCCCAAGGGTTTTAGCTTTGGCGATGAGCCAGGGATCGGCTTTTGCTAAGAAGTTGTCGCGGTTGCCGGGGTTATAGTCGCCGGCTGCGACACTTTGAACAATTTCGGAAAACACCGACTGGGTTTCGGTGTCGTCGTTGTTGATGAAGTGTTCTGAGCGCGCCTTGGCCCATGCGGCTAGTTCGTCGTGACCGTCTTTAAGTTCCTTGCCTATCATCTGAACACTGGCGACCAAACCCGCTTGAAATTGCCGATCCAGCCAATCCCAATAAGCAGGACAGATGTCCATGCCGTAATAGAAATTCTTGGCTTGTATGTAGGTATTGGCATCGAGAAGATATTTCAAACGCCCAACTCCTTGGCAAAGGTGGCGATTTTGTCGGGTTTGATACCACCCAATAACTGGCTGGCTTCACGGAGTAAAAGTTGGCCGCTGAGAGCCTCACTGACGACCGCGCGGGAAAAACGCTGGCTAATCTGGGCTTTTTTGGTACGGTAATAACCGGGGCCGCCGTTATCGTCGCGATCCTTATAAGTCGCTTGCTGGGTGTTGATATAACGCTGGTATTCGTCCTGAGTTATGTAGTTTAAAGCCAGTGCGCGGCGCGCCAAGGTCCACGTACTGACGTGGAAATGCGATTCCAAAGTCGGCAAATTGGACTGCCAGTTGTCCAGATCATGCCTCCATATGGTCTGAAATTCAGTGGCCGGGACTAAAAACTCGGCGGCTACCGCATTACAAAGAATCTCTTCTGCCCGATGGGTTTGCGTGCTAGCGTCGGAAATGCCAGACTGGCCGATCCAGATATGGCAGAGTTCGTGGATCAGGGTGAACAGCCGTGCACCCAAGGCATCTGCATGGTTGACGAAAATGATCGGCGCGTAATTGTCAGCAATTGCAAAACCTCGAAACTCTTCGACGCGCAATGGTCGCGTGTAGTGGCCCACATCGCTTTGGCGCATCACCAACACCCCTACAGACTCGATACGGTTGACCAGATCGCGGTAATAGTCTTCCCAGCTGCCGCGTTGCGGGTGATTGCCGACGCCGAGCGCGGTGCGAATGTCGCGCACGATGGCGGTTACCCCATCTTTGACGACAAAGCGGCCAACGATAGGATTTGGACCGACAAGATGCTGTTGCAAATAGTCTTTGTACCATTCCTGGCGCTGTTGCATCAGCTTGATCAGATCAAGCAATTCCGCGCTGAGTCTACGGTTGGTTTGGCCTTCGATCGTTCTTAAATCGGGAATAGGCAATTCGTCGGTTGGAGGCTGGGCAAGAAACAAATAGCCGAATGGGATATGTGCCTTTTCGGCGTAGGTCATAGCCTGCTTAAAGGTCAAAGAGCGGTGGCCGGACTCCCATTCGCAGAGCTTGTCTAGGCTGACACCGCACTTCCGGGCAAATTCAGACACGGCGATGCCGGAGCGTTCGCGCGCCCAGGTCAGCATGGTCGTGTTGATGTTGGCGGTGGTCATAAGTCTATTTTTTCTTCCAACTAATCGATTATTAATGCATTTATACCAACTTGTCGATACCGAATGCTGCGATTCGTTTTGTATTGATGCCGCTGTGCCAACGCGGCGAGATTGGCAGGCCTCATTATAGGCAATACTTTGAACCTAAACGCATGAATTACAAATAGTAATTATTTCTTCATAATGAGATTGTCTGAGCTCTACTTGTTTGATCCACGGGCAATTAGCAAGTAGCCTCGATGGAATCGAGGTTTCGAAGCCCAGCTTCTTTTAATTGTCTATGTGGGTTTGATGGCCGGCAGGCCGACGCCCTCGATTCCGCTAACGCTGCATCGAGGCTACAATGGCCCGACTTCAATCGACGCAATTTCATGGCGGATGGCACCTTTTTAAGTAAGGGGGCTTTGGCCGAACTTGCTCTATCAGAATGGCGCGGCGCGAAACTTTTCATTTGTTGTGTCAAAAAGCGCGTCTGGTGCGCGACGCAAATGATTAAATATCACTTTAAAATCAATCGCCAATTTTTTACTGATATCGTCACTCCAAGCGGATTTCGCGCAGTCTGCGCGCCAAAAAGCGCCGTTCCGGCTCCTGCCGCGTCAAAGCCAGGGCTTGTTCGTAAGCTGCGACCGCTTCGTCGGTTCTGCCCAGACGCCGGAACAAATCTGCTCGTGCCGCATGCGCGAGGTGATAATCGGTAAGGTCGCCGTTTTGTAAAATGGCATCGATCAACTCCAGTCCAGCTAAAGGTCCATCGCGCATCGCTACCGCGACGGCCCGGTTTAATTCGATTACCGGCGAGGCTTCGATGCGCAATAAGACTTCATAGAGTGCGACGATTTGCGGCCAGTCTGTGGCGGCGGCGTGGCTGGCGTTGGCGTGCAGCCCAGCGATGGCGGCTTGCAACGCATAAGGGCCGAAGCGCCGCGACCCTAAGGCCCGCTGTACCAGTGCAGAGCCCTCGACGATGCGTTCCTTATCCCACAAGCTGCGGTCTTGGTCATCCAACAAAATGAGTTCACCGTCGGCTGTGGTTCTGGCGGCGCGGCGGGATTCGTGCAGCAGCATCAACGCCAATAAGCCTTGCGCTTCCGGCTCCGGCAGTAACTCGACCAGCAAATGTCCCAAGCGTATCGCTTCTTCCGACAAATCATGCCGGGTTAGCGCGTCGCCGGACGACGCGGAGTAGCCTTCGTTGAACACCAGATAAATTACCCGTAACACCGAATCGAGGCGTTGTGGGAGTTCTGAAGGCGACGGTACCTGATAGGGAATGAGGGCATCACGGATCTTGGTTTTGGCGCGGACGATGCGTTGGGCCAGCGTCGGTGTCGGCGTCAGGAAGGCGCGGGCGATTTCCTCGGTGGCCAGGCCGCAAACTTCGCGTAGCGTCAATGCGACTTGGGCATCCGGGGATAGCGCTGGATGGCAACAGGTAAAGATCAGCCGCAGGCGGTCGTCTTCCAGGCCTTCGTCATCCGTGTCGCCGGGTTCGCTGGCTGGATCCGCCAAGGTATCGGCATCCTCCAGCACATCGAAGCGGGCTTGCCGGCGCAGGCCGTCGATAGCCTTGAAGCGGCCGGCCGACACCAGCCAACTGCGCGGATTGGCCGGTAAGCCGTCACGCGGCCATTGTTCGAGCGCAACGCGAAAGGCATCGTGCAGCGCTTCCTCGGCCACATCGAAATCGCCGAGCAGCCGAATCAAGGTGGCCAGTACCTGGCGGGATTCGCTTTGGTAGATGGCGTCGATTTTTTCGCGCACGGCTGCTCAGCTCTGTGCACTCAAGCTACGCATCACTTCATGCCAGCCGGCTTCGGCTTCGGCGCCGACTTGCGCGAATACCGTTTGCAGCTGTTGCATTTGCGTGCCGGTCAGTTGCGCTTCCAATTCCGCGCCGTCCGGCGTTAAGCTGAGTTCGCGTACCCGTTTGTCATGCGCGGCCGTGTCTATCATGACCAGCTGCATGTCCATTAACTGCCGCAATGGCGCGTTCAGAGCTTGTTTACTGACGCTTAGCATGCCCAGCAGCGCGTTCACGGAAATCCGCGGGTTGCGGCCGACGAAATACAAGATCCGGTGATGCACCCGCCCAAGCCCGCGCTCGGCCAGGATGCGGTCCGGCTGTACGGTAAAGGCGCGATAGCCGAAGTAAAATTGTTCGATAGCCAGACGTAACGCGGCTTCGCGCCTGTCCGGCTTCGGCGTTTCATCAAGCAGGGGATTATCGATAGCGGCTATTTGGTCAACCATGTTGACATTATAGGCAGGCAGCCGTTAGCATGGCTATAGGTCAACTTTATTGACATTTATCAATGCCCACCATGAACTCATTATCGCCGCAGCACCCTATCCGCTTTTCCGCTCGTACCCAAGACCTGCATCCGTCACCAATCCGCGAAATTCTGGCCGTCGTCGACAGACCCGGCATGATTTCCTTTGCCGGCGGATTACCGTCGTTGGACAGCTTCCCGCAATTCACGCTAGAGGCCATGCCGCAGCACATGTTGCAATACGGCGCCAGCGAAGGCGAAGCGGAGTTGCGCGAGCGTATCGCCGCCGACATGCAAAGCCTGGGCGTTAAATGTTCGGCCGAACAGGTGTTGATCCTGTCCGGTTCGCAGCAAGGTATCGATCTGGTCGCCAAACTGTTCATCGATCCCGGCACGCCGGTGGCCGTGGAAGCGCCTACTTATCTGGCGGCTTTGCAGGTGTTCCGCTTTTTCGGCGCCCGCTTCGTGGCTTACGATGCTGGGGCGCCCGATCTGGATACCTGGCAGCGGGAAAAGCCAGCGTTTGCCTATGCGATCCCCACGTTCCAGAATCCCAGCGGCCGCTGCCTGGATGCCGGGGAGCGCAGTGCCCTGGCCGCCGCTTGCGATGCCGGCAATATTCCCCTATTCGAAGACGATCCCTACCGTGATCTGGTGTACGACGATTGCGAACGCACGCCGGTATGTGCCAGGTTGCAACAAGCGCCATGGATTTATCAAGGCTCGTTTTCCAAAAGCCTGGCGCCGGGCTTGCGCTTGGGTTACCTGGTCGCGTCGCCGGAACTGATGCCTTTTTTGACCCGCTTGAAGCAGGCGGCCGATTTGCACAGCAATCGCCTTAGCCAATGGCTGGTACTACAACAACTGAACAATCCCGACCGCAGCCGGCAATTGGCGGATTTGGCCGGCCATTACCGCCAGCGCCGCGATGCATTCGACGCTGCGCTGCGCCGGCATTTTGTGGATTTGGCAGTTTGGCAAACCCCGCCCGGTGGTTTGTTTTTTTGGCTGACGCTGAATCGCCGCATCGATACCCGTCAGCTGTTGCCTAAGGCTATCGAAGCCGGCGTGGCTTTTATGCCCGGCGAACCCTTCCTACCGATGGCGGTGGACGCTTGCGGCCAGCTACGGTTGAATTTCAGCCACTCCAGTAGCGAGGATGCCGAATCAGGCTTGCGGATTTTGGCAGATTTGGTGCGGGAGTCGATTTAAGCTAGGGTTGCAGCCGCGCCAGATTATGCAAACCCACTGTGGGCGCGGCACCGAAAGTCTTGCGAAATTCATGGCTGAAATGGGCGGAATCGGAAAACCCGGTAGCGTGCGCGGCAGTCGTGAAGTTGTGGCCCTTGATGACTTCTTTTATCGCTTGCCGCATCCGGTTCCAGCTGCGATAACGGCGAAACGGCACGCCGATCTGCTGGCTGAACAGATGTTGTAGCCGGGATGCGGATAGTCCTACATTCGCTGCCAGCGTAATCACCGACGTCAGGTCGTCGCCTTGCGCGAATAAAAATTCGACGATTTGGCTGATGCGTGGGTCTAGTCTGTCGGCTTGAGACCGGCGTTTCGAAAAATCCAGCAAATCGGCCAGGGGCTGCGCGGTCCAATTCGGGCTGTAGCGATCTTCGTAGAGATCGCGCATGAAGGCGATTTCGCCGCCGTTACCGACCAAGGCACCGTTCACTGAGCGGGTATCGCGGATTAAAGGTAACAGCGCCTCGACGCCGGCGATGGTCGGTTCGATGTAAAACACCGCAAGCGGGTCGCCGCCCACATCCAGCTCGTGCCACACGCCGGCCGGAATTACCGCCGTGCGGCAAGACAGCCAATCGCTACCCGCCACTTTCAAACGAAACTTCCCATACAGACCGGCCAGAAACACCGGAGCGCCGTGTTGGTGGTTGGCGTTGTAATACAGCGGACCGCAAAAAAACGTGCGGCCGCCGCTGATGTCCCAGAGCGCATCGAAAGGGACCGCCGAGGCAGTAGCACGTTCATACAAGCGTGGTGTATTGGTCATTGTTTAAGCTCCCCGTTGCGTTCGGCCAACCGGCATTTTTGCCGGGCAGTCTAGTCAAAGCGTTTGAGCTTGGCAACGGGGTCGGCGCGTTTGCCCTTTGCGGCGTTCGATAACTGGGGCCAAGCGCCTCTTGAAAATGAGGATACACATGAGCAATCAAAAATTTCCACCCGAACCGTTGGCAAACGTGTTTTTGCTGGTGTTTGCGATATTCTGTCTGGCGATAGCGTTGAGTATCGCCTGGGTATTGGGCTTTACGCTGTTTTATCCCGACGGCGCGTTGGCCAGCCACCTGGTCGAACGGGCCGACATTATTCGCGCCCACATCGATTACCTGATGATGGCGCAATTTCTGTTCATTTTCTTTTTGCTGTTTCGGCAATATGCGGTCACGCCGCCGGTCTGGGTGGTGAGTGCCTGCTGCTTCGGGGCGTTTTTCAACCCGCTATCGTTTTTACTAAGGGGATTGTCGGCCAAGCCGGTGGCCTCCGCTTTACCGGTCGAACCGCACTTCCCGATTCAGGCTGGCATCAGTTTTACGCTGACCACGGTCGGTTTTCTAACGGCGGCGATTCTAGTGGCCCGAGCGGCCTGGAAGTCGAGATCGGAACAGGATTAACCCAAATCGTTTGTAGGCGCTTGGGCCGCTAGGCAAACAGACTGACAGAGGTTGAGCGTTGGAATGTTCTTTGATTAGTTTGGGTCTTGGGGTATCTTTGCAAGAAATACGGAACCAAAATGTTTATTTCCGCGAACTCGATAGTCTGGGGCTTGAATAAAAGTGGCTCATAAGCCTTGGACATTTGTCGTATTTTCCGGCCAGGGCTGGTTCTTTGTTTAATAAAGCGCAGTTTTATCAATTATTTAAACTCAGGAATAAGGAGTTATACGACAGATGGCTGGGATTATAAGGCAAAAAATGTCGTATATATTATGTTGAGCAACAAACAAATGAACATGACGCACATCAATCTTGTTGCCGTACTTTTGCTTGCCACCGTTACGGTCTTATTCGCTAAAGAGCCAGAGACGCTCAGTGCTGTTGGGGGACAGAAAATCGTTAAGGAATTCTATGATTCCGGAGCGATCAAGAGCATAAATCGCTATGGACCGGACGGTGCTCTGATTGGCATCCTTCATCACAACGAGCAAGCGGTTGCTATTTACGCTGAGATGTACGACGGCCAGTTGCTTGCCGGAAAGATTTACTACTATCCGAACGGGCAACCTCGCATTGAGGAGCGTTACGATGTACAGGGTATGAAGCGCATCGAGCGCCGCTTTGATGAGCATGGGCAGTTGATAAGTGAAACGCAGTGATGCCCACATTTCGCTCAAGCCAACCCGCTTCCGCTTCGCTAATCGGAGCTACGCGGGCTTATCTCCGGCCACACCGAATAATCAAGTTGATGAGTTAGTCGTGCAAAAACTTAAATCGTCGGGCCGTTTATAAGTGTCGCTTTTGATTTTTACCAAAAATGGATACAGTGTCCGCCATGAACAATATCTCGATTACCGATATTCTGGAACTTCCGTTGCAGGAACGCATTCAGCTCGTTGAGCTTATTTGGGACAGCGTCGCCGCAGTACCTGAAGCTGTGGAAGTATCGCCGGAGCTTAAAGCCGAACTGGAACGGCGCATGATTGAGTTTGAGCGGAATCCGGAGTCCGGCTATTCCTGGGATCAAGTAAAATCGTGCCTTAAAGATGGCTCATGGCGTACCGCCTGAAATTTTCCGCACGCGCTTTACGTGAAACGGGCGAAGCCCAAGAATGGTACGAGTCGCAAAGCTCCGGTCTCGGAGATGAATTTATTGCCGCTTTAGAGCTGCAGCTAAAAAGGCTGGAACAAGCACCGTTGCTCTATGCCGAGGTAATTCCAAACGTTCGGCGCATTACTCCCGCGTTTTCCATTCGGCGTGTTTTATGTAGTGCGCGGCGATTTAGTACATGTGTTGGCTGTAGTGCATGATGCTAGAAATCCGAATAGCTGGCCTAAAAACCGCTAAGCAAACCCCCTTAGACAAAAAAGGCCTTAGGCCCGCTTAGCGATAGCGTAATCGGACGCATGTTTGACGTCGTTCCTCCGATTACGCTGCGCTAATCGGAGCTACGCGGTCTGTTTTGCCCAAATAAAAACCCGGCCCAAACAAAACTCCTTTTCCAAGAATAAAACCCAAAACCCCTTTGACAAAGTCCATAAATAGACTTATTTTAACGTAAAGTTTAGATAAGTTGTTTTGGAGGGCTTATGTTGTCAACAGCTCATGTGCAATTACCGGCCGACAGCGCGCTGGTGGCCGGTGCGGCTTTACGGACTTTTTTTAATATCGCCGATGCCTGGGGTTTGAATGTCGAGCAGGCCATGGTTTTACTGGGGCTGGATTCGCGCAGCACGTATTTTAAGTGGAAGAAAAATCCGGAAAGCGCCAGTCTTAACGCCGATAAATTGGAAAGGTTGTCTTACATCTTTGGGATTTATAAAGCCTTGCAGATTTTACTGCCCAAGCCGGCAGCGGCGGATGGCTGGCTGCATCAAGCCAATCAGGCCGCGCTGTTTTCCGGGCAAACCGCCTTGCAACGCATGTTGTCCGGGCGGGTGGCGGATTTGTATGTAGTGCGCCAATATCTGGATGCGCAGTGCGGTTGGGCCTAATGGCGGTAGCGAAAATCAGTCGGATAGATTGGCGACCTTGCTGGCGCCTGGTGCCTAGCCGGTTTCCGCCGACGGGTTTGTTCGATAGGGTGGCAGACCCGGCTGATCTGGAAGTAGTGTTCGCCATTGAAGCGCTGACTAACGACAGGCTGCGCGACGAAGCCGGCGAAATCAGTTTGGTCGCCGTGGCGGACCGAATTGCCGGGCCGGGGACTACGCCGATCATGGCCGCGTTCACGCATTTAAATCCGGAAGGCAGCCGGTTTTGCGACGGCAGTTACGGCGTGTATTACGCCGCCAAAGACATCGATACCGCGATAGCCGAAACCCGTTTTCATCGCAGCCGGTTTCTGGCCGCGACCCGACAAGCGCCGATTGACATCGACATGCGCAGCAATGCCTCGGATTTGAATGCCGAGCTGCACGACATTCGCGGTCGGCAAACCGAATTACCGGCAATTTACGACGCCGACACCGGCAATTACGCCGCCGCGCAGGCCTGGGCCAGGCAGTTACGCGCGGACGGTGCGGATGGTATCGTCTATTCCAGCGTGCGGGCGGCGGGCGGAGAATGTGTGGCGGTGTTTAAACCGCGTTTGCTGGCGCCGGTCAAGCAAGGCGCGCATTATTGCTATGTGTGGGACGGCAGGCAAATCAGCGCGGTTTATAAAAAAGAACTTTACCAGCCCGGTGTGTAACGGATAGCCATGCTCGATTTGCCAGTACCCAGCCAAGAAAACGATTTTTACGAAACCCATATCCAATTGCTGCTCCAAAGCTATCAGCAATTGCTGGGCAAGCCGCTGTTGGAACAGTCCGCAAACATGGCGCTGGGCCGGCAAGTCTATGAAGCCGATTTTGCCCTGTTGTCGCATAACACTGCTGCCGATCCTGTATTCAATTACGCCAACCGCACCGCACAGGATTTATTCGAGCTAAGTTGGCCGGAATTTATCGGTATGCCTTCGCGTTTTTCGGCGGAGCCGGTCAATCGTGAAGAGCGCGAGCGACTATTGAATCAAGTGACCAGCCAGGGCTATATCGACAATTACAGTGGCGTGCGGATCGCCAAATCCGGCAAGCGTTTTTTGATCGAGCGCGCGGTGGTGTGGAATGTCCACGATAGCGCGCAACGCTATGTTGGTCAGGCGGCTTGTTTTAGCGACTGGCGCTTGTTACCCTGAGTCTGACCCTTTCCATCTACTCACTGTCTGCGAGAAATTTATGCTGAAAATATCCTTAAAACATAGCGGCCGCTTATGCTGTGGCTTGTTGCTCATGCTGGCGGGCGCGGCGCAGGCCGATGAAGTGGGTTGCGTGACCACGGCCTGGAAACTAATCGGTGCCAATCACAAGGTTTGTGTCGACGCCTTTGAAGATCCGAAAATCCCTAACGTGATTTGCCATATCAGTCAGGCCAGATCGGGGGGGATTTCCGGCGGCTTGGGTCTGTCGGAAGATCCGTCGGAATTTTCGCTGGCTTGCCGGCAAACCGGGCCGATCACATTGCCGGCCAAACTGAGCACGGAAGAAACCGTATTTTCGGAGAGCACCTCGCTGTTTTTCAAGTCCACCAACATTACCCGTTTATGGGATGCCAAGCACAACACCCTGGTTTATCTGGCGATTAGCCGGAAAGTGATCGAAGGTGCACCGGCCAACAGTGTGTCGACGGTGCCGGTGATGCCTTGGGGTAAATAGGGCGTTGATTAATGCTATCCCAGGTCCAAAGGCTGGTCGGTAACCGGTTTAATCCATTTCAATAAGGTTTCGTAAAGCGTGGCCGGTAGAATCGGTTTGCCGATGAAGTCGTTCATGCCGGCGGCCAGACAGTGCTGATGATCGCCGTGCATCACGTTGGCGGTCATCGCAATGACGGGTAGGTCGCGGCAAGCCGGGATTTGCCGTAACAGCCGGGTGGCTTGATAGCCGTCCATCACCGGCATTTGTACATCCATCAGCACACAGTCGTAGTCGTGATGCCGCAGCTTGTCCAAGGCCAGTTCGCCGTTTTCGGCAATATCCACCTGTAATTGCGCTTGTTCCAACAGCTCGATGGCGACGATGCGGTTGATTTCGTTATCTTCCACCAGCAACACCCGCCGCCCCTGCAGCCGCGCCAATTTTCCGATGTCTATGCTGGTACGGTGACGGCGGATTTGGAAATTACGGATGGTATTCAAATCGGTGGCGCCGAGCAGCACATTAAAGGTAAAGGTGGAACCGACGCCGGGTTCGCTGCTGACCTCTATCGTCCCTCCCATTTGTTCGATCAGCTGCTTGGAGATAATCAAGCCCAGGCCGGTACCGCCGTAGTTGCGGGTCACGCTGCTGTCGCCCTGGCTAAAAGCCTGGAACAATTTGGTTTGCTGTTCGGCGGTGATGCCGATGCCGGTGTCGCTGATGGCAAATTGCAGACGCACCGAGTGCGCATCGCGGCTGATTTCGCTGAAACTGACGGTTATCTCGCCGTGCTCGGTAAACTTGATGGCGTTGCCGATCAGATTGATTAACACCTGCCGCAGCCGTTGCGGATCGCCGATTACCGCGTGATACTCGCCGACCGGCGGCCTGATCAGTTGAATCCCCTTGTTCGCGCTGAGTTGCAGCATGGTGGAAAACACATGCTCCAGCATCTCTTCCAGCAGAAAGGGTATGGTCTCCATCTGCATTTTGCCGGCTTCCATTTTGGAGAAATCCAGAATGTCGCCTATCAGTGTCATCAAGGACTGCGCGGACGATTCCACCCGTTTCAGATATTCGCGT
The DNA here is from genome assembly GCF_002834115.1 of Methylomonas sp. Kb3. Classification (NCBI taxonomy): domain Bacteria; kingdom Pseudomonadati; phylum Pseudomonadota; class Gammaproteobacteria; order Methylococcales; family Methylococcaceae; genus Methylomonas; species Methylomonas sp. Kb3. Next base: position 292,952 of record NZ_PIZT01000015.1, on the reverse strand, counting down.
TGTTTAAAGCTCAGTTCGCTATTCAGGCACAGCTCCACCAAGCCGACAATCGCGTTCATCGGCGTGCGGATTTCATGGCTCATATTGGCCAGGAACTGGCCTTTGGCCTGATTGGCGGATTCCGCCTCCCGCTTGGCGAGCTCAAGCTCCTGCGTGCGGCTTCGCACCTGGCTTTCCAAGTCGGTCTCGTGCGCCTGGATTTGCGCCAGCATATTATTAAAGGCTTCGGCCAAATCGCTGATTTCGTCGTTACCGGCATAATCCGAGCGCCGGCTGTAATCGTGGTCTTTTTCGATTTGCCGCGCGGTATTAGCCAATTTCAACAGCGGGCCTAAAAACGAACGTTGCAAGCGCTGCACATACAAGGCCACCACGCTCAAGGCGATCAAGATAATACCGGTGTTAATCAGGGTATTGAACAGCAAGGAGTGGTAGGCGCGTTTCAGGTCGGCAACCAGGGTAATGTGGCCGACAATCTGTTTATTTTTATGCAAAATCGGCTGCGTGATCTGCCGGGTTTTCGATAGCCAGGCCGGCCACCAGCCGTGCCAATTGCTTGCCGGTTTTGCGTAACGGACCAGCGTGACCCCGCTGGGGGTTTGGATTTGCCCGGCGATGATGTCCGGATCGTGGGCCAGCGCATCCAATATTTCCTGGGCGGTTTGATTGTCGTCGAACAACAAGGCAAAGCTGCTGTTTTGGCCGATCATATTGGCGGTCAAGGTCAATTTTTGCCCAATGTTCTGCTGCAAAGCCGAATATTCCCGAATCGACAGCGATACCGTCGCCACCATCAGGCTTAACATCACCATCACTCGCAGGATTTTACCCAGCTTGCGGCTGATGGAAATGCGAGGATCTGTTGACGCTGTCATTCTATTATTTCGGCCATCCGCAGTAATTTCGAACTCAGCTTTAAATCGGCTGATTTCACCGCCGCTAAATTTACCACCAGTTTTAACCTGTTGTCGCGCAACGTAAATTGCACCATACCCCCGTGGTTAGCAAAGTTTTCCACGTCGCCGACCAACAACACGTGATGCTGCCGGGCTTGCTCGGCTAATACCGGTGTTAAGCCGGCCAAGTCGCTTAGAAACAAGATGCTGCATTGGGTGATGTCGGGGGCGTCGGCCAAATTGACATGCACCGCATTACCGTTGATTTGCTGGCCTTCCAAAACCGGCAAGTAGGCGCGTAACAGGCTGCGGCCTTGCAAACAAATCGTCACCGGCTTGGTCGTCGGCCATTGCGCCAATTCTGCAAAATGGAACAAATAGGCAGTCTTTAATTGAAACTCGCGGCTTTGGCTATTTTCCTCCGCGTGCGCGAAACCGGCGAACCAAACGCAGACACTGAGTAGCAAAAGGGTGTGCAGACGCATTGGCGCAATCAACCGTCTTAAAAATGCCAGGAGATTTGCGCCAGATAGCCGCGTTGAATCTGGCTGGCGACCGGTATGTACAGCACGTCGCTGAATTCAGGATGTTGATCATCCAGCAGATTTTGCCCGCTTATCGATAACTCCAGATTTTTGTGCGGATGCCAGCCCAGGCGTAAGTCCAAGGAGATATAGGCCGGAATGCTGCGTCTATCGATATACAGTTCATCGACATAGCGCGCCCAGGCATCCAGTTCGATTTCGCTGGTCAGGTTGTACAAAGAGCGCAGTGAGAGATTGTGTTGCGGATTGAAATGTTCTTCGGTGAGTGGATCGCGAAACCAGGGCTGGTTTTTATCGTAATTGACCGAGAATTGGTTGGCGCTGTAAGAGGCTTGTAGCCGCCAATCGTGGTTTACCCGGTAATTGACCGCCAACTCCAGGCCGTAACTGTCCACTTGCCGGTAATTGGCCACGGTGGCCTGCTTGATGTTGCCGTACGTTGGGTTGTTATAGGTCACACTGGTAAATTTAGTGCCTTGCATCCGGTCATAGATGTTGTAAAACAAGGCGCTGTCGATATCCAGACTAGTGGAAACTTGCCAACGCCAGCCCAATTCGTAGGCCAACAGATTTTCGGTCAACATGTCCGGGTTGGCTTTGGCTTCGAAAAATCGGTTGGTATCTGGGATTTGTTTGAATAAACGAATGCTGTGTTGGGCCCGATTCGGCAGGACCACGGCGCGCGACACCGCGGCCCACAGGCTGTGCTGCTTATTGGGTGTCCACAGTAGCCGGGCGTTGGGCTCGGTTTCCCAGCCGGTGAAGGTGAAATGCTCCACCCGGTTGCCCAGCGTTAGGGTCAGGTCGTCGGTCAAGCCGATTTGATCCTGTAAAAATACCCCGACATTGTGCTGCGTTAATTGCTCGGGTTCGAAACCCAGAGTCAGCGTGTTATCGAAACTATCGGAGATATTTTGATAGTTCACCCCCCACATCAGTTTGTGGTTGTCGATGATGGCCGGCAGGGTGTGTTGAAAGTCCAAATCGTAATGCGAGCGGCTCATCCGATTCACCGCCAATTGCCATTCGGTTTGGGTAAACGCCATATTCAGTCGCCAGTCGTGGCCGCTGTCGGTGCGATGAGACCAATTGCCCTGCAAACTGCCGGTCACGCCGTCCCTGCCAAAGTCGTCGTTTTGCCACAGCGGTGCTGTCGTCGAGGTTTTACCGATATAGTAGCCGCCCAACCGGTAGCGGGAGACGTTGGCTTCCACCATCAGTTTGTCCTGGGCGCTGAGTTGGCTGTCCAGGCGAAAATTGGCGGTTTCGGTATCGCCGGTGTCGTGGGTGTCTTGCCTGCCGGCCAGATCGATGCTGGCGTCGCGCACCATCGTACTGATCGTGCCGCGCAGAAAGGTGGATTCGGATAATTTCTGGCCGTAACGAATCCCGCCGAAGCCGCGTTCCTCGGTGCCACCGCCGGCATTAAGCAAACCGCCCTGAGTATCGCGAGCCGAACGGGTGATGATGTTGATGGTGCCGTTCACGGCATTCGCGCCCCACAAACTGCCACTGGGGCCGCGCAACACTTCGATGCGTTCTATATCCGGCAGCGACGGATTTTGCTGGCCCCAATAGACCCCGCTGATCAGCGGATCATAAATGCTGCGGCCGTCTATCATCACTTGCAGCTTGTTGGCATATAGATCGTTAAAACCGCGCGCGCTGACCGCCCAATTCCAGGCGTTGATTTTAGCCACATTCATACCAGGCACCATGCGCAGAACTTCCGGCAAGCTGGTGGCGCCGGAGCGGCGGATGTCTTCGGAAGTGATTACAAATGCTGCGGCTGGGCTGTCTTTAACCGTTTGTTCCTGCCGCGCCAGACTGGATACTTCCAGTTCGGTGAGTTCCTCCCAACTTAGCGGCAGCAATTCGTTGGTCGCTTCGATGTCGGCTGGATTGCCTTGAGCAAGCACGTTGGCATGCACCAGGCAAAGCCCGCTGCATAGGTAGGCAAATTGACGCAGATAACGGTTAATCAGCATGACATTTGGGCTTGAAGAGGCAAGGTTCCCGTTATTATAAAAGCCTTAACCGTTAACTGGGCAAATCAGTTGATGATGGGTCAGGTCAATAGAGATCCATTACAAACTTGGCAGCTTGTGGGATTTAATAAAAGCTTCTCCCCCAGGGGGTATCGTAAAAGAGGAGTTTTGTTCCTTCTCCCTTCGGGAGAAGGTTAGGATGAGGGTTATAAAACAGTGACTTACCGCCGTTCTATAAGCCTCTGCCGGGGGAGAGGCTTTTTTTGGGAATTGGCTGTTGAGTCTTAGCGCCATCGAAACGCTTAAAGCAAGGCCTCCACCGCCGCGCTTTCCGCGCTACTCAACTCAAACTCGAAAATAGCCAAATCCTCGCGGATATGCTCGGCGGATGTGGTGCCGGTTAACGGCACGATGCCGTTCTGCGTTAAATAGCGGAAGAATATCTGCGCCGGGCCGCGCAGGTATTTTTCCGCCAGCGTTTTCACAGCCGCGTCAGCCAGGATTTTAGGATTGGCCGTCAGCGTCCAGAAGCTTTGATAAACGATCTGCCGCTGCCGGCAAAACGCCCGCAGCTGTTTGTCGTAGCCGGTATCGGCATAAAACCGGTTCTGCAATACGGCCGGTTTAACCGTCGCGTTGTCGTACAAAAATTGGAATAATTTCGGATCATAGCAATTGCTGATACCCAGTTGTTTGGCGCCGCCGCTTTGCTGGATAACTTCCAGCGCTTGCCAAACCTCCAACAACTGCCCGCGATCCGCCAACGGCGAATGTAGCACCAGGCCATCCAGATAATCGGTTTGCAGATTTTTTAACGACACTTGGAAGGATTGTGCGACTTGCTCGGGCAGACCGGCTTTGGGGTCGTAAGGGATGCGTAACGGATCGTGGCCGTTCAGCGGCGTGTACTTGGTTTGCAAATATAGCTCGGAACGCTGCAAGCCCAACTTCCGGCAAGCCGCCAGTACACCTTCGCCAACCCCTGCCTCGTGATAATGCTTGGGCTGACAAGCCGTGTCAATGCCGCGAAATCCCAGCGTTAGCGCCTGTTCCACCAGCGCGGCGGTACGCTCCTGCTTCCAGGCCGTGCCGTAAATAATGCCCGGCATACGCACGCCGGCGGAGAGAATAAAGTCGTTGCTGCTCATCACGGCTCCCGAAAAAGCCTTGATCTTCGGTGATAGCGGCCTGGGCGTCAATTACTGAGGCTACTAAAATCCGGGATTGTTGAGTGAGCTTAGCGTGGGGTGATGGGTTGGGTGCTTGATATTGTCGGCTGAGTTCGGCCAAAGGCAGACAGATGGTTTTTCTGACGAAGGTCTGCTGATAGATCTATAACCGCCAGACGTAATCCCAAAAAGGTGCGGCCACCTATAGGTTGTGCAGAGCTATGCGAGGCGCAACAATCACGAACGGTGCGCCTGACGGCAGCACCCTATAATCTGCGCACCTTATGGCCTTCATGCAATATGCGAGCTGTTATTGCCTTTAACTTGTCTTTGATAAGGGTCGCACGTTCAAGATCGGTTGGCTGAGTTTTACCGCTTCCAGGTTTTTGAAAGGGGGCGAGTTCGAAGATCGATACTAACAGGGCTGTTGATAGTTTCATCTCTTGTAACATCTGTAATCGCTGATCCGATTCCGCTAGTCTGACTTCTGATAATTGTTGTATCGCTTGTTTTAAGCCTGAAAGGTAAGTGTTTTTGATCTTTGAGTTCAACTCCGCTGCGGACATTTGGCCTCTGCGAAAAGTAACTATGTCGAGATCGAGTAAAACAAGTTCATGAAAAATACTATTAGCGCCCTGCACCAATAAGGCTTGATTTTTTAGCTCTGATTTAATGTTCAATGTTGCCTGGGGCGACATCGAGACTAAAGCTGTTGTAGCGATAACCGTCGACGACAGGCCTATTATTAGGTGTTTTTTGACGCGGTGTTTGAAACTTTCCATGTCCAAGCGTTCCGGTAACAGTAAACCCAATAAGCAACCAGTTAGCATACCGCCGATATGCGCCGCGTTATCAATGCCGCGATTGATAAATCCATACAGCAAAGCATAAAAAACAAACAACACTATGCCGCTCAACCTTCGTTTACTAAAAATTTTTGGTAAGCGCTCCCTGTGTTGATACATACCAACCATTAGCGCAATAGTAACGCCTAACACAGCCCCGGACGCACCTGCGGAGACTGCGTATTGCGCACCAAAATAGAGGCTGAGCCCATTGCCGATCAAACCGGAACCTAAATAAATCAGTGTAAAAGGCAGATGACCGTATATACGTTCCACCACCCCACCAACGACATATAGCCCCGCCATATTGATGCCTAAATGTATCAGGCTACCATGGAGAAACATGGCGGTTGCCATTCGCCACCATTCGCCACGTTGAACATCAAATGCAGTATTACCGCCCCAACTCAGTAGCTGCTCGGGTGGCGTTTGCTCTATTTTCGCCCCGGTATGCCACATTGCAATCCAAACCAATACGTTGACACCAATTAGCAACCAGGTGATCCACGCTATGGGAGCATAAGCCTCCAACTGATCATGAAACGCTTTTTCCTCGGCAAGCGGATTAGTGGCGAAATTGTTGGCCGATTGACTGGCGCTAGAATTACCAGTGGATTTGCTAGTTGATTGAGCGAAACCCAAACGCTGATTGATTATTTCCAGCAACTCGATTTGATCTTCTGCAGACAAAGACGATATAGGTAGCACTGGTCGCGCGGGGTTAATGCCAGTCCAGGTCATAGAGTCATCAATAACGCCTACCAAAGCTTGCAATCTGAATTGAATGAAAGGCATGTTCTTGAATTTGGAAACATTCGCCTCCACCAACTCGCCCCAGCTATGCCGTTTAATTGCGCCCGCAAACAGTAGCGATTCTATGCCATCGTCATCCAATGTGATAATTGGTTGGTCGTAGGGTAAACGGCGTTTAAGAAAGCTATCGAATATCGCCACAACCACATATGTGAAAACAATCGGAAGCCAAAGACTGCCGTATTCGTGTTTCTTGCTGATGACAATAAGAAATACCCAGGAAGCAACCAGCCACCACCACAAGCTGTTTCGATATTTGGCCAAGGGGCTCTTGGGAGATGCATAAAATTGTTTGTTGGTTGTTGCGGATTGAGTTCTGTGCATGACGACCCGTTGTTGATAGTCTGCTCCAATTATAGGCAGAGGAATTGGAGAAATGTTGGCCTTGAAATATGCGATTACGTGAGCTAATCGTGCTTACATTTTGAAGGACGGCTTATTTCCCATTTGCTGCCCTGCAATTTAATCTTATTTGTCGGCTTAGGGGCGAGTCCGCCGACCCAGCAAAGCTTCGACAGCAAATGATAGTTTGTTTCCCGTTTCGCTTTGGCTTGGACTCTCAAACCATCGGCCGGGATTCTCGGAAAGTCGGCTTGGCTCCTTGAAAGATCCACTTTGACGAGCAAAAAATCGAGGTGATACTTCCGCATATCGCTGGGGTACTTCGGGAACTGGACGAGGTCGCTCGGAAGGTCTAAGGGCAGCTTCGCAAGTACCCTGTTGATCTTCCGAAGTAAGCCTTCGGTGTGGCGTCGAAAGCCACCCAGGCCCAAGCGCTGAGCCAATCAAGAGAACTCGGATCGAATCAGCATCTTGATATGAAAGCATAGCAGGCGGCATATGCCGTTGCTGTTTTATAATGCCATTTTGAAGCATGGGCTATTGCCTGCACAGCCATGAAAAAAATCATCCAGAAAATTTCCGCCGGGCTCTCGGAATCGTCGTTACCGGAAAAAGCGCAGGCGCACTATGCCGCCGGGCGCTATAAGGAAGCGAGCGATTTATTCAAGGAACTGTTAAAGCAATCGGCCGACGCCGAAACCAAACGCTGCTTGGCCGATTGTTATCTGCAAAGGGCCAGGGGAATGGCGGCCAAGGCCATGTTCAAGGAAGCCTGCGTACTTTGGGAAAATTACGCGGCTAACGCGCAACCACCGCTGCAAGCGCAAGACGCTTACCTGTTGTGGCTGTTGGCCGGCAAAAACGAGCGCAAAGCTTACGCCCTATTGGATGGGTTGAATGCTCGGCAGTTGGACGAAGAGTTTCCGGTGCTTTCGGCTTATCTGGGGATGCTGCTGGTCTCCGGGGTCACGGAATTGTTGCCGCATTTGCCCCAGGATTCCGCATTGCTCAAGCATTGGGAGTGTATAAACGCGGCGCTGGCGGCCTATCGCAACGGCGAGCGGGAACCTTGCGAGCAGGCCTTAAAACCATTGCCGTTTCGTTCGGCGTTTCGCGATTTGCGCAGCTTGCTGAAAGCGCAGCTGCTGGCTGGCGCGGAAATCGAACAAGCCCCGGCCATGTTAGCCAAAATCCCCGACGAATCACCCTATCAACAGCTGGCTAAGGCCTGCTTGGCGTATCGGCAATCCGGCGCGGATTTCGTTGCCAGCCTGTCGAGTCTGGAACACAATCAGCGCCGCATCGTTGCTCAGGCCAAAGGTCTCAACGCCCGTCAGAGCCAGTTATTGGAAGCGCTGGTCAAACTCAACGGTCAGCCCGACACCAAGACCCGCTTCAATCTGGTCCTACAATATCGCGACGTATTCGGCAACGACGCCGCGCAAGCCTATTGCCTGGGCGCGTTGGCCGAGTATCCGGGCGGCGAGAAAGACTATTTCAAACACTTCGCCAGCAAGGACCCGTTCGAGGAAAACCGCTTGCAAGCCTTATTGCACGAGCAAGCCGAAAACGCCTACGACGCCGGTTTTTTTTGGCAACGCTGCATCGATATTCTGAAACAAGACCGGCCGGCCAATGACCGAAAAATTGCGTTGATCCTCAGGCGCATGGCCGACAAGGCCTATTCCGGCGAAGCGGCGGCGATGTTAGCCGACAGCCTGGAGTACGACCCCGACGACCGGCAAAGCTATCTAAAACTGTTAACGGTTTACCAGGAACAGCGGCCGAATGCGGCTCAGTACGAACACTGGTTGGAACGTGGCCTGCAACATTTCCCCAACGATACCGATCTGCTGGTGCGGGCAGCCAAATCGGCCGCCGCCAGAAAAGCCTTTAAAAAGGCGGCGGCCTATGCCAAAGCCTTGTTGCAGATAGACCCGGTCAATACTTTGGCTAAACAGCTATTGTTTGCCAATCATATGGCCCATGCCCGTCGTTTGATCAAAACCGAGAAATTTCATTTGGTCGAAAAGGAAATTCAAGCGGCCGAACAATTGACCATCGATAAAAGCCTGCGCCGCCAAGCCGAGTTGTTGCGTGGTTTTTATCTGTGGCGGGCCGAGGACAAAACCCAGGGCTTGCAACGCATCGCCGATACGCTGGCAAGCCTGTATGACGATCCGGTCAATATGCATGTGCAAGCGCAGATCGAAGCCGGATTGCTGGAACTGCCGACACAGGGGCTTAGCCGCGCGCTGCCGGCGTTTAAGGACTATCTGCTGTCCGCCCCACAATTGCAGCGGCTGATCGGCTTGCTTAATTATTACGACGAGCAATTGGACGATAACAGCTTGGTGCTGAAAGCCCTGGACAAAGTCAAAGCGCCGCTGAAAAAGTCGGTGGAATGGCTGCTGGACCATGAGGCGCTGCTGCTCGCCTGGTGCCAAGCTTTGGAAAGCGTCGGCCATTACGAGCTATTGAAGCACTGCGCCAAAATGGCTCAGGCCCGCAGACACACGCCGGCTTTGATGTATTACCGGACGCTGGCCGAATGCCAAGGCGATGCCAGCCACTTGGATTTAATGAGCTTATACCGCTTGAAAATTGGGTTGGCAGACGCGCGGGCGGATAACGACAACAGGACCGCCGGGTTGATCGCGCGCTTGCTCGAACGGGTCAGCGGCACTCCCGAGCCGCTCGAAGATGAAGCTGAAGACTTCGATCAGCCGTTAATCAGCGACGATCCGATAGAGGACTTGTTCGGCCCCATTCCGGATGCCATGTTCAAGCGCATCGAAAAGAAAATCGAGGAGATCATGCGCAAACGCGGTCCCGATTATTTCGCCGCCCAAATTATGCGTCAATACGGCGACCAGCTCGGCCAGCAACGTCTGGCGATCTTGTTTATGAACCAGGATTTCCTCTGGTCGGTGGCTATACTCGCCGGCGCGGAGGAACTTAAGGTCGAGATCGGCGTCGGTTTCGACGACATCCTCGCGCGATTTGAGAATAACTCCCCACAATATTCACTGCCTTTCAATTGAGTACCGATGATTTCACCGTACCGTATTCTGGGCGTGCCCGAACAAACTAGCGACGCCGACATCAAACAAGCCTATTTGCAGCGGGTCAAGGACAATCCGCCCGACCGCGATCCCGCGCGCTTTCGCGAAATCCAGGAGGCTTTCGAAGCGATCAAAGACCAAGACAGTCGGCTGCGCCATGCATTGTTTGCTATGCCGCGTGTCGAATTCGACACGTTGCTGGCGCAAGCCTTCGGCCAATCGGCTACTGGCGAGACTATGCCTGCGGACGATTTCCTAAAGCTGGCGAGCACGCTGACCATCGAAAAATCGCTCGCTCAATTGACTAAAACGCCATCATGACGACAGACACCCCGCAAGACGAGTTGCTGACAGCCTTGCAGCACTATCTACAGGAAACCGACTTCGCCCATCTGACCGCAATCGACCAACCGGATTTGACCGCTTTATTCAGCGATCTAGCCGGTTTGAAAACCGAAGTCAAAGCCGAGTCGCGGCAATTCAAAGCCACGCTGGATAGCTTGAGCGAGGCAGTCGAAACCTTGAAAGCCGACAATCAAGCCTTGGCGGACGAACTGGCGAAAGCCAACGAACGCCTGCAGCAACAACGCCGCGAGCACGAACGGGCGCTGCTGCTGGAGTGGCTGGATATTTACGACCGGCTCGATGCCGGCTATCGGGCCGTGCAACAGTATCGGCCGGCGGATAGCTTGTTCCGGCATTCCAAACCGCAGGACGTGCGCTTCATCGCCAGCGTTGGCGATGGCCAGGAAATCACGCTGAAGCGCTTGGAACAGATGCTGCAACGCCGGCGGGTGTTTGCCATCGATTGCGTCGGCCGGCCCTTCGACGCACGGACCATGGCGACCATCGCCATCGGCAACGATCCCTCGCAGGCAAACGCCATTGTGCTGGAAGAACTGCGCAAGGGCTTTTTAATGGAAGACCAAGTGCTACGCTTGGCGGAAGTCAAGGTCAATAAACTTTAAGCATTCAGGGAACACATATGAACGACATCATCATCGGCATCGATCTAGGGACCACCAACTCCGAAGTAGCCATCGTCGAAAACGGCAAAGTCACCGTGATCGCCGACAGCGGCACAAAAATATTGCCGTCTTTCGTCGGGCTGGACGATAACGGCGAGATTCTGGTCGGCGCCAGCGCCCGCAATCAATACCTGATTTATCCGGAGCGCACGGTCAAGTCGATCAAGCGCCTGATGGGCCAAGATACGCGAGTCACGATGGCCGGCCAGGCTTACACGCCGCAGGAAATTTCAGCGATTATCCTGAAACGCTTGAAAAGCATTGCCGAAGCCTATGTTGGTCGGCCGATAGCCAAGGCAGTGATTACCGTGCCGGCCTATTTTTCGGACGCTCAGCGCCAGGCGACCCGCGAAGCCGGCGAAATCGCCGGGCTGGAGGTGGTGCGGATGATTAACGAGCCGACCGCCGCCGCCTTGGTTTACGGCGCCGGCCAGCTCGAAGCCAAGCGCATGCTGGTTTACGACTTGGGCGGCGGCACCTTCGATGTATCGGTGGTCAACGTGCAGAGCGGTGTCGTCGAAGTGCTGGCCAGCCATGGCGACAATCACCTGGGCGGTGACGATTTCGATCAACTGATCGTCGAGCGGATTTTGGCGCATATTCGCCAGCAATTCGGTATCGAAGTCGAGCCGCACGGCAAGGCGATGGCGCGTATTGTGCGGGCGGCGGAACAGGCGAAACTGGTACTGTCCGACGCGCCGTTTGCGACGATAGAGGAAGAATATTTGCTGGAACGCCAAGGCACGCCACTGCATTTGACAATGGAATTGGCGCGTTCGGAATACGAAGATCTGATCGCCGACCACATCAACGCCACGCTGGACGCTACCCACATCGCGCTGAAGGGCGCGAAACTGATCGCCTCGGACATCGACGAAATCATTCTGGTCGGCGGCTCGACGCGCACGCCGTGCATCCGCGAGCGGCTGTTCGAGGAATTCGGTTTCGAGCCGCACGGCGAAGTCGATCCCGATCTGTGCGTGGCGATGGGCGCGGCGATGCAGGCGGCGATGATTAATGGCGAGGACATCGGCACGGTCTTGGTCGATGTGACGCCCTATACCTTCGGCACCTGCGCGGTCGGCTACCTGGACGGCATGCCTTATCCGTATCAATACATCCCCATCGTGCATAAAAACAGCGTGTTGCCGGTGCGCAAGTCCGAAGCTTTCGAAACCTTTCACGACAATCAACGCGAAGTGAACGTGCGGATTTTTCAAGGCGAGGACCCGGATGCGCTGAACAACGTCGAAATCGGCGAATTTTTGGTCGAAGGCTTGTTGGACGTGCCGGCCGGCAACATCATCACCTTGACGCTGGACCTGGATTTGAACGGCATCTTGCATGTGTCGGCGCGAGAAAAAGCCTCCGGCAAGGAAAAAGCCATTACCATCAACAACGCGATTTCCCGCTTCGATAGCGGCGAACTGAGCAGCGCCAAACAGCGTATCGACGGCTTGTTCGGCGATTCGGCCGGTGGCGAGGCGGATTCGGTTCCGGAAAGCCCGGCCGTGGCTGCCGCGCGGCAAGTCATCAAGAAGGCCGAAGCCTTATTCGAAACCGTTTCCGCCGAAGACAAGGAAGACATGGTGGATCTGATCGAAGCTATCTCGACGTGTCTGGAAAGCGGTGACGAGGTCGGTCTGAAACAGCCGGTCGAGCGCTTGAACGACATCCTCTACTACCTGGAATCGTGATACCGCGCTGCCCGGCTTGCAACGCCCGGCTCGGTGCGGCCACGGCGTGCCCACGTTGCGGTGCGGAGTTGCAGCACATCTTCCGTAGCGAACGCTTGGCCGAACAGTGGTTGGGCGTCGCATTACAAACCGCGCGGGCCGGACGCTTGGCTATCGCGGTGCCGGCGGTGCTGCGCTCCTTGAGTTTCAAGCAAACGCCGGCAGCTAAGCTGTTACATGGCTTCTTGATCCAACAGTTGTATCGGGCGCTGTACGAAAATTTGGGCCGGCAGGATTGGCAAGAAGCGCGTGGCATTCTCAGTCTGTTACAAATGTTGCAAGCTGACAATGAAACCTTGCGCCGATTTGCCGAGATGATTGCCCAGTTGTCGGCGCAAGCGGAATCAAATCATAGTGTTGATTAGGCTGTTAGCGGATTGCCGCTAAGCTACACATCCCGGCAATTCAAATCCTTTAAGACTTAAATTGGCGACAAGCGCAAGTGCGCTTGGGTATAGTGTCTGCGTCTACTATCGGGAAATCACCATGAAAAAACTCCTGCTTACGCTGCTGGCCATCCTGCTGATCATTGAGGAATGGTTGTGGGATTTTCTGTCGGCTTGCGGGCACTATCTGGCTCTGCTGCTCAGGCTGGAAAGTGTTGAGCGTTGGTTGGCGCAAACTTCGCCGGCCATGGCTTTGCTGGCATTTGCGATTCCGGTATTGATCGTCACTCCGCTGAATCTGGCTGCGCTGTCTTTGATCGTGCATGGCCTGTTGTTGCAAGGCATTCTATTGGAAGTGTTCGCTAAGTTACTCGGTACCTTGCTGGTGTCGCGGGTGTTTAAATTGACCAAGCCGCAGTTGCTGACGTTCGGGCTTATCGCTTTTGTTTATCACACCGTGATGGGTTGGCTGCAATGGGCGCATGCCAAGATTGTCGATACTGAAATCTACAGTTGGTCGCGGCAGGTAAAAGCGCAGGTGAAGGCAAAAGTGAAAGCATGGTTGGGCTAAATTCTTGGCGGCTAATCGGGTTTTGAGCCAGTCAGTTTTTGCCGCTGTTTGAACAACACGTAACCGCAGCTGATCAGCGCCGCTATCATCAACATTGCACCGAGTAGCTGCGCGAGTTTAGCCAGCGCATGATCCTGGGCCAATAGGCCGGATTCGGTCAGTAAATATTCCCAATCGTGAAAACCGTAAGGGGCGGAATGGCCGAAATTGCCGCCCAGCAAGGGCAGTTGCCCGGCGCGGGCGTCGTTGATATACGGGGCAATATCCAAGAAGTTCTCACCCACCCACCATAAACACAAGCCGGCGCCGAACGGATCGCGGGTTTTTAGCAGCAAGGTCAACATGCAAATCGTCGGCATCAGAATTTGGCCGAGGGAGCCGCCCAGTGAGGTGATAAATTGCCCGAACGGCCGGAAAATCACATGGCCGGCTTCGTGAAACGGCAGGTTGACCAGATGCAGAAACGACGCGCCGACCGCGTTGCTCGCCAGGCCCGGCGTAATCAGCAACCAGCTCCACAGCAAAAATCCTGGTAATAATAGGCAGCGGCCCAGAAAAACGGCTTCGTTGTCCCGGTAGGTGTCGTCGCCAAATAGGGTGTCTGCGGGGGCTTCAAGATTAATGACAACTTGTTGATGTTCCGCCGCCGGGGAGTTTGTATCGCCGTGGTATTTGTAATATTTGGCAAAGACGATGCCGCAGTGCGGGCAGGATTCCTCCGCGGGCAGCACATCCCGATGACACTTGGGGCATGGCTTCATGTTGGGGCTCCAGGCTTGGTGGGGGAAGATGAACGCAGCTTAGTGCCCATAAACCTTAGCAGCAAGGTGGGGATTTTTTCTGCTTCGGCAAGGTTTTATTTGTGCGTAAGGTAGCTTGCCGAAGCAGCGAGTTTTTTGAGGTTAATCATGTTGGAACTGACATTTACCAGAGCCGAACCGGCCGATGCCGAGCAATTGGCGGAGTTTATCAATGCGGCGTATCGCGGCGAATCCAGCCGGCAGGGCTGGACCACCGAAGCCGATTTGCTGGATGGCCGGCGCACCGATGCGGCGGATATTCTGGACTTAATCGCCGGTGCGGGGTCTATGATTTTGCAGTGTCGGCGGCAGGGAGATTTGTTAGGTTCGGTGCATTTACAAAAAGTCGATCAACAGGTGCATATCGGCATGTTGGCGGTCGCGCCGGCTATGCAAGGTTTGGGGATTGGCAAGCGTTTGTTGGCGGCGGCGGAAGCAGAGGCCGTACAAACTTGGGGAGTTAATCATTTGGTGATGGCGGTGATCCCTTGTCGGACCGAGCTGATGGCGTTTTACGAACGGCGCGGCTATCGGCGTACCGGCATCAGCAAAGCGTTTCCGATAAATCCCGAGATGTGGACGCCAAAAGTGGCGGATTTGTCTTTGGAGTTATTGGAAAAGTGCCTGTAAGCCAGCTTGTTTAAGCGCAGAACCTAGGTCGGTAAATTAACGGTGGCAATCACTTGATTGCCGTTTCCAAGGTATTCCAGTGAGTCGAAACTCAGCATTCGCGACAAGGCTATGCCGCGGCCATGCAGATCGGAGGCGCGTTCCGGGGAGAAATCCAGGTAAGGAGATGGATCGAAGCCTTTGCCCTGGTCTTTGATGGTAAAGATGGTCTGAGTGGGTGTTCTAACGATTTTAACCTGCACGAATTTGTTTTTATATTCGGGCAAACCCAGTCGGCGCTCGATTTCTTCCCGCCAACAACCTTGACCTACCATTTCGGTTTTTTCTTGATAACTAATGCCCAAATTGCCATGCTCGACGGCGTTGAGCAGCAATTCGGAAAGCCCGGTGGCGACCTTTTCCGGGTTGCATGACAACCCGGTCAGCAGCGCGGTCAAGCCATTGACCTGGCTCAAGGTCCGGAAAGAAAACTCCGCTTTTCTCAATAAACCCAGCGCCACCTTTTTGTTGCTAATCCGGGTTCTCAAAGTCTTGTGGCGGCGGCTGTCTTCCAGCGCTGCCGCTACGAAAGCCAGTAAAATTTTTTCGTCGTAGGGCTTGGTAAGGTAATGGTAAACCCCGGCTTGAATGCCTTCCACGATCGACTCCCGCGATGACTCACCGGTCTGGAAAATAACCGGCAGATCGCTAAAGCGCGGGTCAGCTTTGATCTTGGCCAATAAGGCCATGCCATCCATCTGCGGCATGTTGCGGTCGGTAACCACAATGTCAAACGGCTTTTCGCTGCTGTTCAACATCTGCCAGGCTTCGAGCCCGTCCTCGGCGGATTGAACTTCGTAACCGGCAGATTGCAGATATGTGCGGAGGATGTCCCGCATCAGTTTCACATCGTCGGCGATGAGGATGCAGGCTTTATAGTCGGAATTGGATTTCAACGCCAAATCTCCTTGAGGCTACGGATAATACAAACATTTTAGTAGCCCTGGACTCATAGACAGTCTGCTGTGATAGAAAATAGCGTTTCGAAACAAAGTTTAGCGGCCAATCCCCATTTTGCCCACACAGTGAGTATCGATAATTTATTTTTGCGATTTTTCAAGTATATGTTAAACGAATCACAAAAGCATACGGGCAAAAATGCCGCTTGCTTTTGGTGCGGTCGCGATTGTTTGCGGTCTCGGTTGGATTGAAGACGGAAATTGGGGGAATTACCATGGTTAACAGATTGTGTAGAGTGTTTGCCGGCATCGGCTTTTTGCTGGTTGCCAATGCTGCGATGGCGTTTAACACCTTTGATGACGGCAGCGGTGGGGTGTTGAAGTGGGGCGGGAGCAATACGCCGGGCACGCCGGGCGGTACAATAAGTTGGGGCTTTATCCCGGCCGGCACCGCTGGGTCGGCTTATTGCGGCGATGCCTGCCCGGGCACCGCTCAAACCATGCTCAACATCGAAAATTCGCCGGGCACCGGTTACACCTCGGTGTTGCTGACGGATTTACAGGGCGCCATTGAAGCCGCGATGGATAAATGGGCCAGCGTCGCCAACATCAGCTTTGTCGGACCGTTTACAGATTCCGGATTAGCCATCAATAACCCGGCGGCCGGCAACCCGGATATACGCATCGGCGTATTTGCTTTTGCTTCCGGCGGCGGTGCGGTTGGCTATGCGCCACCACCCAACGGCGGCACCGGTAGCGGCGATATAATTTTTGATGCTAACTCTTTTTATGGCTTTCAACCGGGCAAGGATGGCGATACTTTTTTTCCGGGAGGCTCTTCTACCACACCGAATGACTTCGAAAGTCTGTTGCTGCACGAACTGGGACACGCCTTGGGTTTGGCGCACCCGGCCGCCTTTGACAGTAGTTGCCCGGTGATGGAAGTGGGCGGTTCCTGTTTCGGCAAGATCAATCGTACGTTGGATGCAGACGACATTGCCGGCATTCAATACCTTTACGGCGCGCCTGCTCCGGTTCCATTACCTGCAGCGGTCTGGTCTTTCGGCGCGGCCCTGTTCGGCCTGTCATGGCTGAATCGCAAGCGCGATATGGCCTAGCTTGCGATAACTTTTTTGTATTCTAAGCTGCTTGGTTAGCCTTATCCGAATGTCTTCGATTAAGGCTAACCAGGTTTATTGAAGCCCGCGCTTTTAAGGGTTTGACCTCACGCATGTCTCAGCTATAGTGAGCATTTTCAATCGGTTGCCACCGACTGCGCGGGTTGTATCTTGCTGCAATCTTGGTTGATGAGCCGAGCGACGCGGCGTTATGCCCCGGTCTCGGTCTCCTTATCCTCGTCCACCGACATATCGGAAATTTCCTTTAAACGGGCCACAGCCTTGAAGTTGACGCTGCCTTCCGGATACTGGCCTTCCGCATTGAGCTTGCCGGCTTCCTGGCCGGTTAGCAGGCTTAACGCTTCATCGGCGCTGGAAACGGTGTAAATGGCAAATAGGCCTTGCTCGACGGCATCCACCACTTGTTGCTTTAGCATCAAATTGCGTTTGTTGGATGCCGGAATGATCACGGCTTGTTTGCCGGTCAAACCGCGCGCCGCGCAGAGTTCGAAAAAGCCTTCGATTTTTTCGTTGACGCCGCCGATGGCTTGTACTTCGCCGTACTGATTGATCGAGCCGGTCATGGCAAAGCCTTGTTGAATCGGCGTGCGCGTCAGTGCCGAGATCAAACAGCACAGCTCGGCCAAGGAGGCGCTGTCGCCGTCTATGTGGCCGTAAGACTGCTCCATGGCAATGCTGGCGGAGATGGCCAACGGAAATTGCTGGGCATAGCAATGGCCGAGATAGCCGCTCAAAATCATTACGCCTTTGGAATGGATGGGTTGGCCCAGTTCCACTTCGCGCTCGATATCGACGATGCCTCGGGAACCGGGATGCACGGTGGCGGTGATCCGCGCCGGCGCGCCGAAGCTGCTGCCGCCGATGTCCATCACCGTCAGGCCGTTGACCTTGCCGATGGCTTCGCCGTCGGTGTCGATCAGGATGGTGCCTTCCAGCATTTCTTCCAGGATGGCTTCGGCGATGCGGCCGTTGCGTTGTTCTCGTGCCGATAGTGCCAGTTCGATCTCGGCCTTATCAATATTAATCGCGTTGGTTTGGTCGGCTAGCAGGTTGGCTTCGGCGATGATTTCCAGACAGCTGTTGACGTGCGCGGACAGGCGTTGTTGGTTTTCCGCCAGCCGGCAGCTGTATTCGATCAAGCGCAGCAAAGCGCCATCGGTCAAGGCTTTGGCGCCGGAGTCGGCGGCGTGGCGTTTTAGCAAGGTCACAAACTGGCTAACGTTGTCCGGGCTGCGTTTGATATGGTCATCAAAGTCGGCCAGCACCCGAAACATTTCGTTAAATTCGCTATCCAGCTCTTCCAGCAAATAATAAATATCGCGGGAGCCGACCAGAATCACTTTGACATTGAGCGGGATTACGCCGGGCTTTAGGGTGATGGTATTGATGCCCAACTCGGAATACGGTGATTCAATCTCGATGCGGCCGGCCTGTAATGCCCGTTTCAGGCCTTCCCAGACGAAGGGATAAGTCAGGACTTTTTCCGCATCCAGTATCAGATAACCGCCGTTGGCGCGATGCAAGGAGCCAGGGCAAATGCGCCGATAGCTGGTCAACAGCGTGCCTTGGTCGCTGATGTACTCAATGCGGCCGAACAGATTTTGATAGATCGGATGTGGTTCGTAAATGACTGGTGCGCCGTTGCCGTCGTGTTTGCAATCGACCAGGATATTGGGCAGATATTGCTCGATTAGCGCCAAGCGCTTGGCGATGATCTCTCGGCTATCCTGGCTGCGGCTGGGCATCAGCAATTCGCCGATGGTATTGCTCAGGCTTTTTTCGATTTCCGCCAAGTAAGAAATGACGTCATCGACATTTTGGTATTTGTCGTTCAGCTCGGCCAGCAGCGGCTCCAACGCTTGCTTGATGGTGTCGTTGTCGAGCTGGCGGGTTTCTTCCACCAGCGTACGCCGCCATTGCGGCAGTTCCAGCAATACGTCGCCGAGAAATTCTTCCAACTCTTCAGTGTGTTGGTGGAAGGCGTCGCGCTCCGCTTGCGGCAGTAGAGTGAATTGGTCTTCATCTAGCGCCTTGTCGTTGCGGATTGGTAGAAAAGTGATGGTGTCGCTGTCACGATACAGCGCCACGCTCATCTCGCGGGCTTTGGCGTCGACCAGATCGATGGCGGCGTTGTAACGCTGGTTAAAGCGGCGCTCTATCGCCGTCTTTTTCTGTTGGTAACTAGGGCTTTCGAAGGCGGCCGGAAAGGTGGCCAGCACGTCATCAATCAGCTTTTCGATGTCCTTGGCAAAACTATGCCCTTCCCCGGACGGCAATTCGATAGCCACTGGCTCGCGCTGATTCTCGAAGTTATCGACGTAGGCATAAGACAGCGACGATTCTTGCTGTTCGGCATAGGTGCTTAAATAATGGCTGACCATGGACAAGCGGCCGGTGCCGGGGTCGCCCATCACAAAGATGTTATAGCCCGGCGCCTTCATCGCAATGCCAAACGCTAAAGCGGATTGGGCGCGAGTTTGGCCGAGGATGACGTTGTGTTGTGCGCTTGGCGCGGCACTGGGCAGGTCAATCGCCAGCTTCAGGGCCGAGACCGGCAATTTCAATTGTTCAAGCATGATGCGGGTTATTTGCTGTTAGGCATCGACAGCATGTGGCTCATGCGTTCGGCTTTGGTTTTCAGATATTCAAGATTGTCTTGATGAATGCGGGTTTCGATAGCGATACGGTTGTTCACCTGAATCCCCAGCTTGGTGAGTTCGTCGATTTTCAATGGATTGTTGGTGATGAGCTCAATGGAGCGCACTTGCAGGCTATTCAAAATCAGCGCGGCGATGTCGTATTGGCGCTCGTCGGCGAGGTGGCCTAGCTTGATGTTGGCATCGACGGTATCCAGGCCTTGGTCCTGCAGATTGTAAGCCTGGAGCTTTTTCAGCAAACCGATGCCGCGGCCTTCCTGGCGTAAATAAATCAAAACGCCGCAGCCGGCGGTGTTGATCAAATCCAGCGCCATATCCAGCTGTTCGCCACAGTCGCAGCGCCGTGAGCCCAGCACATCGCCGGTGAAACACTCGGAATGGATGCGTACCGGAACGTCTTCCTTGCCGGCTACCTCGCCTTTCACGAAGGCGACGTGTTCTTTTTTGTCGAGGCTGTTGCTGTAGTAGTGGAGGATGAATTCGCCGTGCTTGGTGGGAATTCGGGTTTGAACTTTATCTTCTATGCTTGCTTTCACTGCTGTGGGAGTCCTCAATCTGCGGCATTAAGCGGCAATTGCCCGCGACTGCTTAGCGGCAGAAGCGATGTTCATATGCCTGGAGCCTTTCGTAATTGCTGAGTTGGCAACGATTACGAAAGGCTCCAGGCCAGCGTGTTTGGCTTTGCGGCTATAGCGAGTTTTGTCGGCGAAAACCTGCGCTTTGTTGAACTGATGGGCGAATTTCGCCACCGGGTTTTTGTTGGGCTTGTCTTGCAAGTCCTTGTTGGGGTTTTGTTTTCTCATGCTTTTTTCTCCGCAAGCTATTAAAATAACGTTTTATTTGAACATAGATTGCCTGTGAAATTCCAGAAAGACTTTGATGTGATCGTAGTGGGTGGTGGCCATGCCGGTACCGAGGCAGCCTTGGCTGCTGCCCGTTCTGGTGCGCAAACTCTGTTGTTATCGCAAAACATTGAGACCCTAGGGCAGATGAGTTGCAACCCGGCCATCGGCGGGATTGGTAAGGGTCATCTGGTCAAGGAGGTGGATGCGCTGGGCGGCATTATGGCGCAGGCCATCGATATAGGCGGCATCCAGTTCCGTATCTTGAATGCCAGCAAAGGCCCGGCGGTACGGGCGACCCGGGCGCAGGCGGACCGGATGCTTTACAAGCAAGCGGTGCGCACAGCGCTGGAAAATCAGCCCAATCTGGCGCTGTTTCAACAAACCGTATCCGATCTGATCGTGCAGGGCGACCGCGTGACCGGTGTCAAAACCCAAATGGGGCTGGAGTTCAACGCCAGAGCGGTGGTGTTGACCGCCGGTACCTTTTTGGCGGGCCGTATCCACATCGGCTTGGAAAATTACAGCGGCGGCCGCGCCGGGGATGCTGCATCGATTGCCTTGGCCGAGCGTTTGCGGGAGCTGCCGTTTCGTATTGGCCGTTTGAAAACCGGTACCCCGGCGCGTATCGACGGCCGCACTATCGATTACAGCAAGTTGCAGGAACAGCACGGCGACACGCCGTTGCCGGTATTTTCGTTCATGGGTAGCCGCGAACAGCACCCACGGCAAATTTGCTGCCATATCACCCGTACCAATCAAGAAACCCACGACATCATTCGCTCCGGTCTGGATCGGTCGCCAATGTATTCCGGCATTATCGAAGGCGTGGGGCCACGTTACTGTCCGTCCATTGAAGATAAGGTAGTGCGTTTTGCCGACCGCGATTCACACCAGATTTTCGTTGAACCGGAAGGTTTGACCACCAACGAAGTCTATCCCAACGGCATTTCCACCAGCCTGCCGTTTGATATTCAGTATCGATTCATCCGGACCATGCTGGGTTTCGAGAATGCGGAAATCGTGCGTCCCGGTTATGCGATCGAGTACGATTTTTTCGATCCGCGCGATTTGAAAACCTCGCTGGAAACCAAGCATATGAACGCACTGTTCTTCGCCGGCCAGATCAATGGCACCACTGGCTACGAAGAAGCTGCTGCCCAAGGCTTGATCGCCGGTTTGAATGCGGCGCGTCTGGCCAAAGGCCTGGAAAGTTGGTGTCCCGGCCGTGACGAAGCCTACATCGGCGTGATGATCGATGATTTGATCACGCGCGGCACCGCCGAGCCGTACCGGATGTTTACCAGTCGCGCCGAATATCGTTTGCAACTGCGCGAAGACAATGCAGATCTGCGTTTGACCGAACAAGGTCGAGAACTGGGCTTGGTTGACGATGCCCGCTGGCAGCGCTTTGAAGAAAAGCGCGAGGCCATCGCCAATTTGCAAGGCAAGTTGGCTAAAAAATGGATACGCACCGAATCGGATGAAGCCGCGCTGGCCGAGCAATTGTGGGGCAAAAAGCTGTTGAAAGAAGCCAGCCTGATGGAAATGCTGCGCCGGCCGGAAGTGGATGTCGAGAATCTGCTGCGTTTCAGCGATGAAACCGAGGTGGATGAACAAGTGGCCGAGCAGGTGGCGATCCAAGCCAAATACGCCGGTTATATCGACAGGCAGCAAACCGAAATTAACCGGACTCAGCGCTACGAACATTTGAAATTACCCGAAAACGTCGATTACAGCCTAGTATCGGGCCTGTCTAACGAAGTCAGCGAAAAATTGAAAAAGCAGCGTCCGGAAACCTTGGGCCAAGCCTCGCGGATTCCCGGAATTACCCCGGCGGCGATTTCATTGTTGTTGGTGCATTTGAAGAAGAAAAGCGCTTGATAATCTGCCAAGACATTAGCCCACTTTAGGAGCGTATGCGATGATTGAATTACCTGCGAATGTCGAAAGCCGCCTGATTCATGCCGCGCAAGACGAAGGTCAAAGTCTTGCGCAATTTGTTGACCGCTTGCTGGAAAGTTATCTGGAAGACAAGGCCGATGCGCAGACTGCGGAAGCCGCCTACCGCGATTTCATCGCCAGTGGCGAAGCCTCGATACCTTTGGACAAATTAATTGCCGAGCATGGGGTATAGGGTCGAATTTACCCCCAAAGTCGCCAAGCAATTCGCCAAACTGGACGCCACCACCAAAAAGCGGCTGCAGGATTACTGGTTAAAATTGCAAGTGCTCGACGACCCGCGTGCTAACGGCAAAGCCTTGCAAGGGCCTTTGGCGGGGTTGTGGCGTTATCGCGTTGGCGATTATCGAATTCTGGCACGGATAGTCGATGACCGGCTTTTGATTCTGGTGGTAGGGTTGGATCATCGTTCCTCGGTTTATAACTAAGGATTGTCCACTGTAAAATATGGGAGCTAGGAACAATTTAATGATTCAGCATGAAAAGCAATATCTTGAGTTTATTCAGAAACGCGGTGTTGGCGCAAATGATCATGTTGCTTCGTCACCAGATTCGTATATCTCCTATCTTCGCTCAGTAGCAACGCTTATTGGGCAAGAGATAACGCCGTCGTTACTCAAATCAGAGGAAGATATAAACAACATCGTGCAAAAATTCACTAGTCAAAGGGAGCCAAAAACCATTCGCAACTACTGTTCCGCAATGCGCCGGTATGTTGAGTTTGTTTTGGAGCTAAAGCTTTAAATGTTCGAAATAACGCGAGTTCTGACGGGGTTCGCTTTGAAAAGGCTTGCCTGGATTTCATTTTGAATTGACATGGATTCACTTATCACCCGTTTAAATGCCGGCCTTGCCGATCTTGCGCTGTCTGAGCCACAAGTCACTTGCTTGCTAGCCTTCATAAAACTAATTGAAAAATGGAACAAAGCCTATAACCTGACGGCGGTGCGCGATCCGCTGGAGATGGTCAGTCTACACATTCTGGATAGCTTGGCGATTCTGCCGTATCTTCATGGTTCGCGTGTTGCCGACATCGGAACCGGTGCTGGTTTGCCGGGGATTCCGTTGGCGGTTTGCCGGCCGGATTGTCATTTCACCTTGGTCGATTCCAATTCCAAGAAAACCCGCTTCGTCCAGCAGGCTGTGCTGGAGTTAAAGCTGAAAAATGTCGAGGTCGTGCATAGCCGCGTTGAACTGCTGCAACCGGCGGAATTATTTTCCACGGTGCTGTGCAGGGCGTTTGCCAGCATGCCCGACATTCTGCAGCTCACCGGTCATTTGCTGGCGGAGGATGGTGTGCTGCTGGCGATGAAAGGTCAGCAGCCCGAGCAAGAGCTGATAGACTTGGCCGCAACATACAGCGTGATTCCGCTGACGGTGCCCGGCATAGACGCCGAACGCTGCCTGATTCGACTGGAGAAACCCAAGCATGGCTAAGATTATCGCGATTACCAACCAAAAAGGCGGCGTCGGCAAAACCACCACTAGCGTCAATCTGGCGGCGGCATTGGCGGCTACCAAGCGCAAGGTGTTGTTAATCGACCTGGACCCGCAAGGCAACGCGGCCATGGGCTGCGGCGTGAATAAGGAAGAAATCGAATATTCCAGCTGCGAGTTGTTGCTGGAAGAAGTGCCGGTTTCCGAGATTGTCGTGAAAAACAAGCAGCTGGGTTTTGATTTGATTCCGGGTAACGCCGATTTAACCGCCGCTGAAGTGCAGTTGATGAGTGCGCAGCATCGAGAACGGCGTCTGGCCGATGCTTTGCTGACCATTAAAGATCAATACGACTACATTTTGATCGACTGTCCGCCGTCGTTAAATATGTTGACCTTGAATGCAATGGTGGCCGCCAACAGCGTATTGATTCCGATGCAGTGCGAGTATTATTCGCTGGAGGGATTGTCTTCACTGATGTCCACCCTGCGCAGCATCCGCGATAGCGTCAATCCCGGTTTGTATCTGGAAGGCATCCTCAGAACCATGGTCGATAGCCGCAGCCGGTTGGGCAAAGACGTCTCGGATCAACTGATTGAGTATTTCGGCGACAAAGTCTTCCGGACCACTATTCCCAGAAACATCCGTCTGGCAGAGGCGCCAAGTCATGGTGTGCCGGTGCTGGCTTACGATAAAGCTTCGCGCGGGGCGATGGCATACATAGCGCTGGCCGGCGAAATGATCAGAAAAGAAAAAGCGGCAAAAAAATGATGCAAAAAAAACGCGGTTTAGGGCGGGGTTTAAGCGAGTTGTTGGGCGATGTGAGCGCGCCGGTGGCGGAAAAATCTCAAGACACGCAAAATTTGCCTATTGAATTTTTGCAGCGCGGCAAGTATCAGCCGCGCAAGGATATGGATCCGGAGAAGCTGAAGGAGTTGTCCGATTCGATTGCTGCGCAAGGCATCATCCAACCTATCATTGTTCGAAAAATAGATAGCGAGAAATACGAAATCATCGCCGGCGAACGCCGCTGGCGCGCCGCGCAATTGGCAGAACTGCGGGACGTGCCGGTGTTGGTCAAGGATTTGGATGATCGCTCGGTGATGGCGATCGCCTTGATTGAAAACATTCAGCGCGAGGATTTGAATGCGCTGGAAGAAGCCGAGGCCTTGCACCGCTTGCAGGACGAATTTGAACTCACCCATCAGCAGATCGCCACGGCGGTAGGCAAGTCGCGCACTACGATCACTAATTTATTGCGTCTGCTGGAGTTGGCCGGCGAAGTGAAAGGCATGTTGGGCAAGGGCTTACTGGAAATGGGGCATGCCCGCGCCTTGCTGGGGTTGGACGAAGCCAAACAAATCGAAATTGCCAATAAAGCTGTGAAACAAGGCTTGACCGTCAGAGCGGTAGAAAAGCTGGTGCGCGAACAGCATGAAGATAAACCTGCGGTAGTAAAAAAAGTCGATCCGGATACCTTGCGTTTGCAGCGTGACCTGAGTGAGCGAACCGGTGCCAAGGTGGAAATTAATCATCAGAGCAGTGGCAAAGGTAAATTGATTTTTACTTACACCAGTTTGGAAGAGCTGGAGGGCATCATAAAGAAAATCAATTGAGTGCTTCGGGGGCTGGCAAATGTCGTATTTCGGTCATGGTTCGGTGCTTTGTCGGATTTGCTACATTGCCGTTTTGGGTAACATTGTAGAAAATCAATATGTTACGAAATGGCATGTGTATTGCTGTAAGCGTTGGAATTGAGCGTTTGGAATACGTCTGTAGTGGCTAGGTGTGGACAGTGGGCTCGTTGGGATAGTCTTGCCAAATCAACAAGGTGGCGACGCTGATTGCTTCTTGCTGAATGTGCTTACCTTGCTTTAGACGTGCTGGCTGGATATAATCGCCCAGCTCAAGACGAAAGGGGAAGTACATGACAGCTAGAAATGATTTTTCTACTGTCAGAAAAGTAGTTTTTGGACAAGTCCTGATGGCTGCATTAGTGGCGTCGGGATTTTTATTGATAGGCGGTTGGAAAAGTGCGGTGTCTCCATTATTCGGAGGGTTTGTGGCTTTACTGCCCAATCTGTATTTTGCCTACAAAATCTATCTGGCCAAGGATTTGGGCGCGCAGGGCATCGTTAATGCATTTTATGCAGGCGAAACGGTTAAGTTAATTTTGACGGTAGCCCTGTTTTCTATCGTTTTACAGATTCCCTCTGTTGATTTCTTAACGCTGATGGTGGGTTACATCGCAGTGTTGTCGGTTTTTTGGTTTGCGCTGTTTTGGTGGCGTGATTAGTTTTTTAGCGAGGACAAATGAGTACTGAAGGTGGCGCAACCGGTTATATAGTCCATCACTTGACACCGTTGTCGGTGGGTGAGGGATTTTGGACATTGCATCTGGATACCTTGTTTTTCTCCGCGTTTTTGGGCGGATTGTTCATTCTGTTTTTCAAAACGGTAGCGGAAAGAGCGACATCCGGCGTGCCGGGGTTGGCGCAAAATATTGCGGAGACCTTGGTCGAATTCGTTGATACCCAAGTTAAGGACAGTTTTCATGGCCGTAGTCCTTTAATAGCGCCGCTGTCGTTAACGATTTTCTGCTGGGTGTTCATGTGGAATGCCATGGACATGTTGCCGGTGGATTTGTTGCCGATGATAGGCAGTTTGATGGGCATGGAATACATGCGCGTGGTGCCGAGTACCGATTTGAACGGTACCTTTGCATTGTCTATCAGCGTATTCTTCCTGATCTTCTTTTACAGCATAAAGGTTAAAGGCTTGATGGGGTTTGCTAAGGAAATGACTTGCACACCTTTCGGCCCGAAAATGATGCCGTTCAATCTGCTGCTGAAAACAGTTGAAGAATTGGCGAAACCTATCTCGCTGGGCCTGCGGTTATTCGGTAACTTATATGCCGGTGAGCTGGTATTTATCCTGATCGCTTTGCTGCCACCTATCGTTCAGCCATTGCTGGGTTTTCCTTGGGCGGTATTTCACATCCTGGTTATTACCCTGCAAGCCTTCATATTCATGGTGTTAACCATTGTGTATTTGAGCTTGGCGCACGAAGATCATTAATAGTTTTATTTTCAACTTTCATATCAATATTTAGGAGACACTATGGAACTCGCATCATTAATTGCCAACGTACAAGGCTTCACCGTTATCGCAGTTGGCATCATTTTGGGCTTGGGCGCAATCGGTACTGCTATCGGCTTCGGTCTGTTGGGCGGTAAATTCCTGGAAGGCGCTGCTCGTCAACCTGAGTTGGTTCCAATGTTGCAAGTCAAAATGTTCATCATTGCCGGTTTGCTTGACGCGGTAACCATGATCGGTGTTGGTCTGGCTCTGATGTTGACCTTCGCAAACCCATTCCTTTCAGCCGTTCAATCTGTTGCAGGTTAATTAGCAATTATCGGATTCATTTGAATAAGCTAAGCCTTATTCGCATACCGATAGAATGACAACGGCATTACGAGGAAAGCATCAATGAGCATCAATGCTACTCTGATCGGGCAGATGATAACTTTCACACTTCTGGTTTGGTTTACCATGAAGTATGTCTGGCCACCGATCATTGCCGCTCTGGAAGAGCGCAAAACCAAAATTTCCGAAGGTTTGGCCGCGGCCGAGAAAGGTCAGGAAGAAATTAAATTGGCCGAGAAAAAAGCCAAGAGCCTGCTGAAGGAAGCAAAAGAACAATCGGCGGAAATCGTCAGTGCAGCGCAAAAACGCGCCAATCAGCTGGTTGAAGAGTCGAAAGATCAAGCCAAAAAAGAAGGCGAGCGTTTGCTTGAAGCAGCAAAAGCCCAGATAGAGCAGGAAATGCTGCAAGCCAAAGAGAGCTTGCGCAAGGAAGTATCCTCACTGGCTTTGCGTGCCGCTGAACAGATTTTGAAAGAAGAAATCGACAAAGCCAAGCATCAAGACATTCTCAGCAAAGCAGCGGATCAATTGGGTTAAGCAATGGCTGAGTTATCGACATTAGCAAGACCTTACGCGGAAGCAGCTTTCAAGCGTGCCAAGGAAACGGGGTCGTCCAAACAATGGTCCGATTCGTTGACGTTTTTGTCTTTGGTCATCCAGGATGAGGCATTGGCTGCCATTGTCAAAAATCCTCGGGTTGGCAAACAGCATACAGCACAGTTGATTCTGGATATTTGCCAGGATCAGATACATGACGAAGCCAAGAATCTTCTGAAAGTGTTGATAGAAAATGACAAGCTGCCCTTACTGCCGCAAATTTCGGTGATGTTCGAGCAGTACAAAGCGGACGATGAAGGCTACGCCAATGTGGATTTATACAGCGCGTATTCTCTGACAAAAGCCGAGCAAGGCAAGTATGTCGCCATGCTGGAAAAGCTTTTGCATAAAAAGGTCAATGCATCCGTTTCTGTCGATAAATCGTTAATTGGGGGCATCCTCGCTAAAGCGGGCGACAAAGTCATCGACGGTTCTATCAAAGGCCAGCTTCATCAATTAGCTAAAAGACTTTAAGAGTTAGAGCGGGAAAATAAAATGCAATTAAATCCATCAGAAATAAGTGATCTGATCAAAAAGAAGATCGAGAACTTCGACGCCCATGTTGAGGCACATACCGAAGGCACCGTAGTCAGTGTCACAGACGGTATTGTTCGGGTTCACGGTCTGTCGGAAGCAATGCAAGGCGAAATGCTGGAATTCCCTGGCGGCTCTTACGGCATGGCTTTGAACCTGGAAAGAGACTCGGTCGGTGTGGTAATGCTCGGTGCTTACCAACACATCACCGAAGGCGATACCGTTAAATGTACCGGTAGAATTTTAGAAGTGCCGGTGGGTGAAGCATTGTTGGGCCGTGTGGTCGATGCCTTGGGTAACCCTATCGACGGTAAAGGCGCCATCGAAACCAAGTTAAGCTCCCCAATCGAAAAAATTGCCCCCGGCGTTATTGCCAGACAATCGGTAGATCAACCGGTGCAAATCGGTTTGAAAGCGATTGACTCGATGATTCCGGTTGGCCGCGGCCAACGTGAGTTGATCATCGGTGACAGACAAACCGGTAAAACCGCCATTGCGATTGATGCGATCATCAATCAAAAAGGCACCGGCATCAAATGTATCTATGTCGCTATCGGCCAAAAACGTTCTTCTATCGCCAACGTGGTTCGCAAACTGGAAGAGCATGGTGCGATGGAGCACACTATCATCGTGGTGGCTTCGGCTTCTGAATCGGCAGCGCTGCAATTTATTGCACCCTACACCGGTTGCTCAATGGGCGAATATTTCCGCGACATTGGTGAAGATGCGCTGATCATTTATGACGATTTGACCAAGCAAGCTTGGGCGTATCGCCAAATTTCCTTGCTGTTGCGTCGTCCGCCAGGTCGTGAAGCCTACCCTGGTGACGTGTTTTACATCCACTCACGTTTGCTGGAACGCGCTGCGCGTATTAACGCGGTTGAAGTCGAAAAACTGACCAACGGAAAAGTAAAAGGCAAGACCGGTTCATTAACTGCATTGCCGATTATCGAAACCCAAGGCGGCGACGTATCGGCTTTCGTACCAACCAACGTAATCTCCATCACCGACGGCCAGATCTTCTTGGAAACCGGTCTGTTCAATTCGGGTATTCGTCCTGCGGTTAACGCCGGTCTGTCAGTATCTCGGGTTGGCGGCGCGGCACAAACCAAGATCATCAAAAAGCTGGGCGGCGGTATTCGTTTGGATTTGGCGCAGTTCCGCGAATTGGCCGCTTTTGCGCAGTTCGCTTCCGATTTGGACGAAAGCACACGCAAGCAAATCGAACGCGGCCAACGGGTTACCGAGCTGATGAAACAAAATCAATACGCGCCGATGTCGGTTGCGGACATGAGTGTTTCCTTGTACGCGGCTAACGCTGGATTCCTGGATGGTCTGGAAGTTAAAAAAGTCCGCGATTTCGAAGCGGCCTTGCTGGACTTCATGCATGCCGACGAATCTGCTTTGATGGCTAAAATCAACGAGAAAGGCGACTACAACGACGACATTCAAAAAGGCATCCACAACGCCATTGAACGTTTCGTCAAAACCGGTAGCTGGTAAAGGGTCCGCACATGGCTGTTGGCAAAGAGATACGTACCAAGATCGCGAGTATTAAAAATACTCAGAAGATTACTCGGGCCATGGAAATGGTGGCGGCGAGCAAGATGCGTAAAACCAAAGACAGAATGCAGGCCACCCGGCCTTACGCGAAAAAGATAGGCCAGATCATCAAACATCTGGCTTATGCCAATCCCGAATATAAGCATCCGTTTTTGATCGAACGCGAAGTGAAGCGCATCGGCATCATCGTAGTGAGCTCCGATAGAGGTTTGTGCGGTGGTCTGAATGCCAACTTGTTTCGAAAAGTTTTAGGCGAAATGCAGCAATGGCAAAGCCGCCAGATTGAAGTAGACGTCTGCACCATCGGTAGCAAAGCGGCGGGTTTTTTCAGCATGATCAAAGCTAACCTGATCGGACAAGTCTCGAAATTGGGGGATACACCGCATCAGAGCGAAATTATCGGCACGATCAAAATCATGCTGGATGCGTTTGCCGCCGGTGAAATTGACGAGTTGTTTTTGATTAGTAATGACTTCGTAAACACCATGACACAAAAACCGGTGGTACAAAAATTGTTGCCGGTTGCTGTGAGTGACTTGGCTGATGAGTCCAAAGGTCGCTGGGATTACTTATACGAACCTGATGCTAAAGAAGTATTGGACAGTTTATTGATCCGATATGTGGAATCCGCGGTTTTCCAAGGTTTAGTGGAAAACAACGCCTGCGAGCAGGCTGCCCGAATGGTGGCAATGAAAAGCGCATCCGATAACGCCGGGAATATCATTAAAGAATTGCAACTGGTTTATAACAAAGCCAGACAGGCGGCAATTACGCAAGAGATTTCCGAAATCGTGGCCGGCGCTGCCGCTGTTTAGTGCATCAAGACAAGTTTAGAGATTTTAAAAGAGGACGACATAATGAGTTTGGGTAAAATCGTTCAGATCATCGGTGCGGTCGTAGACGTGGAGTTTCCACGCGATAACCTGCCGAAAGTATATGATGCGTTAAATGTTAAGGGCGGTCTGGTTTTGGAAGTTCAGCAGCAATTGGGCGACGGCGTAGTCCGGACCATTGCGATGGGTTCCACCGACGGTTTGAGCCGTGGTGTTGAAGTCAGCAACTCTGGCGAAGCGATCAAGGTACCGGTCGGTCAAGCAACTCTGGGACGCATAATGAATGTCCTCGGTGAAGCGATCGATGAAAAAGGGCCTATCGGTGAGAAAGAGAAGTGGACTATCCACCGTGACGCGCCTTCGTACGACGAACAAGCGCCAGCCAACGAATTGTTGGAAACCGGTATCAAAGTAATCGACTTGGTTTGCCCGTTCGCGAAAGGCGGTAAAGTTGGTCTGTTCGGCGGTGCCGGCGTAGGCAAGACTGTTAACATGATGGAATTGATCCGTAACATCGCGATTGAGCATAGCGGTTTCTCGGTATTTGCTGGCGTCGGTGAGCGGACTCGTGAAGGTAACGACTTCTATCACGAAATGACCGACTCTAACGTTATCGACAAAGTATCACTGGTTTACGGTCAAATGAATGAGCCACCTGGCAACCGTTTGCGCGTCGCGCTGACCGGTTTGACCATGGCGGAGTTTTTCCGTGACGAAGGTCGTGACGTACTGTTCTTCGTTGACAACATTTATCGTTACACTTTGGCGGGTACCGAAGTATCGGCGCTGCTGGGCCGTATGCCTTCCGCGGTAGGTTATCAGCCTACACTGGCTGAAGAGATGGGTGTACTGCAGGAGCGGATTACTTCCACCAAAACCGGTTCCATCACTTCTATCCAAGCGGTATACGTACCAGCGGACGACTTGACCGACCCGTCGCCTGCTACAACATTTGCTCACTTGGACGCGACCGTCGTATTGTCCCGCCAAATCGCCGAGCTGGGTATTTATCCGGCTATTGATCCGCTGGATTCCAGCAGTCGTCAGCTGGATCCTTTGGTTATCGGCCAAGAGCATTATGAAGTAGCCCGTTCGGTACAAGGTATTTTGCAACGCTACAAAGAACTGCGCGATATTATCGCCATCTTGGGTATGGACGAATTGTCGGAAGACGACAAACTGACCGTATCCAGAGCGCGTAAAATCCAACGCTTCTTGTCTCAGCCGTTCTTCGTTGCCGAAGTTTTCACCGGTTCACCAGGTAAATACGTGTCCCTGAAAGATACCATTGCCGGTTTCAAAGGCATTATCAGCGGCGAATACGACAGTCTTCCCGAGCAAGCTTTCTACATGGTCGGCACAATCGACGAAGCCATTGAAAAAGCCAAAGGCATGTAAACCACCTCATAGGAGAGTTTTAACATGGCAATGACAATTCATGTGGACATCGTCAGCGCGGAGCAGGAAATTTTTTCCGGCTTGGCTGAAATGGTCTTTGCACCGGCGGAAATGGGTGATGTAGGCATTGCGCCGCGCCATGCGCCGTTAATCACCAAGCTTAAGCCCGGTGAAGTTCGGGTTAAGCTGAGCGATAAGGATTATCAAGCGTTTTACGTGTCCGGTGGCTTTCTGGAAGTGCAGCCGCATTTGGTGACCGTTTTGGCGGATACCGCGATCAGAGCAAAAGACATTGACGAAGCGGCGGCGTTACAAGCCAAAGCCAGAGCGGAAGAAATGCTCAGCGATAAATCGGGTAAATACGATTACGCGATTGCGCAAGCCGAATTGGCGCAAGCTGTAAACCAATTAAGAACCTTGGAAAGATTAAGAAAACGTGGTGCGTAAACCATTTATCGCGTAAAAATATAAGCCCGATGACGCAACGTTATCGGGCTTTTTTTGTTTTAAGGAATAGCAATGTCGATTAAAACCATCATCTTGGCGGCCGGCCAAGGCACCAGAATGCGTTCTTCGCGGCCTAAAGTACTGCATGAAATCGCCAATAAAGCGTTGTTGCAGCATGTCTACGAAACAAGTCTTTCGCTGGAAAATAATCAGATTTTTATCATCTACGGCCACGGCGGTGAGACTGTCAAACAAGCGTTGAGTAGCTTGGACGCTACCTGGATAGAGCAAAAGCAGCAACTAGGCACTGGGCACGCGGTACAGCAAGCCATTCACCACGTCGACGATCCGGACACCGTATTGATTCTATACGGCGATGTACCTTTATTAAAAGCAAAAACCATCCAAACCTTATTGCACAAGGTTAGCTTGACGTCCTTGGCATTGCTGACGGTCAACCTGGACGACCCCACCGGCTACGGCCGCATAGTCCGCGATAAAGATCATGCCGTTGTCAAAATAGTCGAGCAAAAAGACGCCAACGAAGTGGAATTACAAATCAGCGAAGGCAATACCGGCATCCTGGCCTGCAAAGGCAGCCAGTTGAAGCAGTGGTTGTCCAGGCTGAGCAATAACAACGCGCAAAATGAATACTATTTGACCGATATTATCGAAATGGCCGTGGAAGATGGCTTAACCGTTGAAACCACTCAAGCCGGTAGCCAGGACGAAGTGCTGGGTGTAAACAATCGCAGCCAATTGGCGCATCTAGAGCGCGTGTATCAAGCGGAACAGGCGCAAGCATTGATGGAAAAAGGCGTCACACTGCGCGATCCGGCTCGGGTGGATGTCAGAGGCAGTTTTGCCGAACTGGGTCAGGATATTGATGTGGACATCAACGTGATTTTCGAAGGCGTTAATTGCATCGGCTCCAATGTAAAAATCGGTCCCAATTGTCTGATTAAAAACGCCAGCATCGCCAACGATGTTGAAATTCTGGCTAACAGCGTAATCGAGGACGCCTCGGTCGGCGCCGGCAGCCGCATCGGTCCGTTCGCCCGGCTGCGGCCGCAAACCGAACTGGCCGACCACGTGCATATCGGCAATTTCGTAGAAATCAAAAAATCCACTGTCGCCACCGGCAGCAAAATTAACCATTTAAGCTATATTGGCGATAGCGAAGTGGGTAGCAAGGTCAATATCGGCGCCGGCACCATTACTTGCAATTACGACGGCGTGAATAAATTTAAAACCATCATCGAAGACGGCGCGTTTATCGGCTCCGATACCCAATTGGTGGCGCCGGTAACGGTCGGAAAAAATGCGACAATCGGCGCCGGTTCCACTATTACCCGCGATACGCCGGAAAATCAATTAACCCTTAGCCGGAGTAAGCAGCTTAGCGTGCCTAGCTGGCAGCGTCCGGTCAAACTGGCGGAGATTGTTCCCGACAATTCTCCGCACTCGTTAGCTCCTAGTCAGTCGGAGAAATAGTATGTGTGGGATAGTCGCGGGCGTTGCCCAACGCAATGTGGTACCGATATTGATAGAGGGTTTGAAGCGTCTGGAATACCGGGGCTACGACTCTGCCGGCTTGGCCGTCGTCAATAGCGGAGAAATATTCCGCAAGCGCGAGTTGGGTAAGGTTAAAGGGTTGGAAGCGTTGATTTCCGCCGACCCAATCGAAGGCCGCATCGGCATCGCCCACACCCGCTGGGCTACTCACGGCAAGCCCAGCACTCGCAATGCCCACCCCCACGTCAGCAAGGACCGTGTCGCGGTGGTACATAATGGCATCATTGAAAACCACGATCATTTACGCACTGCATTACAGGAAAACGGCTACGTCTTCACCTCCGAGACTGACACCGAAGTCATCGTGCATAAGGTTGCTGAAGAACTGAAAGACGCCGACAGCCTGCTCGACGCCGTCACCAAAACCGTCAAAAGCCTACGCGGCGCTTATGCCTTGGGCGTCATCGACAGCGAACAACCGGATTTATTGGTTGCCTGCCGTAAAGGCAGCCCGCTGGTCATCGGTATCGGCATCGGCGAATATTTCATCGCCTCCGACATTGCCGCCTTGCTGCCGGTTACCCAGCGCTTCATCTTCCTGGAAGACGGCGATGTGGCCGAATTGACCATCAACGGTGTTACCATTTTCGACGAAGCAGGCCGCCGCGTGGTCCGCCCGGTCATCGAAAGCCAGCTGAAAGCCGACTCGGTCGACAAAGGCAAATACCGCCACTACATGCTCAAGGAAATCTACGAGCAAGCCTGGGCGGTTTCCGAAACCCTGGAAGGCCGCTTCATCGACAACCGTTTGCAGGACAACGCCTTTGGCCACAACGCCGGCGAAGTGTTCGACCAGATCAAATCGGTGCTGATCCTGGCCTGCGGTACCAGTTACCACGCCGGACTGGTCGCTCGCTACTGGTTCGAAAAATACGCCCGAGTGCCCTGCTCGATCGAAATTGCCAGCGAATTTCGCTACCGCAACCCGGTGGTGGCACCGGATACATTAGTAGTCACCATTTCCCAGTCCGGCGAAACTGCTGACACGCTGGCCGCATTGCAGGAAGCCAAAAAGCTCGGCGTCAGCCACTCGTTGGTGATCTGCAACGCTCCGGAAAGCTCGTTGGTACGCGAATCCGATCTGGTGTTGATGACCCGCGCCGGCCCGGAAATCGGCGTTGCTTCGACCAAGGCCTTCACTACCCAGTTGGTGGCCTTATTAATGCTGATCATCGCGGTCGGCCGCCGCTTCGAGCTAAGCGCTGACCAAGAGGAACACATCGTCTCGCAACTGTTCGCCCTGCCCGGCAACATCGAAAAAGTGTTGAAGCTGGACAATGCCATCGAACTGTTGTCGCAGCGTTTCGCCGACAAGCACAACGCGCTGTTCCTCGGCCGTGGTACTCATTACCCGATCGCGATGGAAGGCGCGTTGAAGCTGAAAGAGATTTCCTACATCCACGCCGAAGCCTATCCGGCCGGCGAATTGAAGCACGGCCCGCTGGCCTTGATCGACGCCGAAATGCCGGTGGTCACGGTGGCGCCTAACAACAATCTGCTGGAAAAGCTGAAATCCAATATCCAGGAAGTCAGCGCCCGCGGCGGGCAGTTGATCGTGTTCATGGACGAGGACTTGGCGGAAAGCGATGCCGCCGACGAGAACGTACAAATCGTCAAAATGCCCAGCGTCGCCAACGCCATCTCGCCGATCATCTACACTATCCCGCTGCAACTGTTGTCCTACCACGTCGCCGTACTGAAAGGTACCGATGTAGACCAACCACGGAACCTCGCAAAATCGGTTACAGTGGAATAGCGGAAGATTCGACGGAATGGATTCCGAATATGTTGGGTTTGGGTTTAAGGGTTTGTCGGGTTAAGTCTCGGCAAATCCTTTTTTATTGGCTGTGATTTGCTCGTTGTGTTTTGAATTTTCCGACGACCGGGAGGAGAGATCGGACCCAAGCGGAAATTGGTGTATTTAATCCGGCACGCCGGTTTGATATTCAAATAACGAAAGTTGTAGGGTGGATAAGCGTAGCGTCATCCGCCATAGAGTAGAAGAATTTTAAATTAGGTGGATGGCGCTGCGCTTATCCACCCTACGGTCCTGCTGTCCTACCACGTCGCCGTACTCAAAGGTACCGACGTCGACCAGCCGAGCAATTTAGCCAAGTCGGTGACGGTGGAATAGCGGAGGATTTGACGGAACGGATTCTGTGTTTGTTCAGTTTGAATTTAAGGGTTTGTCGGGTTCGGCAAACCCTTTTTTGCGAGTTGCGGTCTAGTCGTTGAACATCTAGTTAGATGATGACGGGGGAAGGTCGATCGACTCCGAGCGGAAATTGGTATATTTATTCTTGAATGTCGGTTTGAAATTTAAATTGACCATTCAAATTTCGGAAGTTGTAGGGTGGATAAGCGAGGCGCCATCCACCAAGAATAGAAGATTTTTAAATAGGTGGATGGCGCTTCGCTTATCCACCCTACGGCCCTGGATGATCACGGGAATAACTGAGATTAATATAAATTGAATACTTCAATACTAACAGCAATCCCCGTGGGCTATTGCGCCTTACGGTCTTATTTAACCCATCTACAAATCAGGGATGAACGCACGAAATGGATAACTCGCCACATACGCATCCCGACCTTCGTCAAATGCTACAAGCACATTCCAGAGCACTCTAAATATGGTTGAGATATTGACTTGGCTGGTTTTGTTGGGGGCGGGTGGACCGTTCAAATTTGTGGCGTTGTTGATCACCCTGGCGGCTTATTTGATCGTGGTCTGGCTCACCGTGTCCGCCACTTGGCGCTGGCTGCGCGAGCGCAGATACCGCTACTTGGCCGTGGTGTTGGAATTGACGGTGTTGCTGGTTTTGCCAACCGGTTACTTCGCCAATCATCGCTCACAGAAACAACAAGCAATCGACACCAAGCTCGCCACCATGACCAAGGCCTTGGATCGCTATCACGAACTGTGTAAGGGCGCGGGCGAGAAGATTTATCGCTCGGTTGACGATGTCGACGGCGTGTTTTTGATGAAGCTTGAGTTCGATGAAAGTTCCGGCATCAGCCAGTACAGCATCGATGCCAAGAGTCCGTATGAAAGTCTCGGGGATTTCGACAAAAGCGGGCTTTATAAAAACGACCATGCGGTCGGTTATATGAGCTTCGACGGCTATATAGCATCTTTCCTGCGTGACAAAGCGATTTCCGACAGATTTCCAATTGAAGATGTCAAAAACATCAAACCATTACCGGCATTCCGCTACGTCGAAGCCATCGACCCCTCGGACCATCGACGTTACCGCTACACCGGCAGTTGGCAAAAGGTCGATACCAATGATTGGGATAGATGGCGAAAACTGATCCGTAAGTGGGGATATATCCCGCGAGAGATGCTGGAGCCGGTTGATTGGATAGACGGCGTCCGCGTCGAATTCGTATTGAGCCGAGAACCGGCCGGCAATCCGCCGCCGCGCTACGGCGTGACCTACGATGATCTGGAAACCCCGGAAGAACGCAAGATGTGGATCGCCGGTAGCTCGCTGAAAGTGATCGATCTCGGAACCGGCGAGTTGCTGGGACAGCGCATCGGCTATCTGCATGACGGTGGCGGCGGTGCTAGTGGCTCCTCCCGGCAACCATGGGCTCACGCTATGAGAGGAAAAGGCTGGTCGTGCCCAAGTTGGTTTTCACCGGCAAATAATAAACCTGGTTTTATTTTCAAAATACTTCATCCAAGCAAGGAGATAATCCATGATTGAATCGCCAATCACAAGCTATTTGAAATACATGCGACTGCAGGTGGTAGCGGAGGCATTTCTGACCGACGAATTCGGCAACCTCTTAACTCCGGGCATGCCTCAAGGCGAATACGAGAAGGCCTTGATAAACGGCAACACCCACACCAGCAAACTCACCACAACCGAAATAGAGGCTTTCAAAGCCGATTGGACAGTCCTCGCCCAACAAGCCAACACCGACACTGGCTTCAGCGGCACGCTGTTCAAAAGTACGGACGGCGAATACGTCATCTCCTTCCGCAGCACCGAATTCGTCGACGACAACATTCGCGACAGCTTCGGCACCAACAACTCGATCAGCGATTACGGCTGGGCCTTCGGTCAGATCAGCGACATGATGAAATGGTTTCAAGGCTTAAATTTGCCTGCCGGTGCGCATGTCACCCTCACCGGCTATTCGTTGGGCGGCCACTTGGCCACCGCGTTTACGATGCTGGTCCAGGAACGAAATTTGCCGATTACAATCGACCATGCCTATCTGTTCAACTCCGCAGGCACAGGGGGCTTAAACAATGGCGCGAGTCTCAGCCAAGTTAT
Source organism: Methylomonas sp. Kb3 (assembly GCF_002834115.1). Taxonomy (NCBI): domain Bacteria; kingdom Pseudomonadati; phylum Pseudomonadota; class Gammaproteobacteria; order Methylococcales; family Methylococcaceae; genus Methylomonas; species Methylomonas sp. Kb3. The sequence continues at coordinate 254,503 of NZ_PIZT01000015.1, read as the reverse complement.
ACAGACTTTCGATCAACTGTGGCAAGACGGCCATCCTGACAATGCCGTGCTGGCCGAGAAAATCGGATTAAGGGCCGATTTGTACGCCAGAGCGCTTACCGCCGCTGACAATGGCATACAAGATGTGCTGAACAGCGTGAAGCGCATCGGTCGCGATGTGTGGCGGTTCGTAAACTCTCCACACCCTACGCTTGCCTTTGTAGGCATTTGCGATTGGCACTCTTGAATTCGTCCAGCGCTTATGGCTGCTTTGTGCTTTCCCCTTCTGAGGGCGGCCGGTCAGACAGGATCAAAGTAATCCATGGAAATTTGCAGTTCAATCGGATTCCGCTTCATCCAGACTACGCACCTTACCAAATAAAAACACCCGTATCTAACATATAAAATCACTCCTTTTTAGAAAAATAGCCTACGCTTTTTCTCTGCGGACTGGTTTTGCCGGTTCGCGTATTCGGCAACCATGTAGGAGATTAAGATGAGTCAGAACTTATTATCTTTAACGTTCACTGACGCCGCGCTGGCGGAGATCGACGCGGCTTTGAATACCCTGGAAACCCATTTCGCCGGCTTTGCATCGCTGTCGCCCGACCAGCGCCGCAATATTTTGAAGATGGGCGATAAGACTGAAGCGTTCTGCCGGCAGACTATGCTGCTGGCGGCTCAAAATGCTCAGGCGATTCCGCCCAATCTGAACATGCCTGAGGCGCAAGCCGACATGACCAGTCTGGATCAACTCCGGCCGCGCTTGCATCGGCTGCGGGATTTGCAGGTGCGCGGCGACGATACCGACATGGCGCTGGGCAGCGATATTTATAGCTTTTGCCTGGACGCCTACGCTTCTTTAAAAATCGCCGGCAAAGGCGCGGCTTTGGAAACGCTACGGCAAGCGATGGCGGTGCGCTTCAATCGCGGCGCCAAGAGCAAAGTCGAACCAACCGCCGGCTAAGCTTGACGGTGGAGTTTGCAACCGGCCGCGGGGGACGGCCGACCGCAGTGCTATACCGCTGAGCTTTAACGCTACTCACGCCAGGCTTTTTGCCCTTCCCGAATGCCTTTTAGCCTTAACCGATAAGCAATGTGGAATGGCGGCAAGCCAAAATGCTATGCTCGCAAGGCGAATAGCTGCAATCGCAAACTGGCTCAAGCAAGCGCGCAAGCAAATACCGTTCTCGCCCATAGCAAATCGCATTAATTGCCAGCCAATATAACTTTGCGCGCGAGGCAAAAAGCTATTCGGCTTCGCCAATTTGGTTCAAACCCAAGCCTACTCAACCTTGCGCGCAAGCCATTTAGCCGTTCGTGCAAGGCAAATTGCTTCAATCGCAAAGCTGTCTGGGCAAGCGCGTAAGCAGAAACAGTGTTCGCCGATAGCAAATTGCTTTAACCGCAAGCCACGATAACGTTGCGGGCCAGGTAAAAAGCGATTCGGCTAAACCAAATGGGCGCAACCCCAAACCTGAAAGCCTCGTGTGCAGGCTAATAAGCGATTCGCGCAAGCCTTGTGGCTTTGCCCTTAAGCATGTGGAGGTGGCCCGTCAAGTGTTTGTTTCGTCAGGCGGATTGTGGCTGGTCTAACGGGTTCAAAATCCGCCTGGCGTTGTATCGGCAGCTTGCTGGGGGTGATCAGAACAGGCTTAAGCCGCGGGTTCTAGGCGCTCCAGTAGCTGCACTATTTGCAGATTGACTTCGCGTAATTGGCTGAAATCTGCGCTGTCGCCGTTTCTGCCGTCCAGCCGATGACGTTGGAGTTGTTCCGCTAGGATTTGTTGCCGGGCTTGGGCCCGCTCCAGTTGTTCCAGTAAGCGCGCATCAATGCCGCGTTCGTGTTTGAGCCGTTCCAGCCATCTACCCAGATGCGATTTTTTCGAGTTCAGGATAGGCCAGCGCGGACTGCTGCCGGTTGGGGGATGCAGACATTGTTCCAGACGGCGCAACCAATACTGCTGCTGAAGTTTCAGTAATTCCAATTGGTTTTGCCAATTAGTCAGCGAAAGTCTGGCGCAATCGGTCCAGGCCTGAGGGTTGCGATAGCTGTTGACCCAAGTCAACAGCGCGTCGGCCGGCATCGCTTCGGCGATGGCGGAACCTTGGGCGATGCTGCATCCCAAATCGATCAGAAAAATCCCGTGTTCTATATCTTCCACGCCTTCGGCAACCGCTTCGCGTTTGAAGGCTTTAGCCAGCGCAATCACACTTTCGACGATGGCCATGTCATCCGGGTCGTCTATCATGTTGCGGACAAAACTCTGATCGATCTTTACCGTATTGATGGTCAAATGCCGCAAATGCGCCAGCGACGAATAACCGGTGCCGAAATCGTCGAGCGCACAGGGTACGCCCAGGTCGTGAAAGCATTGTTTCAGCGTCTCCCCAACCGAGATCAAATCCTCCAGTACGCTACTCTCCAATACTTCTAATTCCAATTGCCAGGAAGGAATTTGCGGGTATTCCGTTAGTAAAGTTTCCAGGGTTTTGATGAAATCCGGCCATTGCAGATGGCGCGGGGAAATATTCACGCTCACTTGTAGATTCAGGCCGAGATCGTGCCAGACCTGCAATTGTTTAAAGGCTTGCCGTAGCACCCAGTTGCTCAGGTCAATTTCCAAGGTAGTGTTTTCGACTATGGGCAGAAATTCGGCCGGCGGCAATACGCCGCGTTGCGGATGATGCCAACGGATCAGCGCTTCCGCGCCGACCACTTCGCCGGTTTTGATATTGACTCTGGGCTGGTAGTACATGCAAAACTGGTTATCCATCAGCGCTTGGCCGACTTCGGCCAAGGCTTGCTCCAAACGGCTGGGGCGATGATTGATGCTGCTCGATTGTCCCGGCAAATGATCGTAAATCCGATAGCGGTTGCGGCCATCCAATTTGGCCTGATACATGGCTTGGTCGGCGTGGCGCAATAGAATATCCGGATCTTCCAAATCCAGCGGATAGATGGTCACGCCGCTACTGGCGGCAATCCGCACATGGCGGTTTTCTAACTCGAACGGTTCGGCCATGGCCTGATGAATGCGGGTCAAGGCATCCTCGCATTGCTGCACCGATTGCAAGTTTTCAAATAACAACGCAAATTCGTCGCCGCCCAGCCGGCAAACCGTATCGCCTTCGCGCAGCTTTAACTTGATGCGTTTGGCGACTTCCACCAATAACTGGTCGCCGGTTTCGTGGCCGAAGTTATCGTTAACCTGCTTGAATCCGTCCAAATCCAGATAACACACCGCCAACAGCGATTCGGCGCGTTTGCTGTGGGCGATAGCCTGGGCAAAGCGGTCGGCAAATAGGGCGCGATTGGGCAATTGGGTAAGCGGGTCGAAATGCGCCAGCACTTCCAGCGCCTGCTGCTGCTGTTTACTCTCGGTGATGTCCGAGAACAAGCCCAGATAATTGATGATATTGCCGGTGTCATCGCGCAAAGCCGAAACCGTTAACAGTTCGGCATACAAATCCCCATTTTTCCGCCGATTCCAGACTTCGCCTTGCCAATGCCCTGTCTGGTTTATGATCGCCCACATGGCTTCGTAAAACTCCGGCGCTTGCCGGCCGGATTTCAGAAAGCTGGGATTTTGTCCCAATGCTTCCTCGCGGCTGTAGCCGGTGATGTCCGTGAAGGCGGCGTTGACATCGATGATACAGGCGTTGAGGTCGGTAATGATGATGCCTTCGTGGGCGTCCGAAAAGACCCGCGCCGACAGCCGTAGTTTTTCCTCGGCCGCTTTGCGTTTACTAACATCATGGACAATCCCGCGCATCCGCACCGGTTTGCCGTTACCGTCGCGCTCGACCTGGCCCACCGAGCGCATCCAGCGCTTTTCGCCGTTAGGGGTTTGGATGCGGTACTCCACATCGTAATTGGCGCCGCGTTCAAGGTGCTCGCGGGTCGCTTCCAAAATTAAAGGCCTATCCTCCGGACAAACCACTTCCAGGAAATCATTCCAGGTATTGAGTGGCTTATGCGGAAAACCCAATTCAGTTGTGACGATTTCCGACCAGAACTGGCGGTTTTTCAACAAATCTGCTTCCCAAATACCGACGCCGCCATAGATTTGGCTGATCCGAAAGCGTTCTTCGCTCTCTTTTAGTGCCAGTTCGGTCTGTTTGCGCTCGGTAATATCCTGGACTAACACGACGAAACGGTCGGGGCCGGCTTTATAGCTATCGATGGCATACCAGCGGCCCAGATCGGTCACACAGTTTTCAAAATGTTGCGGCTCGCCACTGGTATCCAGCCCGTCAAAACTGGCGATCCAGGCTCCCTCGGTATTCGGCAAAACCTGCTTCACGGTTTTGCCTATCCAGTTCTCGCGGGCAATGCCGGTCATTTTTTCAAAGGCCGGGTTGATATCCAGATAGCGATAATCGACGATTTTGCCGCTGTCGTCGCGTATTACCTGATGTAGCGCAAAGCCCAGCGACATATTGGTGTAAAGCCGCGCCAGGTCGGCCTCGCTACGTTTGCGAGCCTTGATTTCCTTACGCAGCCTGAACACCCAATAGACGAAAAACAACAGGGCCAGCAGCGCAACGGCGGCGGATCTCAATAGCGCGTCCAGTTGAATGCCTTGCTCGACCTTCAAAGCCATCCAGCGGTTAATAATGGCGTCATGTTCGGCTTGGCTGATACTGGACAGAGCTTTCTCCAGTAGCGACCGCAAGTGCGGCTGAGATGTGAGTGCGGCCATCCGGGTTTCGTTGACGTAGCCAGGTTGGCCGGCAATATGCAGATTCAATAAGCCTTGTTGTTTGATCACATAACTAGCCGAAGCCGCATCGCCGATATAAGCATCCACCTTGCCTTCGGCCAGCAGATTCAGCGCTTCTTGCACCGAGGGGGCTGTCAGCAACTGTATTCCTGGGTAGTCTCTGCTCAGCAATTCCTGCACAAAATACCCTTGTTCGATAGCGACCCGTCTCCCCGTCAGTAGTGGCAGGGAATCGATATAAGCACTGCTTTTGTCGCCGATGATCACCGTCGGCGTGCTGATATAAGGCTGGGTAAAGCTTAAATATTGCTCGCGATCCGGGGTTTTGGTCACCCCGGCGAGCATGTCCAGTTCGCCGCGTTTGGCCATGTCCAGCACTTCCTGCCAGGATTTGTCCATGATCAGGACGAACTTCACGCCCAATCTCTGCTCGATTAGCTTGAGGTGTTCTGCAACCATGCCTTGATGCTCGCCAGCCGCATTCAGCCATTCGTACGGCGGAAAATTCCTGTCTATGCCCACCCGAATTTCTGGATGCTCGGCCAGCCACTGCCGTTCCGCGTCGTTCAATGGCAAATCGGCGGATTGTTTGCCGCCGTAGACAAACTCATTGAGTTGGCCGTCGCTTAAAGGAGGCGCTAATTTCAGGTTGGCATAAATGTCGGCTACCCGGCGTAAGCGGGCAGCTTCTATCTGGCCCAGCGGGATGTAGTCCGGCATGATCAGCTTACGGGTTTCCTCGGCTTCGTAGCGCAGTTGCTCCGGACTGAGTTTGCTTGGATATTTGTGCTGGATCAGCTCGATCAGCCAATCGGGGTGAGATAGCGCATATTCCCAGCCTTTCAGGCTGGCCCGGAGGAAGCGCTCCGCGCGGCCGGGATGTTGTTGTAGCTCGTTGTGGCTGGTGAAAAGCAAGTCGCCGTAAAAGTCGATACCGTAATTTTGCGGATTGATAATATTGAATTTGATGCCGGCGGCGCGAAAGCTGAATGGCTGGTCGGTGATATAGCCGGACATCACATCGACTTTATCCGCAATAAAGTCGGCGTTGTTAAAGGTCTCGGCAACTTTTTGATAGCGGCTTTCGTTTAGATTGGCTTCGGCGAGTAAGGCGCGTATCTGCGCATTATTCTCGCCGACCACATCGTACATGATGCGCTTGCCGGCCATTTCGTAGGGGCTGACGATGCCGGAAGCTTGTTTGCTGAACAGCACCAGCGCATCGTGCTGAAATAGGGCGGCTAGGGCCGCGATGGGCTTGCCGTTGGCATACTGGGCGATGATGCCGGAATCGCCGATGCCGTATTCGGCTCCCCCGGATGCGACTTGTTCTACGTAGTCCTGGTCAGGATTGCGCTCGCGTATCTCTACCTGCAAGCCTTCCTCGGCATAATAGCCTTGCTCGATAGCTGCGTAATAACCGGCAAATTGGAACTGGTGAAACCATTTCAATTGCAGCGCTACTGGTTCCAGCGGCTGGTTTGCTGCGGGTGTGCCAGCGGTGCTGGACGTACAAAACAGTAAAAAAAATACCGAGGACAGTCCGAAAATGGTTTTTTTCATAAATGCCAGTCGTGGCCTGTTTTGAAAGTAGGGTTATTCTACAGCCAAAGGCAAACGGGCCAGGCGGATTTAGTCGGCTGTCGCGGAAGTGAACAACGATTGAAATTTATTTTTGCCGGCGTTGGATTTACGTTGCTGGGTGTGTGCGAGCGCCATTTTGGCTTCGTTTTGCAACTGGGTATCGGCAAATACTTGCTGTTTGCGCAGCGGGGCCTGGACGGCCTTGTGCAAATATTCCTCAGCTTCCGCGCTGCGATCCTGTTGCAGCAAATAATCGGCGTAGAAGTAATTGGCGTCGATACCGTTGGGGTTGATTTTCAAGCTGGCTTTCAACATTTGCTCCGCAAGCTGATTATCCCCAAAAGATACCGGCCAGCCAGGCACCATGTAATACAGTGTGCCCAGCGTGACATAGGCCGCGCCATCCAGCGCATTGGGATTTTGGGCGATGGCTTCTTCCAACAGTGTCTTGGCGGTTTGCAGGCTGGACAAGGCGCTCAACGAAGATTGAAACGCCGCATTGGTGGCGATAATCGTCGCTTGCCAGATTTTCGGCTCGGCGGCATTCGGGTAGCGTTTGGTTAATTCCGCGGCTGTTTCCAGTAATTGCGGATAAGTTTGTCTTTGCCGGGTTTCGTCGCTTTGATAATAAACGTTGGCCCACTCGCTTTCCAAACGGGCAATAGCGGTCGCCAGTTCCGATGCATGCAGCGGACCGGCAAAAAGTATCAATAAAACAACAAAAGTAGCTTTGCTCATACATTCAATATAGAGCATTGCATTTTGGATTTCAATACGTCCTTTAAATTATTGTTTTAACAAAGTATTGCCTATCGCAAAAATTCGCTAAGCGCTAGGCTTTAGTGAGGCAGGCTAGGTATGCATTTGTAGCGCTGTAGCGATTCTGCGAATATCTTGTCCCAGTTTTGCAACAAACGCCGCAAACCTCAGAAAACGGCAACTTTTATCGCCTATTTGGATTGTTGCCGCTTATTTATCCCAATCCTTGAACGGATACTTGCAGAGATTATTGTTGTAATAGCGTATGTCGTCGGTAACTTCCATGCCGACCCAGTCCGGCCTAACAAAGGCCTCTCCTACTGTCGACAATTCGATCTCAGCGACAATCAAACCTTGGTTATCGCCCATGAATTCGTCAATTTCCCAAACATGCCGGTCGCGATAGACAAAATGACGGATTTTTTCCACTAACGGCTTATGGCATAGCTCGTCGAGAATACTGTTGGCGTCATTCAACGGGATTTCATACTCAAACTCCTGACGATGGTTGCCGATAGTGGCGCTCTTGATATTCAGCCAAGCCTGCTTGTCGGAAATTCGCACGCGCACCGAACTGAGCGGGCTGCTGCTTAAATAGCCCTGTTTGTAGTGTACGGAATGATCGATTTCGCCGCGCCAGTCGTCGTTCGCCAGCAAAAACTTATGTTCAACCTCAAGTGCCATCGTTGTTTTCCTTAGATTAGGTAGTGTTAAGCAATAATTCTTTATTATAATGCTTGGTAATTAGGTTTGGGCGGTAAGCCCGCGCCTAATCACTGCTGCTGTTCAATCAATCTGGAGAATAAAGATGGCTTTTGAATTACCTGCATTACCGTACGCAAAAGACGCATTGGCGCCGCACATTTCCGCAGAAACGATCGAATTTCACTACGGCAAACATCACCAAACTTATGTCACCAACCTGAATAATCTGGTTCCCGGCACTGAGTTTGAAGGCTTGTCCCTGGAAGAGATCGTGAAAAAATCCTCTGGCGGCGTATTCAACAACGCAGCGCAAATCTGGAACCACACCTTTTATTGGAACAGCCTGTCTCCCAACGGCGGCGGCGAACCTACCGGTGGTTTGGCAAATGCCATTGACAGAACTTTCGGTTCTTTCGAGAAATTCAAAGAAGAATTCACCAAATGCGCAGTCACCACTTTCGGCTCAGGCTGGGCGTGGTTGGTGAAAAACGATAAAGGCGGTCTGGAACTGGTTAGCACCAGCAACGCCGGTTGCCCGTTGACCGCCGGCCAAACGCCGTTGTTAACTTGCGATGTTTGGGAACACGCTTATTACATCGATTTCCGCAATCTGCGTCCTAAATATCTGGAAGCGTTCTGGGCCTTGGTTAACTGGGAATTCGCCAGCGCCAACTACGAAGCTTAAGCTTTAGAAGGCGCGGGCCGGCGTCCTCACAGGCCCGTCCGCGCCGCTTTTGCCAGACTTATTTCTCGCGCTTTTCAATACAAGACTGGCGCTAGCCGAGCTTAAAAAGCCGCAAGCCTCTACCTCGTCCTCTCCAATTCAACCTATCGTTTCAACAACCAAGCTATCGCTATTATCGGCAAGGCAATCCCTTAAGCAGTATTAGCCTATGCCGAATAGCTGCGAAGTACTGTCACGGCTGTCTGGATTTTCCCGGTACGCCGAACAACAATATCAGCCAGAATATCATGCCGCTGCAGCAGCCGATTACCGCTCTTTGCGGCAAATTGAAGGCTTGATCGGGAGAGACAAAGCCTTCGATCAACCCGGCGAAAATCAGAAATGGGGTTACCGCAAGCAGTACTTTGCCGGCACTGATGCTGGTTTCCTGAAACGCTTGCAGTCGATTGCGGGCGCCGGGCCGTATTAGGGCTTCGCCGAGTTGCAAGCCCATCGCGCCGGCGATGATGATGACGCTCAATTCGACTACACCATGGCCAATGATGAAGGCAAACAACCGCCCGTCCAGCTGGTAAGCGGCGGTAAAGGCAAAGATTCCGCCCAGCATGAAACCGTTGAAGCCGATGATGTAGAGGGTGCCGACGCCGTAGAATGCCCCCAAGCCAAAAGCGAAGAGTGTCACCGTGATGTTGTTGGCGGCAATGCTAAGGGACAATACCGAGGACGGCGCGACGTTGAGCAGGCCGTCGGTCCATAATTCGCCTTTCTGAACGTGGTCTATCATCTTCGGCGAGGCCAGCAGACCGATCAAATCGGGATAGCTGCCAATCAGCCACCAGCCGCCGGCAATACCCAGCGCGAACAGCGCAAAGGCGCTGAAGATTGCGGTTTTCAATTCCCGCACCAGCCGCGGTATTTCCCAATGATATAAATCGATCAGCCGCGCCAAAGGATGATTGGCGGGACGGTAGATTTCTTCGTGGGCTTTTAAGAACAGGTTTTCCAGGTAACGGGTAATCATGGCTTTGCCGTTTACCCGGCGCGACAAGGACAAATCGCTCAACAGGGCGCGATAGCCTGACAACAGCTGGCGGGCATCACTGATTTCCTGGTCGCGGCGGCTAGCCGTCAGTTTAAGAGTGTTTTCCAGGCTTTCCCATTGGCTTTTCCGGGCATTTAACCAATGGGACAGCGCTTGAGATGGGTTGTTTAACTGCTGCATCGCCGACTCAGGAGTTGCTTAACAAGCTTTTCAGAGCCCGTTTTAAGGCCTGTTCTTGCGTCTGTTTGCCACTTGCTTCAGGAATGTCGCGGCCGATTCGGCTTAAAAATTGTGTGGCGAACAAGATCCGGCGTTCGGAGGCCAGTTCGTCCCAGCGTTTCAACAGATCCAGCAGCAGGGTCTGATCGTCGCCGCTTAAACGGGAATGCAGGGTTAACGTGGAAATTTGCTGCAAGGAATGGGTCTTGTCGACGTTGTCATACACCAATACCAAGCCCGCCGCCAAATCGCCGATCCGCTGGTGTTTGCCGGTGAAGGCGACAACCACCAGGCCAAGAAAATAAAAGCCGGGTAGCGAGTCGATCAGGCGAAACACATTGCGCAACAACAGCGCGCCGATGCCGGGGGTATGCCCTTGTAAATCCACCAGGCGAACCCCGGTCATGCGCTTGCCCGGCGTTCGTCCGGCCATCAGGATTTCCAGCACCGGGTGATACAAAAAATATATCAGCAGGGTCGGCAAGATTAAAATCAGGCCGGTATAGCCGGGATGTCCCGGTTTAAACACGTTGCGCAGTTCTTCCCAGTTAAAAAACGCCACGCCGCAGATCGCAACCCAACTGATCGCCAACAACAGCCGTATATGCCAATCGATGACGAAGGCATAGGTACGTGCGCCCATTCCGGCAATTTCCAACTGGTAATCCATACCGTCTGCCGATTGTATGTGCAGATAATCCTGGAACGAACCGGGTTTATTCAGGGTGTTATTCATCATCTTATTAAAAACAGGTCAGTTGTTTACACAGGTTGGTACCGGGTATTTAGCATCAGGCTGCCGCGATGGTGTCGCGCTTGTTCCGGTAATAAGCCAGTATCTGCCGGTCCAGATTCTGTGCGGTGGCGCTGGTTACCGCTACGCCGCTGCCCTGTAAACGCTTGCGGGTCAACTCGCGGCCGCGCAGGTATTCGAGAATGGCGAATTTCCGATAAGGGTCCTGCCAATAGCGCCCGCTTTGTTTCAGATCATCGCCAATCGCCGGTTCATCCAGTGTGGCGACCAGGACTTGATGTTTGGCGGAAAGTAATTTCCCGGCTTGAACCAACTGCAAAGCGGCTTCCGGCTGTTCCAGTTCGGTCAGAAAAATTACCAGACCGCGCCGTTTCAGCAGTTGCTTGACCTCCAGTGCGGCATTCAGGGCATTGGCGTTCTCGTTAAAGACTGTGAGCCGGCTCAATAGCTGACGTATGGCCCGGACCGAGTTCATGCCGCCGGCCATCGGCGTTTTATCGACGGTTTGTTGGGCGTAGGCCAGACAGGCGATCCGGTCGCCTTGGTAGCTGGCAAATTCCGTCAATTTGGCGGCGACGTTGATGTAATGATGCAAGCGGTCCATGTGTTCGCTTTGCAGGCGGCTGCTCAAGCCGCAATCGATCAGCACCGCAATTTCCAGCAAATGTTCGCGCTCGAAATGCCGCACCATGGGCTTGCCGCGCCGGGCCGTGGCCTTCCAGTCTATGCTGCGCAAGGAATCGCCGCGCCGATACTCGCTTAAATCCAAAAACTCGACGCCGCTACTGCGAGCCTGGGCACTGCCGCGGCTACCAAGCTGCTGCATGCCGGACAGGTCTACAAAGTTGTTCAGCCGGGCGGGTTCTATCCGCATGGCGATGTCGTCGTCTATCCGCCGCGTCCACCAGCACAAGCCGAACGCGCCCAGCTGTTTTACATACAAACTGCCCAAGGAGGTGCCGCCCAAGCGGGTGGGCGTAATCGAAAACTGCCGGCTTTGGGTTTCATGCGCGCCCAGTAGCCAACGCTGCAGCGAGTTGTCGCCGACAATGGCGGCAGGGTAGTCGCTTTGGGTTTCGAAGCGGACCTTGGAACCGGCCCGGTTGCAGACTTGAATGCTGTAGTCGACTGACTCGCCCAGTGCCAAAGTGGGCGGAACTTGCCTGTGCAACTCGATATTGTCCGTCAACCTGAAGCGTTCCCAAGCCATCAGCGTTATCAGCAAGGCCGCCGGCCATCGCCAGAAACCTTGCAGCGGCTCGCCACTCCAGATTCCGATGATGGCTAGCAGAATAATCAAGCCGGCCAGCAGCAGTGTCAAACGCGATATTGACATTATTTCGCTTCCGCACTGCGGGGAACGGCGACCTGATTTTCGATTTCCCGGTAGATTTGGATGGCGGAGTAACCTTCCAGCATGGCTTCGGAACTGAGCAGTAAACGATGCCCGACTACCAGCGGCGCGACCGCTTTGATGTCATCGGGGATCAGGAAATCGCGGCCGTCCAGCACCGCTTCCACCCGTGCGCAGCGCATCACGGCAAGTGCGCCGCGGGTCGACAGGCCCAGGCTTAAACGCGGATGGTTACGGCTGGCTTCCGCCAGCATGATGGCATAATGGTACAAACAGTCTTCAACGTGAACAGCGGCGGCCTCTTGGCGCGCTTGCCGCAGCAGCGTTTCCGGCAGGGCTTGGATTTGTTGCAACGCCGTGCTGTGCCCGCCGCCCGGTTTATCGTAGTGCCTGAGCACCGCCACCTCCGCCGGCAGTTGCGGATAGTTAATGTCCAGACGCACCAAAAAGCGATCCAGTTGCGATTCCAGCAAGGGATAAACGCCCTCGAAATCGAAGGGGTTTTGAGCGGCAATCAGAAAAAAGTTTTCTGCTAGCGGATAGGTTTTTCTATCCAGCGTCACCAGTTTTTCTTCCATTGCTTGCAACAATGCCGATTGGGTCTTGGGGCCGGCGCGGTTGATTTCATCAACCAGCACCACTTCGTTAAACAAGGGGCCGGGGACGAATTCGAAACTGTTAGCCTCGGTGTTGAAGATATGCAGGCCGGTAATATCGGACGGCATCAGATCGGCGGTGCCTTGGATGCGCCCGAAACTGCCGCTCATCAATTGCGCCAGTGATTTGGCCAACAGGGTTTTCCCCAGGCCCGGCGCACCTTCCAGCAGCACATGGCCGTCGGCAATCCAGGCGACGACCAAGCCGTGCAGCACCTCATCCATGCCGAATACCACCTTGCCTATTTGTTGCCGCAGGTGGAGATTCAAATTTTGCGCTGCGTTGTTGCTCATAGCGTGACTGTCCTGATGTAAGTAATAGTGTTGGATAAACGCAGTAATGAAAGACGTTGTTTGGCTAACGCCCGTTTTAGTAGTGTGATCTGATCGTTGCTTACCCGGCTATGCTGTTCCAGCCAAAGCCAGACTTCCGCTTCGCTGCGCATTCCCCGCCGAGCATGAATATCCGCCAGCAGATGCTTGACCAGGGCCTCGGCCAATACAGGCTGGTTCAGGCGGCGCGCGAAAAATTCGGCGTTAACCTTGATGAAGTCCCGGGTGGATAGTTGACTGCCGGCTTGGCGCACCGGCGCCAGGCGGCTGGTGTAGCCGGCCACGTAAAGCAGCCAGAATATGCCAAAGCACCACAAGGTTTGATGTAGCCGTTGGTCTTTAAAAAAGTGCTCGGGATCGTACAGTTCGGACAAGCCGAAATGGTAATCGTCGAACAACAATCGGCCTGCCGGCGCCAGCGATTGCTTGAGCAAATTGCCGATAAACCGGGCGTTGTCTGCTTGCCCCAACCGCTGGTTACTAAACAAATCCGGGGTCAGCAGCAACACGATCCGGCCGGCGCCGGCATTCATCCACCAGGCGGTGGTGAGATGGCTATCGCGCTCGGACAGCAAGCGCAGCGAGAGATTCTCAGGTTCGCTGCCGCTCAGCGTCCATGCGGCTTTTAACAAGTCTGCCGAGGTTTGGGTCTGTAGGCTGGTGACGCCCTGCAGCAGAGGGTGCGAGGATTGAGCAAGCAATTGGCTGTCTTGAGGGAGAGCGCCTTTGAGGCTGTTTTGTAGGGTGTTTAGGGTACTTTGCAGGGTTTTATCCGTCTGTGTTTCCGGGGTGTTTGGCTCGTCTTGTTGATCTGCGGAATCCAGGATCCAGTCGTAGCGTGACAAAAGTTCCTTAACATCGCAAAAGCAATTCTCGGCAGCGGCCCAGCCCGGGTGTTGATACACGGCGCCTAGAACGATCAGCGTGTTGCCTTGCTCCAGCCAGTCCGCCAGCGCCGGCCACTCCGTTTCTCGGATTTCTTTGGAAGCTGGCATGCTGGCAATCAGCACATTGCCGCGCTCCGGAAGGGTTTTGTCCTTATGCAGATCGCTGTAGCGTTTGCGAAAACTGACGACATTCAGTCCTTCGCGTTGTAGCCAGGTAAAAAGCCCTTTCAGACCATCTGCTCCGCGGTCTTCGCTGGTCGGTAGCGATAGCGGCTTTTGCGCATCGGGATGGCGCGGCGACAACAACAAAATCACCAGCGCCAATGCCGCCAGTGCGGTTAGAAGGGTAATCAGGCGTTCTTTCATGAGCGCAAATTGCCCAATAGCGCCTGCACCTCGCGCCGGTAATTGCCGACCAAGTCCGCATCAACAGGGCGATGGCCGTAAAGCAAGGGTTCGGCTTGGCGGACCAAACGGGAAAATGCCGAATCCGCTTGTCGGGCTTGTTGTTGAAAATGACTAACGAGTTGCCGATGGGTCAGGCTGGGGTCGGCCGGAAGCAGTTGGCGCTGGATTAGTGCGTTTATCAGTTGCGCCAGCAATGCGCCGATTTGCTCTTGCGGTGTTAAGGTCTTAATCGCCGGATGCGAAGCCGATGATTGCGTTTCAGCCAGCTTACCGGCGGGAGTGACGGGCTGGCGCTTGCCGGAAAATTTGCGAAAAACCCCGGCCTGATACAACTCGCTAATCACCAGCCAGGCCGATAGTGCCAGCAATAAGGCAATCGACACGTAGATGATAATCTCTGCCGCTTGTTGCGATGGCTTCAAGGCCGCCAGCCAGCGCTGCAACTGCTGGTATTGGTCTTCATGGTCCGCCGGCTTGAGGCTATTCAGCCAGTTCAGGACGGCTTGCCACCAATTCGCTTGCGAGTCGTCGGTTGGCGTGATCAAAATTTCAGCTAACAATAGCGTCAGGCCTTCCTGGCGGATGGTCCCAGAATTATTCAGGCTGTCGGCTAAAAGCGCCAGTTGCGTGGCGCTAACGTCGGCAGTTAATGGTGGATCGAAACTGGTCAGCAGGCCCTGGTTTGCCAATTCCTTGAACAGAGCCGGACAGTGTTTTTTTATATCTAGCTGTTGCCCGGATTGTTGCCGGGCAAGGTTCAGGCAGGCTTGTAAGCTGTTGTCTTGCGCCTGGGATGAGCCGGCCAGACACAACAGCAGTAAAGCAGCAAACCGCATTATCTGCCTAGGCGAGAGGCAAGGTCGCTGCCCGATTTACGCAACTTTAAGTCGTGAAACTGCACGTAACCCAGCGCGAAAAAATAGGGCATGAAAAACACCGACAATAAATTCATCAAAATCTGCATCAAGACTTGATTGTCTGCCGGCGCCAGAAAAGCCATCAAAAACCCCAGCGCAAACATCACTGCCATCCAGATGATCATCGGTACGGTAAAGATTGTCGCAGTCCGCCACCAATGTCCCCAAACCAAAGAGTGGCTGGCTCTAAGAGCTCTATAGCCGCCAAGGCCGTCGATGACGATGAAATAGAGATAAAACATCAGCGATAAGGTCAAGATCAAGCCCGGTATCAGTAGCAGGATATAGCCCACGATTATCACAACCATGTACAGGAACGCGGCGAGGAACATAGAGGGAAAGGCTCTGAATCCGGCCGTTATCGCTTCGGAAAAACTGTCTTCCCGTTCATTGGTCAGATTATCCAAGCGGTAAATAAGGGCGGCATAGAGCACGAAAGACACCAAGGAGAAAACAATGACAAACGCTAATATCAGTAACAGGTTCTCAGACAATAATTCCAGCGCCGCAGTCTGTGGTGCGGCCGGATCGGGCTGCAAAGTCGCAGTCAGCAAACCCATGGCGATATACAGCACGGCAAGTATTGAAAGAATGCCCCATAGTCTGCTGAAGCAGGCCGAGTAAAGTTTGATACTGGCATCCAAAATTTTCGCAATACTGGCGGGTTCAGTGGCTAATAGTCGCATGAGTAAATTCCTAAATTGAAGGTTGCGGAGCTTGGCTCCCGCTAAATGTTCGAAAACAAATTGTGATAGCCGTTAGGAAGCGAAGTATAGACAATTAATTCTGAATTGGTCTATGCGTAAATGTCCTGAATAGCAGGCGCCGAAGCCCTAGCACAGCAGGGACTCCACTCGGTCGGTCCGCCTTGACTGATTTGATCGGAATACGCAAATCACTATGGAGTGGCCGCCGGCATCATTACGCCGACGGCTTAATGCCAGAAAGTGATAAGAGGGTCTTGTGCTAAATCACCTGAGGAATAGCAGAGCGGGGACTATTTATTCCGAAAAAAGGCTTCTAACGCCTTTGCCCGGTCGGCACCCACTATTTGCGCGTGCGGGCGACTTTCGATTAGTTGTATATAAGCTTCAATGCCCGGAATATGCGTATTCACCAAATTCTCCCCGTAGATTTTTTGGGTGGCAAAGCCCACCAATTGCAGATGCGGCCAAGCCACGATGTCTGCCGTACTAAAACGGTCGCCCAGGGCATAGGGCGATAATTTCAGCAGTTTGGCTAAGCCCTTTAATCCGGTATCGAGCTTGGCTCTGACTTCGTCCTTGGTTTCTGTCGATACGGTGTTGCCGAACAGAAACTCCCCATACAGGCGGCGCGCAATCAGTTCGACGTTCAATTCAAGATGTTGGATAAACTCCCGGCATTTGCCGCGCTCATAAGCATCGGCCGGATACAGCGGATGTTCTGGAAATGCGTCTTCCAGATACTCCAGTATCGCTTGCGATTCGGATAGATAACCGTCGCTGGTTTTGATGAACGGGACTTTTCCCAACGGCGAACGCAGTAACAATTCTTCGCTCTGGCTGGGTGGGGTAAACTCTTCGATGAATGCTATATCCTTTTCCATCAACGCAAATTTGACTTTGTTGTAATAGTTGCTGATTGCCACGCCGTACAAAGTAATCATCGAATAATCTCCAGTAGTTGAATTAAAGACTGCGCTATAACAGACCGGTCAGTCTATTGAAATAATACATACCGGTCTGTATAGTTGCAAGCTGTTTTTTCCAGGTACTTAAATTATGGCCCGAAATCTCCAAGATCACATTTTGCAAACCGCCTCTGCGTTGTTTTACAGCCAAGGCATCAAGGCCACCGGCGTCGATGCAATAGTAAAAGCCGCTGGCACCACCAAAATGAGTCTGTATAAGTACTTTCCGTCAAAAGACGATCTGGTATTGGCACATCTAAGCAAAAGCAGAGAGGCCATGCTGAATCGTATCCTTATCGGTATGGAACAGCGCGCCAGCGAACCCAAGCAAAAGTTGCTGACGGTGTTTGCGGTATTCGATGAATTATCATCCAGCCCGGAGTTTCGCGGCTGCCCGTTTATCAATGCGGCTGCCGAATTTGCCGAGGCCGCCAATCCTGTTCAACGGGCCGCCGCCGAGTTTTCCGACACCTTTCAACAAGTATTGACAGATTTAGCCCGACAAGCCGGCGCGCGGGATCCGGAAACACTGTCCCAACAATTGGCAATGCTGATTTCCGGGGCCATGGTTAGCGAACAGAGACGCCGAGAATCCGGGGCAATGCGCACCGCCGCCGCCGCAGCGAAAGTCCTGATCGAGCAAAGTTTAGCCTGCGCAGAATAAACGTAGCCCCGACAGTCGGCTGTGTCGTGTAGAGCGGTAAGCCGGTAACTACCTTACAATATGGCTACCTTAGACCTCAACGAGAGGTCTTATCATTCTTTGGATCCAACTGCTTTTGAGCTCACTACGCCAACTCGTCTCCCAAACCGCCATCTACGGTCTCAGCAGTATTGTCGGCCGTTTTTTGAATTATCTGCTGGTGCCGCTGTACACCTACACCTTCAGCGCCGGCGAATACGGCGTGGTCTCCGAGTTTTACGCCTATGCCGGATTTTTTGCGGTGTTGTTGGTGCTAGGTTTGGAGACCGGTTATTTCCGCTTTCGGCAGCGGCCGGAGTTTAGCGGCGACGAGGTTTACCGCGGCGCTTTAAGCTTTTTGCTGATCGCCAATCTCGGTTTCATCGCAGCAATCTACTATTGGCAACAGCCATTGGCGGACTGGCTGCAATATCCGCAACATCCGGAGTATTTGTTGTGGTTCGGTTGGATTCTGGCGCTGGATGCCCTGTCGGCATTGCCGTTTGCCCGATTGCGCGCCGAGAACCGGGCCTGGCGTTTTGCGGGCATCAAAATGACCGAGATATTCATCGCCATCGGCTTGAATCTATTGTTTTTGCTGGTCTGGCCCAAGTTGCAAAGCCTTTGGCCTGATAGCGAGCTGGCCGCTTATTACGACCCTAAACTGGGCGTGGGTTACATATTTTTAGCCAATCTGGCTGCCAGCGTATGCAAGCTGCTGCTGTTACTGCCGCAATTTCGCGCGGTGCGTTTCCAGCTAGACCCGCGCGTGCTCGGACCGATGCTGCGTTACTCCCTGCCCATGGTCATCATCGGCTTTGCCGGCATGGTCAACGAGATGCTGGATAGGGCGATTCTGAAAGTCTTGCTGCCTTACGATTTGTCCACCAACCTGAAGATGCTGGGGATTTACGGCGCTTGCTACAAGCTGTCGATTTTGATGAGCCTGTTCGTGCAGGCCTTTCGCTACGCCGGCGAACCGTTTTTCTTTTCCTATGCCGGCCGCGCCGATGCCAAGCGGGCTTATGCGTTGGTGATGCAGTATTTCGTCATCGCCGGGGTGTTTATCTTTTTAGTGGTGACGCTGTTCATCGACCTGTTCAAGTATTTTATCGGCGAGGAGTACCGCGCCGGCCTGGACGTGGTGCCGATATTACTGATGGCTAATCTGCTGCTGGGGATTTATGTCAATCTGTCAGTCTGGTACAAACTGAGCGACCGCACCGGCCTGGGCGCCTGGGTGTCGCTGGCAGGAGCAGGTCTGACGATTGTTTTGAATATCTGTTGGATACCGGTTTGGGGCTATGTCGGCTCGGCGTGGGCAACGCTGGCTTGTTATTTGTTTATGGTGGTTTGCTCTTGGGCTTTGGGCCGGCGCTATTATCCGGTGAGTTATCCGCTCGGTAAAATAGCCGGCTATTTTGCATTGGGTTTGGCGCTATATTTTGCCAACCGCTACGTGTTGGATATTTATCAGGTGAATGTCTGGCTGGCCGGTAGCCTGGGCTTGGCTACTTATATAAGCATCGCGGCTTGGCTGGATGTCAGGCCGATATTACAAAGGCGGCGTAGCGCTTAAGCTTTCGGCAACTGTTCGACATAAGCAGACCTCAACCGAGTGGCTTGCAAAATCTTGCTGCGCCGCTCGGCAGCCTGCTGCAAAAACAGTTCGCGAGTCTGCGTGTCCGCGCTAGACCACAGGCGGATTTCATCCAGTGAGCGGTAACAGCCCAAACAAATATCCTCGTCGTTCAGACAACAGTTACGGACACAAGGCGATGCCGGGAAGTTTGCGGAGTTAATCATTTCATGTCCAATGTTTCACTGAAAAACTGCTGAGCCTGTTCGACATCCCGGCTGATTTGCAGTTTCAATTCGCTCAGCGAGGCAAAACGGATTTCGTCGCGCAGCTTCTTTTTAAAATGCACTTCCACGTAATGCCCATAAATGTCTTGATTGAAGTTGAATAAATGCGTTTCCAAGACCACTTTAGCGCCACCGTCGAAGGTGGGGCGGGTGCCGACATTGGCGACTCCTTGGTACTCGTTGCCATTCAAACCGGTCATCGTCACCGCGAATACGCCGACGACCGGCGTATTTTTCCGAAACATCCGCACATTGGCCGTCGGAAAGCCCAACTCCCTGCCCCGCTTGTCGCCGTGCGCCACCCGGCCGCAGACCGAATAATCCCGGCCCAGCATCAGCTTGGCCTGCTCCAATTGGCCTTCGCCCAGGGCATCGCGAATCAGCGTACTGCTAACTCGCAAACCGGCCAGCTCGAAAGAATGACTATCTTCCACCGCAAAACCATACTCCTGGCCGCGATGCTGCAACAGCGCAAAATTGCCGCGCCGCGCCTTACCAAAGTGAAAATCGTCCCCGACCACCAAATGCTTGACGCGCACGCGCTCGACCAAAATGTCGCGAATGAAATGCTCCGCATCGCAATCGGCCAGGCTGCGGTTAAAGGGTAAAACCAGTAATTCGTCGACCGGTAATTTAGCAAACTGAATGGTTTTTTCGCGCAACCGGGTCAGTCTGGATGGCGCATGGTCGCCGAGGAAATACTCCAACGGTTGAGGTTCAAAGACCATTGCCACCGTTGGCAATTGCAAACGCCGGCCGTGCTCCGCCAGCTTTTCGATTACCAGCTGATGTCCAAGATGCAGACCGTCGAAGTTGCCTATGGTCAACACACAGCCGTCGCGTAACGGCTCAAGATGATTTAAACCCCTGATTAGGCGCATGATGGCTGTCTGACTAAAAAGCCTAATTCTATCAGTAACCACCGCTGAGCGACCATGCCAGCTGTTGCCCGAGCATGGGGCGGCAGTAAAATTCGTCTTGCCGCGTCATGGTTTTCCACCGAATATAAGCCACCCTAATTCTCCGGCATACCCGACATGACAACGATAAACAGCATTTGCATCTATTGCGGCTCCAGTCCCGGCCGGCTTGATGCGTATGGCGAGGCCGCGCAGGCGCTGGCCCAAGCCCTGGTCAGCCGCAACATTCGCTTGATTTATGGCGGCGCCGGGATTGGCATCATGGGCACGGTGGCGGATCAGGTGTTAAAGCTCGGCGGTCAGGCCATCGGCGTTATTCCCAAAGCCTTGGCGCACAAGGAGGTCGCCCATCCTAACCTCTCCGAATTACACGTCACCCAATCCATGCACGAGCGAAAAATGCTGATGGCCGAACTGGCGGACGGTTTTATCGCTCTACCCGGCGGTATCGGCACGCTTGAAGAGTTATTCGAGATTTGGACCTGGGCGCAGCTAGGTTTTCACCAAAAGCCCTGCGGCGTGTTAAATGTGGCGGGTTATTACGATGCCTTAATCAGCTTTCTGGATCACGTCACGGCGGAGCAATTCGTCAAACCGCATCACCGCGGCATGTTAATGGTCGAGTCCGACCCAAATTTGTTGCTGGACCGCTATGTCAGTTACCAGGCGCCTGCCGTAAAACAGTGGGTCAGTAAAGACGACACCTGAGCAAACGCGCCAATCTGCGTCCGGGTTATTTTCATGCGGATTGAGAGTTTACGGTCTTGGACTATCATCGACAGTACGTAACAGGCGATTTTTAGGGTTTGATGAATATGGCTAAGGTAAACGGCAAGAAATTGAATCGCAGAGTGGCTTTTCGCATCCACGAGCAAGCCAATCTGTTCTATCGCAAGCTTGATCATGATGGACAAATGCAAGCGCCGGAAAATTTCCATGATTTACTCGGCAACAGCAATCCGCCCGATACCGTCTCGCCTCAAGCGCTACCCGATTCGCAAAGCAGGGAAAACGACACGCTCAACGTCAATATCAGCGCCAGCGGTATCGCTTTTACTGCACAAGAGCCGCTGCAAGCCGGCGATTATCTAATGCTGCGAATATTGCTGTTATCCAATATGACCGCAATCATGACCTGCTGTAAGGTGGTGTATTGCAAGCCCAGCAACCCTTACGAAAACGACCGTTATCCGTATTTAATCGGCGCCCAATTCGTCAATTTGACGCCTGAAGACACGGCGCTGTTAAACAAGCATATCGACAAAACCAAAACACAACAGCGGGCCGTGAACGGCCTGCTGTTAAGCCTGGCCTTATTAATTCTGGCAATGCCGGATGCCGCATTCGGGCTGCTGATGGGCCTGATCCATCATGTTTTCGAAGTGGTTTTGCATGTGGCGCACTTGATGTTTGAGTACGCCGAATACAATCTGGACCATGTCATAGAACATGCATTCCATACCGATACGCATACTACCCAAGTCATCGTTTTTTACATTCTGTGTACGCTAGGCCTGGTTGGCTTGTACTTCATTTGGCGCATTATTCCCCGTCATTGTCGGCGGGCCGGCAATAGCCTGATAGCCTTCTGGTGCCGCAAAAAAGCCAGCTGCCTTTATTATTGGGGCGAGCAAAGTTTGGCCGACAAGATCAAGTTTGTCGGAATAACGCTAGCCGCTGTGGGTTGTTACGGATATTTCGCTATCTGAATCTGTGCACTGCTAAAGCTGCCAAGCCACCACACCGGCAACAGCATCTGTTTGCCTATCAACAATATTGCGCCAACAAACTCCCGGCTTTGTTGTTAAAACAACACCTTAGGCTATGGCATGTTAATTGACTGACAAAGGCTCTCTCGCCTCGGAAATAGGGATAGCCATATGCCAACTGATTTAACACAAGTTAGTGCCAACGAATTGCTCAACTTGTATAAGCGTAAAGCCGCTTCGCCAGTCGAGGTCAGCAAAGCGGTACTCAGCCACATCGAAACCTTACAGCCCTACTTCAATGCTTATCGGGCAGTAGACCCGGACAATGCGTTGGCGCAAGCCAAAGCCTCCGAAGCGCGCTGGCACAAAGGCAAACCCCAAGGTTTACTCGACGGCGTGCCGGTGGGGTTCAAGGATTTACTAAACGTACAAGGCTTTCCCACCCGCAAAGGCAGCTTGGCGACCTCGGACAAACCGCAAACAGAAGATAGTCCGGCCGCCGCCCGGCTACGCGAATCGGGAGCGATTTTGTTGGGAAAAACCCAGACCGCTGAATTCGGTTGGAAAGGCCTTACCGAAACCAAGCTGGCCGGTGTCACACCCAACGCCTGGGATCGGCAACACGCCAGCGGCGGCAGTAGCGGTGGCGCGGCGGTAGCCGCGGCTTTGGGCCTGGGCCCCTTGCAAGTGGGTACCGATGGCGGCGGCTCGATTCGCCAGCCGGCGGCCGTGAATGGCGTGTACGGTTTTAAACCCACCTACGGCCGCGTGGCCGGATTTCCGGCTGCGCATAACGGCAGCTTGTTCCATATCGGCCCGCTGACCCGCACCGTCACCGATGCGGCGTTGTTGTTAAACGTGATTGCCGCACCGGATGTCCGCGATTGGACCAGTCTACCCAGCGACGGCCGCAACTGGACCGATAAGCTGAACAATGGCATCAAAGGCTTACGTATCGCCTACAGCCGGACGTTGGGTTATCTGACGGTCGATCCGGAAATTCAAGCCTTGGTCGACAAAGCGGTTTCCGAGTTAGCCAAGCAAGGGGCGATCATCGAAAACGTCGATCCCGGTTTCGAAAATCCCGCCCCCATCCTGGACGCACTAGCGGCGGAACGCGCCATCCGCCTGCGGCGCGACATCGGCGACGCCGGCGTGGCGCTGCTCGATCCGGCCATACAGGCGTCCATAGCAAAAGCCGAGAAGCATACCCTGGCCGAGGTGGTGGAAGCGCATGAACGTCGTGCCGCGCTGGGAGCAGCGCTGCGCCGGTTTCACCAGCGCTACGATTTACTGGTCACGCCGGTTACCTCAAAACCGGTGCCAGCCCTGGGCACCGCGCCGGAAGCACCGTTTTTATCGCCGTTTAATCTGACCCAGCAACCGGCGGCAGCGGTGCCGATCGGTTTCGATAGCCACGGCCTACCGGTGGCCTTGCATATCGTCGGCGCGCAATTTAACGACGCGCTGGTGCTGCGCGCGTCGCGGGCATACGAAGCCGCCCACCCGTTCGCCACCCGTCCTTTCGACAGTGCGGCTAAAACGCCTGCATAAAACCACCGACAAACGTCATTTGCATTCAACAACCTATGAAAGTAGCACTACGCAATCTGCTTCTATTCCTCAGCCTGCTATCCAGCGATGGGGCTGTTGCCGAAAAAATCCGCATCGCCATTGGCACCCAGGACACCACCATCAACTGCGCCGCCGGCGGCCTGTTGATCCGCGAACTGCAATTGTTGGAAAAATATCTGCCGCATGACGGCAAATATCAAAACGCCGAATACGACATCCAATGGCACAACTTTACTTCCGGCGCGCCGTTGACTAACGAAATGGTGGCCGGCAAACTGGATATCGGCTCGATGGCCGATTTTCCGGGCGCGTTCAACATCGAGGCATTTCGTAAAGCCGGCAAGAAAAGTCTGTTTATCAATGTGCTATCCGGCAGCACGGCCGGCAGCGGCAACGGCGTGGTGGTGCCCAAGGATTCGGCGGCGCAATCCCTGGCCGACTTAAAAGGCAAAACCATTTCGGTACCGTTCGCCTCCACCGCCCATGGCATGCTGCTCAGAGCCGTCGCCCAGCAGGGCTGGCATCCGGACGAGGATGTAAATATCATCACCCAGGCTCCGGAAATCGCCGGTTCCGCGCTGTTGACGCATAAAGTCGATGCCCACGCCGATTTCGTACCGTTCGCCGAGTTATTTCCGTATCGCGGTTTTGCCAGAAAAATCTACGACGGCGCGCAATCCAACACACCGACCTTCCACGGAACGCTGGCCGACGCCGATTTTGCGGAAAAGCATCCCGAACTAATCGTGGCCTTTTTGCGCGCCGCGCTGGAAGCCAACCAATTGCTGGCCGCGGAACCCGAAAAATACAGCGAGCTGATCGCCAAACACACCGGTATCGAAGCGGAAGTGGCTTATCTATTCCACGGCCCGCTGGGCGTGCAAACCCGCGATTTCACCTGGAAGCCTGAATACCGGCAAGCCTTAAAAACCGCCTTCGAAACCTTAAAACTGCTGAAACGCACCAGCACCGACTTGGATGTCGAACAATACATCGACGACCGTTACCTGAGGACCGCTTTCAAGCAAGCCGGGCTGGATTACGATGCCAAGCTCAAGGATTATTCGCCGAAGCCTATCTCTAACGGCCAAGCGATAACTGACGCCAAGCAAGCCGCGCAGATCTGGGTTAACGGCGAACCGACCGTTCGCAGCTACGCCTCTGCCGCCTCGGCTTTTACCACACTGAATGAATTGCATAAAGCCGGCAAAACGGCGCGCGCAGTGTATTTGCAGGATAGCGCCAGCGGCATCAAGTTGCTGGCAAACGACGCCTGGTTCGTGCTGGAGCAAAACCACCTCAGCGCTTTCCTGTCCAAGGCCCAAGCGGATACCCAAGCCAGCCAACAGGACGGCCGGGTTTTGGATTTTGCCGGCGCGCAAACGGCCTTTGCCAATCCGTCGGCGTTAGCAACTGCGGTTCGGTAACATACGCCTTGAAATATCCAAGCTTTAAACGCCCGTTACTGCGCGCCGCTTCGCTTGGGTTTTGCCTGATCGCCTGGCACTTGCTGTCCACATTGCATATGGATTTGGGCATGGTCACTTTTCAAAACCTGCCGACGCCGACCGAGGTGCTTGCAGAAGGCTGGCACTTGCTGCAATCCAAGAAAACCCTGGCACATTTGACGGCCAGCTTGTCGCGGGTGTTTGGCGATTTTGATGTTTCCCTCCACTGAATTGTCGATGACCTACATCACCTTCACCGGCGCCTTGTTTCCGATTTTGTTAAACACCATCCACGGTGTGGCCGGCGTCGATGCCCGTCTGCTGGCTTCGGCCCGCAGCTTGGGCGCCACGCAAATGGCAGTGTTTTACGAAGTGATATTGCCGGGCGCGGCACCGAATATCTTCACCGGCTTATCGATAGGCATGGGCACCGCCTGGTTTTGCCTGGTCACCGCAGAAATGATCGCCGGGCAATTTGGTATCGGCTACTACACCTGGTCGGCTTACACCATTCAAAATTATGCCGGTATCGTGGTCGGCATGCTGCTGATCGGCAGTTTGGGCCTGCTCAGCAGCCAGTTAGTCAAAAGACTCGGTCAGGCCTTAACGCCCTGGCATCGGCCGCCAGCAAAACCCCTATGAGCCATACCGAGCTAGGCCGGGTCGACATCGAAAACCTGTCGATCAGTTTAGGCAGCGGCAAGCAAGCCTTTGAAGCGGTGCAGGATGTAAGTGTCTCGATAGCCCCCGGCGAGTTCATTTGCCTGTTGGGTCCGTCGGGCTGCGGCAAATCGACCTTGCTGGGTGCATTGGCCGGCCACTTACCGGCCAGTGGCGGCCTCCGGGTTGATGCCCGGCCGATCAACGGCCCCGATGCCGAGCGTGGCATCGTGTTTCAGCAACACACGCTGTTTCCATGGAAATCAGTGATCGACAACGTGGCGTTTGGCTTGAAGATGCAAGGCATCCGACGCGACACCCGCCGTGAACAAGCGCGCGAGTTATTAAAACTGGTGGGACTGGGCGGCTTCGAAGAGCACTATCCCGCCCAACTGTCCGGCGGCATGCAGCAGCGCGTGGAAATTGCCAGAGTATTAATCAATTCGCCCAAGGTAATATTGATGGACGAACCCTTCGGCGCGCTGGACGCGCAAACCCGCATCATGATGCAACAATTGCTGCTGCGGGTTTGGGAGCGCTTCAACACCACCATCGTCTTCGTCACCCACGACATCGACGAAGCCTTGTTTTTAGCCGACCGAATTCTGGTGATGAGCGCCCGGCCGGGGCGAATCATCGAAGACCTTGCTTTGGATTTTCAGCGGCCGCGCGATGCGGAACTGCTTACGTCCCAGGCTTTCATGCACCTGAAGCGGCATTGTTTGCAGCTATTGCATTTGCAGGGTGCCTAGTTGCCGTTGCGGTGATTTTGGTGATGGTCGGCCAACGAACAAAGTAGATTTTGAATGCTCCAGTCGGCCAATTGCGGACGGCTGCGTTCTCGTCAAAAGTGGAAGTAATTGAATATATACCTGCCTGCATGTCAATGAAGCCTTAGTTAAGCGTGCCTACGGTAATGGCATTTATTTTTCGCTTAATTTGTAAATAGCATTGACTCTTTTTTTAATTTTTATGGAAGATGGAATAAAAGTAATTGAATCGCCTTTGTAGGCGGATTTCTTAAACATTCTGTCCAGTCTATCATTTGAACTTGACAGACCAAATGCATCCTCTATTGAACCAAAACTTTTTTCTGATACGGCAAGCACTGAACCCAATTGTCCGCCTGTGCTATTTGCCATTACTTCCGCTTTGGTTTTTGCATCGGCACAAGCATCTATGGTTAATTGCTGTTCAATATCTTTGCGTTCTACAACATCAAACGTTGAATAAAAATCAGAAACATTTTTGAGGCTGACTAGTTTGTTCATCAATAATCCATATTTATTTAAATCGCTCAATCTAAGATTAAATTTCTGTTGAACATCGTAGCCTAATATCTTTAACTGTCTCCCGTTATCATCAGTTTCACGAACGGTAGTTTTATCAATATCGTATGACTCAATATTTTCTTCAGAAATATCGATTTTATTGAATAGCTCTTTTAGTTCAAGACTTTGCTTTTGTAAGTCTTTGAACGCTTTATCTGGATTCTCGTCAAAAGTTTTAATGTAAAACGTAAAGTCAACCAAGTTTGGTTGCACTTCTCTTTCGGCTTCGCCTTCTGAATAAATAAATGGGGTATCTGGCATTTGAATTGCGCAAGCAGAATAGGCAAATAACTGTAACGCTATAACAAAAATAAGTTTGTATATCATGTTAATCCTAAAATTTACTGTTGTAGTCAATGACAAACATAGCAGAAATAGGTAATTCAGTGGTCACCCGTATAAATCTTCCGCAACGGACGTAACGGATAATGGATGACTACTGTCCTACTGTCAGAGGACATATAAATAGCTGCTACAAAGGGCGGCTTGGGGTCGAACAGCCCGTGGATGCGCCAACCAATGGGCGGCGCATCTTTCGAGTTATTAAATTCCTTCAATATCCAACGGCATAACGCTACCCCAGTTTTCGGGATAAATTCCTTGCTTGACGTAATTCTGAAAACTCGAATAAGGCCAGTCCGTTACCAAATTTACCCATTGATGCTTGACCGGATTCCAATGGATGTAATCCATGTGTCGGCTGTAATCTTCTTGATCGCGCAAGCCATGTTCCCAAAATCGCCGCTGCCACTTGTGCCCTTTGGGTAAATGCCTCGTTCCCTTCGAGATTTTCGACTGGCTGAAACTCGCTCCCCTTTTTCCAGGCTCTTGGAAAAGGCGCCTTTCAAAACATTCCAGCGAGTTGAGAAATCGGAATTCCCTTCAGGTAAAGCCCAAATACAATGAATGTGGTCCGGTAAAACAACTACGGCGTCTATTTTGAAAGGATGTCGGCGTTTGGTATAGGCAAATGCCTTGCGCAATAAATCGATATTATCAATCAATAATCGGTTTCCCTTTCGTTGCGCCAAATTGACGGTAAAAAACCATGATGCGCCGGGAATATAGAGTCTACGATAATCCGTCATATTAAATCGATGGTTGGTGCCATTATTATCTCGAACGATGCGCCGCCCGTTGGTTGGCACATCCTACCCGAGTTTCAAAATCAACCGCCATTTATCGGCAATTTTAATGTCGGGAATGTGTTGAATAGCTTACATACAGCGTCGTGTAGTGAATGACTATTCTGGGGCGATCAGACACTTTGACGCTTTTTAAACTTACCCAAATTGAATTTCAACTGATGCCGCTTTACATGCCGCGTATCGAGTTGCCAAACTGACCACTGTCCGCATTTTCTAGGTTGTTCGAGCTCGGAGCTGAATTGTTGTAGAAAATTACTCTATTGATGCAGCTCCGAGCTGCAATGCTGCGGAAATTTTCTTGAATGACTTAGAAAATATGCTGATGCCTGGCTATTTCCAGCCATAACCTTTCAATTGCCGGCAAAATCGATTCGGCGGGTGACGCTGCGCTTAGCCGCCCTACCTTTTGGCAGCAAGTAAGGTCTCGATACGGGTCAGGGCGATGCGTGCCAGTTTTCTCACTTCCGGGTCGGGATCGGCTTCGGCGGCGGTCAGTGCCGGTATCGCGGCATCGGCGCCGATTTCGCCGAGCGCGATGACCGCCTCCTTGCGCAGATTGCTGACCGGATGCGTTAGCGTTTCTACCAATGCCGGCAGCGCATCGGCATGACCGATGCGGCCCAGTGCGCGGGCCGCGCGCAGGCGTACCTGCCAGTAATCGTCGTTTAATGCGGTAATCAATTCCGGCACTGCGGCAGCCAATTTCAATTTGCCCAAGGTCGTGACCGCTTCTTCGCGCACCACCCAGGAGGTATCCCGTAAGGCTGCAAGTAGGGCCGGCAATACGGTTTGATCGCTGGCCATGCCCAACGCGCCGGTCGCGGCGCGTCTTACTTCGATGTCCTGATCCCGCTCGGCTAGGTGCGCCAGTTTCGGTAGCGCCTGACTAAACTTCAACCACCCCAAAACCCCAACTGCCTCGCGCCGTACCGAGGCATCGCCATCGGCAAGCGCGGACAAGGCCAGCGACGCCGCTTCAGTCAAACGCAGCTCGCGCACTGCGCGCAATGCGGCGCTGCGAACGAAGCTGTCGTTATGTTCCAGCCAAGGCAGTAACTGCAAACCGGCCGCGCGGGTCTTTATGCCGGACAGGCTTTGCGCGGCGGCGTTACGCACCGCCTCATCGGTATCGAGCAGCAAATCGGCCAACGCGGTAATCACCGGGGCGTCTTCCCAGCCGACCAGCAGCGTGGCGGCTTCGGCGCGAATTTCCGCTACCGGATCGCTGGTAGCCTGGATCAGCCAAGGTAATTGGCTTTCATCCTCCGCGTCGGCCAGTTCGATCAAGGCAAGCCTGCGTACCGTGGCATCGGCGTCGGTAAGGCGCGGCAATAGCGCGGCAAGACTGGGGTTGTCGGAAAAAATATCGGTCATGGTCGGTGGGTATCCGTGGGTAATGTGTTTTGAAAGCGCTTATTGGCCGGGAAAATCTTGGGCCAGCTTTATCAACCCTAACTCGTGAAATTGCCGCCAGCGCGCTTGATAGAACTGGCGCAGTTCCGGTGTTAAAGCCAGCAGTTCGGCATTGGCCTGTTCGGCTTTGGTAAAGGCCGGATCTTCGTTTGAAGTCTGCCTGACGAATTTAGCGTCGATACGCAATTTCTCGGCAAACCATTGGCTGGCTTGTTCCGGGTTTTGTGCGGTATAAACCACTGATTCCCGCAGCGCCGCCAGATAAAGCTCGCGGGCATTGGGCTGCTTTTGCAAAAACTCGCTGCGCAAAACGGTTAGAAAAGGAAACGGCCAGCGCTGAATCGAGCGCGCGCCGAATTGTTCTTTAACCCTTGTCGCCTGCGGCTCGCGGATCACTGCCGCATCGACTTGCGCTTGAGCGATCAACGCCGGCAGTTCGGCGGGCGGCGTGTTGATCAGTTCCACGTCCGCTGGCTTTAGGCCATTTTGCTGGAGCGCGAGCAGCAAGTCGGCATAGGAATCGGAGCCGAACGACGCCGCGATTTTCTTGCCTTTCAAGTCCTGGAAGGTTTTGCTATTGCTGGCCGTCGGCACCAGCAAGGAATGACTGGAATAGCCAAGCTGGCCGACTACCACGGCTTTGTTGGGCTGTTTATTCAGGAAGGTGGCGATTGGCAACGGACTGCTAACCACCGCATCGAGCTGGCCGGCGGCCAGCGCCTCCATCATCGGCGGACCGTTCTGGAAAACCTGGAATTCGGCAGCCAGCCCGTGTTTGTTGGCGATACCGGCCATTTCCATCACCACCGGGTAAACACCGTTCATGCCGGATGGATAGCCGATTCTGATCTTGATTGCCTCCTGAGCTGAAGCCCCCAAGGAGGCCGTGAACAGCAGCAGAGTGGAAAGAATACGCAGCGTATAAAACATGATTCAAGTTTTGTGTGAGTGATTAGCCTGCCAGGGCAAGACGATCCGCTCGATGCGGACCAGCGCGAAATTCATCAACGATCCCAACACGCCGATGGTGACCATCCCGACCAACACTGCGCCGGTGTCGAGATTGATGCGATGAATTTGAATCATGTAACCCAACCCGGATTGAGCCGCGACCAGTTCGGCGGTGACCACAGCCATCCAGGATTGGCCCAGGCCGATTTTCAAACCGGTCCATATCTGCGGGAAAGCGGCCGGCAGGAACACCCGCAGCAATAGATCGGCTTTGCCCGCGCCCATGAAACGGGCGGCATGGATGTAATGCGGCTCGACGCCCAGGCCGCCGGCGAAAGCATTCAGAAAGATCGGAAAAAAAGCCGCCAGCGCGGTGATAAAAAAGCTGGAACCGTTCTTGATGCCGAACCATAAAATCGCCAGCGGAATCCAGGCGATAGGCGGAATCGGCCGCAGCAGCGTGACGATGGGCAGCAGCAAGCGCCGCAAGGTAGTGAAATAGGCCATGGTCAGAGCGAGCGGCACCGCCAATATCACCGCTAAAAAGAAGCCGATCAACACCCGCTCCAAGCTGGCCAGTATGTCTCGCACCAAACTATGATCGTCAATTAGCTGCCAGAGGCTGGCGACTACCGTGGTCAAATCCGGCAGTAATACCGGATTGCCGACTATTTTGGCGGCCAGCAGCCAAACCAGCAGGAACAAGCCATAGCTGATCAGCGGCCAGCCCAGGGCGGCAAACAACCTCCCGGTTTTACGACGGACGTGGTGCAACGCGGTGTTTGATTTGATTGCCGACATGCTTTGCTCAACGGTTAAACACTTTCAGGCTTTCTTCCCTGACCGCGCGGTGGATGGTCTTGCGCAGCCGTTCGAATCCGGGCGAGCTGAGGATTTCCGCGGTGCGCGGGCGCGGCAGGTCGATGGCTATGTCGGCTTTGACACCGCCCGGTTCTGTACGCATCACGATCACCCGGTCGGCGAGGTAGATTGCTTCGTCGACGTCGTGCGTGATGAACACCACGCTGGTGCCGAAGCGGTCCCAGATTTTCAGCAGTTCTTCCTGCATCACGCTGCGGGTTTGCGCATCCAGCGCGCCGAAAGGTTCGTCCATCAACAGCAGGGTCGGCTTTGTCGCCAAGGCGCGGGCAATTGCCACACGCTGTTGCATGCCGCCGGACAGCGCGTTCGGATAGGACTTGGCGAAGCGTTCCAGGCCGACCATCCGCAGTAGTTCCGACGCGATGTTTTCCGGTTCCGGCAGTCCCAGCATGCGCGGCCCGAACGCTACGTTTTGCAGCGCGGTCAGCCAGGGAAACAGCGAGTGCTGTTGAAAAACCACGTTACATAACGGCGTCGGTTCCTTGACCGGCGCGCCATCGATACTTACCGTGCCGGTGGTGGGCTTGAGCATGCCGGAGACGATATTCAGCAATGTCGATTTGCCGCAGCCGGACGGGCCGAGCAACGCCGTAAAGGCGCCGGCGTGCAAGTCCAGATCGACGCGGTCCAGAGCGGTATGCTCGCGTTCCAAACCGCGAAACACCATAGACACATCGCGTAAAGCAATCCGTCCCCGGCCGCTACGCAGCGACGGAGCGCTGTCGGTAAACGCGGCGCTTATCGCCGGGCTGGGTTGGCTTGCTGCGGAGTTCAACATCGTCCGGCCTTACAATACGACTTCGTTGCTAGTATAGACGCGCTTCACGCCGAAGTGCTCTTTCCAACGCCGTTGCGCGCGGTAGCCGGCGATTTCCTCTTCCTGGGGATGGCCGTGCGGAAACTCGGCGGGTACGTCGCTATCCGACCATAGGCCAAGCCGTTTGCGTTCCAGGCGTTGGTCGATCAGCCAGTCGTTGTAGCTTTCGTGCACCAGATGGCCGTCCGGCGCGCCGAGCAGGGCCGCGCGGGTGCGTTGGTCGCGTTCCAAATACAGGTTTAACTCCTTGTCGTCGATCCGGGCCGGTTCTACATCCACCGAATAGCCGGCGTCACTCAGCGCCTGGCCGGCGATGGCTGCGAAGATGGCTTGTTCTTCCAGACTTAATTCGCGCCGATAGCGGCCTATCCATTGAGTGCTGACCGGTTGACCCAGCGGGGCGTGATCGCGGGTTTGGCTGCGGCGCTGGGCTATGCTGCCTTGATGAAAGTCCAGCAAGGCCGGAGAAAACTCTTCGCCGAGAAACTCGCATACCGCCTGTAATACCGGCAGCGGGTCGCGGGCCAACTGTTCGTAGCTGACATCCAGCCATTGTCCGGCGTCGAGTTTTTCCCGCCAGGGCTTTACCGCGTTCTGGCAAAGCTTCCAGGTGCGTGCCGCCGCGTAAATGTTGGTGGGGCCGAATGCGGAACGCAGATATTCAGCGCTGGCATCACGGCCGTCGCGGGTCAGAAACACAAATTGCGCATCTGGAAAGTCCTCCAGAATCTGCCCGACATAAAACAGGTTGTGCGGGGTCTTTTCCCCCCAGCGCGGCTTGTTTTGCAGACGGGCATAGCGTTCGAACATCGCGGTATAGATGCCGGCGAAGCTGGGCTGCGGCGCGCTGGCTAAAATCTCGTCGACGATAGTCGCCGGATTAACCGGCATATCCCAGAACGGCGTCTTTAAACCAAACACCATTTCATCGGCCAGGGTGCGTAAGTTTTGGGCTTGCGACAGATCGCCGTAGCTGAACAGATAAGGCCGAAAACGCGGGTAATACCAAGCCACCTCCGGCACGGCGATACGCGGGTGATTGCCCAGCATGGCCATCAATAGCGTGGTGCCGGAGCGCTCGGAGCCGATGATGAATAGCGGTCGTTCCTTCAATGTAATTGCCATAAAATTTCTCGATTTTTTATCCCTACGCCGCACGAGTGCGACATGCTTGAATGGGTTTGCTGCTTTCCCAATAACTACCGCAGTAAATACGGAATTTCCACGCTGACCGCGCCGGTGGGGCAATCCTTCTCACACGGCAGGCAGTACCAGCATTCGTCGAAGGTCATTTGGGCCTTGCCCGTCAAGGGATTGATCGCCAACACATCGAGCGGGCAGGCTTCCACACACACGGTGCAACCTTTGTCGGCGATGCATTTGTTCTCGTCGATAGTGACCGGCACATTGCTGCGCTGAGTTGCGGTGGGAAATGAGGATTTGCTCATGGTGCAACCGCCTCCGATGTTTGGGTTGGATTGATGCGTAAACGCTGATAAGCGGCTTTTTCCTGGTCGTCGACCGGGATGACGTAAGGTTCCAACGGTCGTTTGAAACAGGCCATGTCGCCGCCGGCATTTTTGTGCAATTGCACGTGCACCAGCCAGTCGGCATCGTTGCGCGCCGGGTAATCCACCCTAGCGTGGTAAAGCCCCCAACGGCTTTCGGTGCGATATAGAGAGGCACGCGCCGTCATTTCCGCGCAATCGCGGATCGCGTGCACTTCCATGGCACGCATCAATTCGTGGGGATTGTTGGCATGCAATACGTCTAAGTCGTCGCGTATGCTGTCGAAACGTTCCAGACCGATTTCCATCTTGCGGGTGACTTTCGGCGGCTGCAGGTAATCGTTGACCATACGCCTTAATTTGTATTCAACTTGTGCCGGCGGCAATCCGGATTCGCGTTTTAACGGTGCCCACACCCGTTGCCGTTCGGCGTCCAGTTGCGCGGGATCGACCTCCGCCTGTCCGTGTTCGTTGGCATGGCGCGCCGCCGATTCGCCGGCAAATCCGCCATAAACAAAAGCACCGAGCATGTAATTGTGCGGTACGCAGGCCAGGTCGCCGGCGGCATACAGGCCCGGCACGGTGGTGGCTGCGTGCTCGTCTACCCAAACGCCGGACGCCGAATGGCCGCTGCATAAGCCAATTTCGGAGATATGCATTTCGACCATGCGTTCCCGGTAATCGGTGCCGCGCCCAGCATGAAAGCGGCCGCGACTGGGGCGCTCGTTGCCGTGCAAGATGGTTTCGATGCTGCCTATGGTTTCCTCGGCCAGATGATCCAATTTCAGAAATACCGGGCCGTTGCCGCTTTCCAGTTCGTTATAAAACTCCTGCATCATCTGCCCTGACCAGTAATCGCATTCGATAAAGCGCTGGCCCTTGCTGTTGGCGGTGTAGCCGCCGAACGGGCCGGTAACATAGGCGCAGGCCGGCCCGTTGTAATCCTTGATTAATGGGTTGATCTGGAAACATTCGATGCCGGACAGTTCCGCGCCGGCGTGATAGGCCATGCTGTAACCGTCGCCGGCATTGGTCGGGTTTTCGTAGGTACCGAACAAGTAACCGGAGGCCGGCAAGCCCAAACGGCCGGCGGCGCCGGTGGCCAGTACGACCGATTTGGCCTTGATCACATGAAAATCCGCCGTGCGGCAGTCGAATGCAAACACGCCGGCAATCCGACCGTCCGCGCCGACGATCAAGCGCGTGGCTACCAGGCGATTGGTAATTTCCACGCGGTTGCGTTTTAACTGCCGGTATAGAATCTTTTTAATATCGTGGCCTCCCGGCATCGGCAGTACGTAGGTGCCCATGTGATGGACTTTTTTTACGGCATAATCGCCGGTTTCGTCCTTTTCGAACTTCACGCCCCAGCGGTCCAGTTCTTCGATCATCGCAAAACTGTTTTGCGCGTAGGCCAGCACGGTTTTCTGATTGACGATGCCGTCGTTGGCGACGGTGATTTCCCGCACGTACTGTTCCGGCGTGGCATGACCGGGCACCACGGCGTTGTTCAGGCCGTCCATGCCCATGGAGATGGCGCCGCTACGTTTGACGTTGGCTTTTTCCAGCAGCAAAACCTTTAAATTCGGATTGGCCTGTTTGGCTTTGACCGCGGCCATCGGCCCGGCCGTACCGCCGCCAATGACTAGTACATCTACAGAGTGTTCGATGGTATTCATGTTTATCGCTCGATGCGTGCGCGTAGTTGAAAGTTATCCGCCCGGCAATACAGGTATTCGAAATCCAGCGGTTCTCCGTCTTTGGTATGGGTCAGCCGTTCGATACGCAAAACGGGCGAGCCGTCCGCAATTTGCAGCAAGGCCGCCAGTTCGGCATCGGCCAGCACGGCGTCTATGCTTAGATCGGCGTAACCCAATGCAATGGCATAGTCGTTTTCCAGAATCAGGAAGATGTCGCGCGTAGCCAGATTTTCCTGCACCAGCCGCTTGCCGAGGGTAGCGGCCACATAGGTCACATCCAACGATACCGGCTGGCGATTCAGATGGCGGACCCGCTTTAGTTCGGTAACCGGTTCGCCTTCCGCCAGACCCAGCTTTTGCGCAACAGCCGGGCCTGCCGGCAGATGTTTGATGCCGACCACGCGGTTGTAGATTTCGTGGCCTTGCTCCGAGAAAGCTTCGGCAAACCCTTGTAGACGGGCCAAGGATTGAAATGGCTTGGGCAAGGAAACGAACATGCCTTTGCCGGCCACCTTGAACAACACACCCTCCTTTTCCAACTCGCCCAAGGCCTGGCGTACGGTGATGCGGCTGACGCCGTAGCTGTTCATCAACTCGCTTTCCGACGGCAGGCGCGCGTGGGGTTTATAGACGCCAGCCACGATGTGCGCCCGCAATTCGTCGCGGATGCGGGCATATAAGGAACCTGGCGGTGTGCTGTGGGCTTTATCGGCAAGCATTTAAGTCATAACTGGTCATTACGGGTTATGACTCGTCAACGCAAATGACATGCCAGCGCTAGAGACGCATTGCTTATATGCCGCTAACCAAATGATTTTATGAAATAAGTTGTGAGTTGACGTCGAGCGGCGTAACGACTTTGGCAACTGCGAAACGTTGCCAAGTGCTGATCAGGGAACAGCGATTGCTGGCACATTGACCGAAAACCAGCAGGCTGCCGATATGGAGTAGCGCTCGGCGACAATAAAAAGGCTTTATACCGTCTACTGAATAGGTCCGCACGTCGCCGGTGCGGGATCGACATACTCCAGGCCTGCCATTGTTGTTTGAGCGGGGTGAGAATTTCCGGATTTTGCAGGACGAGCAGCAATGACTGCCGATTTTAGGAAATGATGGGGAGGACGGGGTTTGTAAAAATCGCTGGGCTTTAGCGAAACAGCCCAGCCCTGTTCAAGCCTTACAGCGCTTTATACAGTTCGATAGTCTTGGTCAATTCTTCAGTCGCTTTAGCTACGTTACCGGCTTTAGACTAGATCTGTCCTTGCATCAAAGAGGCGTGAGCTTTTTTCGCGGCTTCGGAGTTGCCGGCAATCGCTTCGGAACTGGTTCTGGCGGCTTTCAGATGAATCTGCGCAGCGGAGAAATCGCTTTTGCTGACTTCAACCAGCGCTTTTTCGATGTGAGCGATAATGCCTGCGGCGCCTGATTGTGCTGCTGCAACTGGCGCTTCTTCAGCAGCAAAGGCACAAACGTTGACCAGACTCAAAGATGCTGCCAATGACAGCGTTAACACTGCTTTTGTAAATAATTTCATTAGATAGTTTTCGTGTGATGGTTAATAGGTCCAATGCCCTAAAAAACACGTCATCACAGAATAGATTTTTTGCACCGGCAACTTATAGGTCTAAGTTCGTCGTGAAGTAGCACCGGTACAGCACCCTTTGCCATATAGCCGGCAAAAGGCTTGAAGCAAATCCATGCTGATGGGAAGTATCTTTTTTCCTACTGGGTCCAATTGAAAAACGTTATTGTTTTTCAGGCGCCATCATAACGGATTTAGCATGCCGGCAACGGACCATTTGCGCCGGGCAGTTGCGACAAGTGGCCGCAACGCGCGGATTTGCAGTTTTATCGGGCGTAAGCTGGCGCCCCGTCGCCGGCAATCATTTATAATGCTCTCCCGCCTTTTGCCGCATTCAGCCACCATGATAGACACGCTATACATCGAATCCGCTATCGAGCAGCACCCGCGCGTAGCGACGATTCGGCGGCGTTTTCCGCAAGCACGGACAGTGGTTTGCGAGCGATACGGCGAGGTGTTCAATCCCAAGGCGCAAAACTTTCGCTTACAAAAGCAACATCCGGCCCTGATTCTGGCGGAAAAGTACCAAAAGTTCGTGTTGCCCGCGCCGGCCGGTTACGGTATCGGCGGCCAGCGCAATTATTATTTTTCGCACATGCTGAATTGCTTGTACGACTGCCGCTATTGCTTTTTGCAGGGCATGTACCAGTCGGCCAATTATGTGCTGTTTGTGAATTACGAGGACTTTCAGGAGCAGATTCGCCAGACCTGTCTGCAAACGCCGGATCAGGATGTGTATTTTTTCTCGGGCTACGATTGCGACAGCCTGGCTTTTGAGCCGGTCACCGACTTTGCTGAACAGTTTTTGCCGGTGTTTGCTGACTTGCCTAATGCCTGGCTGGAATTGCGTACCAAGAGTACGCAAATCAGAAGCCTGTTGAATCGCGAGGTGGTGCCGCGTTGCGTGGTGGCTTTCAGCCTGTCGCCGGATGCGGTGGCCGATAAAGTGGAAGCCAAGGCGCCAAACGTAGCCAAGCGCATCGAAGCCGCCGCTAAATTACAGCAACAAGGTTGGCAAATTGGTTTGCGTTTCGACCCATTGATTTATCAGCACGACTATCGGCAGCAATACCGGGCCTTGTTCGAGCAAGTCTTTGCGGTAATCGATGCCCAGGCCCTACATTCGGTCAGCTTGGGGGTGTTTCGCTTGCCTGAGCAATATTTCAAAAAAATGCATAAGCTATATCCGGATGAAAGATTGTTCGCCAGCCCGCTGCAAACCGCGTCCGGCATGGTGTCTTACCGCGCCGATTTGGAACAGGCGATGATGGCCGATTGCGCGCAAATGCTGCTGGAATATATCCCGCACAGCGCCTATTTTCCATGCACACTGTAAAGCGCACGGTATTGGTGACCGGCGCCAGTTCCGGCATCGGTCGGGCGATTGCCCGGCAATTGCTGGCGCAAGGTCATCAAGTGATTGGCACATCGCGCGACTGCCGGAAGTTTTCCAAACATCACCCCCATTTTATCGGCCGCGAGCTGGATCTAGCGCAATTGGCTGACGTGCCGCCGTTTGCCAAGCAACTGCAAAGCGATTTCCCGGCCTTGGATGCGGTGGTATTTGCCGCCGGTTACGGCCAATTTGGCGGTTTGGAACAGTTTTCCTACGCGCAAATCGAGACGCTGATGACCGTCAACTTTACCGCCCAAGCCTATCTGACGCGGGCGTTGTTACCGAAACTGAAGCAAAAAGCCCATGCCAACCTGGTGTATATCGGTTCGGAAGCCGCGTTAAAAGGCAGCCGCAACGGCAGCATCTATTGCGCCAGCAAATTTGCCTTACGCGGCTTCAGCCAGGCCTTGCGTGACGAGTGCGGTAAAAGTTCGGTGCGGGTGTCCTTGGTTAATCCGGGCATGGTCGATACCGCGTTTTTTGATGCATTGTCGTTCGCGCCCGGCAAACAGTCCGGCCAAGCCTTGCTGGCGGAGGACATTGCCGACGCGGTGTCTTATATCCTGCAAGCCGGCCCGCATTGCGTCATCGACGAAATCAATTTAAACCCCTCCAGCAAAGTGATCGAATTTAAGAACTAACCCCACATGCTAGCCAAACTCATCGTTTATTGCGCTTATTACCTCAAATCCGCCGACGGGTATCGCAGAGCCAAGCTGTTTTTTTACGATCTGTTAGAAAACAGCCATAGCCGCAAAAAGAAATATTTCGACGCGACGATGATCGGCTTGCTGATTTTGAGCGTGATTTTTCTGATTTACGATATAGAGCACGAAGACAGCAAGATGGGCGGTTATTTCGAGCTGGCGATTTTGATGATATTCATCATCGAATATCTGATCAGGGGTTGGATTTACTCGGACACCTATAAAGTCATCATTGAGGAATACGAGAAAGCGCTGTATTTGAATCTGGATTTCAATCTGCTCGGGGTGTTTCGCAAAGCCTTCGTCAGGGATATTGAGTACATCACCTCGCCGTTTGCGATTATCGATATTCTGGCCATTTTGCCCAGCTACCGGCCGTTGGCGATCCTGCGTATCTTCATCATTTTCCGGCTATTCAAACTATTCCGCTATTCCAATAGCGCCAAATTGTTCGCCGACGCTTTGGCGAGCAAACGCTTCGAATTGATGACCTTGTTGATCTTCACCTGCTTTTTGGTGTTTATCGCCAGCGTGTCGATTTACATGTTCGAGTATCAGGCCACCGATAGCGGCATCCATAATTTATTCGACGCCTTTTATTGGACCATCGTGACTTTGGCGACGGTGGGCTTTGGCGACATTACTCCGCAGACCACAGGCGGCCGCTGGGTGACAATTTTTTTGATACTGGCCAGCTTGGGCGTGTTGTCATTCTTCACCTCCATTCTTATCGCCGCCTTCAGCGAGAAAATGCTGTCGGTGCGTGAATCCAGAACCTACGCCGAACTGGACCGCTATGATAATTTCATCATCATTTGCGGTTTTGGCCGGGTAGGGCAGGAAATTGCCCGGCATTTACACAACGACAGACAAAAATTTTTAATCATCGATAGAGTGCCGGCGCGGATTGATTTGGCCAAGAAACGCGGTTATCTGGCGATAGAAAGCGATGCCAGTAACAATGAAGTGTTGATCAACGCCGGTATTTGCCGCGGTGCCAGCGCCATTCTGTGCATCACCGGCGACGATGTGATTAACGTCTATGTGACCTTAACCAGCCGGCATTTAAATAAAAACCTGCGCATAATTTCCCGCGCCAATCGGCATGACAACGTCAATAAGCTCTACCAGGCCGGCGCTGATAACGTCATCAGGCCGTTTGAGATTGCCGGATTGCTGGCGGCGGAATTTGTCGGTCAGCCCGTTGCTTTCGAGGCCATCTCCGGCATTTTGCATAATCAAACCGAGACGGTGATGGAGTCGGTATTGGTCAGCGAAAAGTCGCCGCTGGATAATCAAAAAATCGGCCAACTGGATTTGCAGCAGCGTAAGCTCACCTTGTTGGGAGTGATCAGCGACAATCCGATTCATCTGAAACACAAGAATAAATACCAGGTGAATCAGCAACATTTTTATTTCAATCCGGAAGTGGACTTTATCCTGCGGCACGGCGACATGCTGGTGTTATTGGGCCGTAAGTACGGTATCGATCATTTTCGCGATCAGGTGGAACAACGCCGTTTATTCAGCAGGCAGCCCAAATGAAAAACATCGCCGTATTCGGTTACAACCGGCTGTCGTTCGAGGCGATTAGCCGGCTGGACAAAGAGCTATATCAAATCACCGTGATCGATCATGATCCGGCCAAAGCGGCGCTGGCGCGGGAAAACGGCTTCGAAACCGCCAATATCGATTTCCGTAGCGACGACGATTTGAAGCTGATCGGCATTGGGGCGCATATCGATACGCTGTTTTGCTTTTTCGACACGGACTCGGAAAATGTATTTCTGACGCTATCAGCGCGGGCACTGGATAAGGCGTTGAATATCGTGGCGATTGTCGACAGTCCGGAGTCGGCGGAAAAACTGATAGCGGCGGGCGCCAACAAGATTATCGACCCTTACGAAATCTGCGGGCGCAAAATTCACGATATGTTGAAGCGGCCGGATATCAATGATATTTTCGATCACACCGTCTTCGGCAGACACGATCTGCATCTGGCCGAGGTGGCGATTCCGGAAAACAGCTATCTGGAGAATGCCCACGTCAGCCAGCTGCATTTAAGTTCACAGTACAATTTGATACTGATCGGTATCGTCAATAAACAAGTCAGCGAACGCCTGCATTTTGTGGCGGAGGAATTTGATCGCCGTTTGAGTGTTGGCGATATATTAGTGATATTGGGGCCCTCGCGGGAAATTAGAGCATTTAAAAAAGACGTCGAAAATGAGTTTTGTAAAATCTAGCCGGCACTTGAACTGCGCCCTGCCGATTTTATTTTTTCTCTGCCAATCCCAGCCAACGCGCCAAAGCCGCTAGCGAAAAACCCTGAATCAACACGGACATCACCACAATAAAACTGATCAGGACAAAAATCTCTCCGGCCTCTTTTATACCGGCCGCCAACGGGAAAGTCGCCAGTACGATAGGTACGGAACCGCGCAGACCCACCCAGGAAACCAGCAGCTTTTCCTTAAAACTGATCTTGGCCCACAGCAAACTGATGAAGACGCTGACCGGGCGTGCTACAAACATCAGAAACAAACTGATCGCCACGGCCACACTGGCCAAGGACGACAATTCGGCGCGATAGGGTACCGACAGCATGCCCAAGGTCAAAAACATGATGATCTGCATTAGCCAGGCGAAGCTGTCATGGAAGGCATTGATGTAGTGGTGGTGGGTAACTTCCCGGTTTCCGGCCACAATGCCGGCCACGTAAACGGCCAGAAAACCATTGCCATGCATGAATGTAGCGCCGCTATACGTCAGCAGCACCAATGCTATGGAGGCGATGGCATACAAGCCGGCCGAGCTTAAGCCCATGTGATTCAACAACCAGACCATGAAACGTCCACCGCCATAACCCACGGCCACACCGATCAACAGTTGCATAACCAAAAACATGCCGCCTTCCAAAAAAGCCGACTCGCCCCCGGTCGCATAGTTGAGCAAGGTGACCGTCAACAACACTGCCATCGGGTCATTACTGCTGGATTCCAGTTCCAGGAGCGGCTGCAACTTGCCTTTTAAAACGATTTGACTGGAGCGCAGCACGGAAAACACCGCAGCGGCGTCCGTGGAAGAGACAATAGCGGCCAGCAACAGGCCTTGAGTCAGCGTAATGCCATGAACGCCCAGCGAAAAGGTGCTGAATGAGCCGAGGATAAACCAAGCAAAGCTGCCTAACAGCAGCATCGTGATAAACACGCCCAGTGTGGACAGACACAATCCCTGCCATAACACCGGGCGAATATTGGGCCAATGCGAGTCCAGGCCGCCGGTAAATAAAATAAAAATCAATGCAAAATCGCCGATAAATTTTGCAATTTCCGGGCTATGTAGTTCCGGTCCGCCGAACTCGCCGATCAGCCAGCCGGTCAAGAGAAAAAACAGCAGCGAAGGAATGCCCACTTTGCTGGCCAGTTTGCTGGAAAACACGCTGATTAATAGCAGGCTGGCGCTAACTAGACTGACCAATTCGATGGAGGGCATGGGCGATTCTCTGTGATCAGGAATTTACGGTAGTTAAGATGTATGGGCAAATGAGCGGTCTTGCAAGCTTGAGCCGGCATGTTCGGTCCAAGCAAATCGTGTCTTACTTCCCACGTCGATTTGTGCCGTGCCGATAAACAGCGGCGATTGCCTCACTTGCCGTGACGCGGTAAAGTCTGAGGCCGGAGTGTAAGCGCATGGCCCCGCTGAAAACGGAGTTTTTTGGTACTGGACGCGCATCCGCCGCCAAAGTGGCTTTCGATTGCCCGGACAATATAGCCGGAATCTAAGCATTTCGGCTATTTATACGATCTCAACACCATGGCTATGAACCGATTCAAAAACATCCTGTATGTCGCCGAATTTGCCGTCGACCAGCGGCAGGCTATCGAGCGGGTGATCGCGTTGGCGGCAAACAATCAAGCCAGATTGACGTTTTTACAGGTCGTCGAACAACCGCGTCTGGGCGCTTTGCTTGAGCTTTATACGCCGGAGCAAATCGACAATCAGCTGCGCGAGCAGGAGCGCCAGAAGCTGGAAGCCTTACTGCTTGGCTACAGCAGCGTGAACCCCGTTGATGTGCAAATCCGGGTTGGCAGCCCGTTTATCGAAATTGTGCGCCAGACCCTGGATGGCGACCATGATTTGGTCATTAAATTGGCCGCCGGCGACCATGGTATCCATGACCATTTGTTCGGCAGTACGGACATGCATTTGTTACGCAAATGCCCGCGTCCGGTCTGGTTGATGCGGTCTGAAGAAACGAACAATTATGCCAAAATCATGGCCGCCGTCGATTTCGATCCGTGGTCCGCGGACGTAGCGGACGAAGGATTGAACCGCAGAATTTTGGAGCTCGCCAGTTCCGTAGCGCTCGCCGATTTCGCCGAACTGCATCTGGTACACG
This sequence comes from Methylomonas sp. Kb3, assembly GCF_002834115.1. Classification (NCBI taxonomy): domain Bacteria; kingdom Pseudomonadati; phylum Pseudomonadota; class Gammaproteobacteria; order Methylococcales; family Methylococcaceae; genus Methylomonas; species Methylomonas sp. Kb3. The sequence goes on along the minus strand of NZ_PIZT01000015.1, from coordinate 211,125 downwards.
TTTGGGACTCGATGTTGAGCGCGTGGGCAGGCGAAATTCCGAGTAAAACCGTCGAAATGCAGATTGAAGCCGAAAGAGCCCGCTATCAGGCCGGGCTCGATGGCTTGGCTGCTAAATTACGGCATTGGATAGGCGATGAGGCTTACAATTACTTATCGCCGAGGCTGCACTTGGTCAGAGGGAGTGCGCGGGACGATATTCCGGCTTTGGCGGCAAGATTGGACGTCAATTTACTGGTGATGGGAACGGTGGCGCGTACCGGCATCAAAGGTTTGATCATCGGCAACACTGCCGAAGTCATCCTTAACGGTATCCACTGTTCAGTGCTCGCAGTCAAGCCGGACGGTTTTGTTTCTCCTTTGGCATGAACAGGGTTTGAGCCAGCTTTTGCCCTAAACCGAAGTTTTGCAGTTTCCGTATTAATCCAAGACATAGAAAATGAATTTTTTAAAATTTAATCCGCGTATTTGTTTTTTCCTGGGCTTTGCCGCTTGCGCTGGGCTGTTGGCGGTCGGTGCTTATTTGCAATTTGTCGAAGAGTTGGAACCTTGCCCGCTGTGTATTTCGCAGCGCTTGGCCATTTTGGCGACAGGCGTGATTTTTTTAATCGCTGGTTTGCATAATCGCGGTCGCAAAGTTTATGCGCTGTGCAGTGCCGCTGCCGCGCTGATCGGCGCCAGCGTCTCGGCCCGGCATGTCTGGTTGCAACATCTGCCGCCCGAAGAGGTGCCGGAATGCAGTCCGGGGCTGGAATACGTGTTTCAACATTTCCCGCTGGCGGATACGATCAAATTGATGCTGACCGGCACCGGCGAATGCGCGAAAGTCGATTGGACCTTGCTGGGCCTGAGTATTCCGGCCTGGACCTTGTTCGCGTTTTTGTTGTTGGCGGGATGGGCATGCCTGCAATTTTTTAACGATGCCGATGCCGTCTAGCTTCGGGATTCGCAAATTGGTTCAGCCATGTCAAAAGTCGCCGTTGTGTTAGCTCCCTGATTTTTTCGCGGCACCCAATTGTTGCAACTGCAGCAGTTACCGCGTCGAATCGATACAGCTTCGCAACAGGTTATGCACAAAAACGGAGCATAGCTTGCGTAGCATCGCAATAGTGCCTGCGATATTTAACACAGATTAATTTTTTACGTAAGTTATTGATTTATAATCGGCAAATTAGCTGGCTTAAATTTGCACAATTTAACAAATGTGTAATAAAAACCGACACTAAGCGATTCTCTCAAAAGCCTATCCACAGAGTTATCCACAGCTTTTGTGGGTAACTCAGATTCCTCAATCCTGTTAACCACTTAGCGATCTAATATCAAAAAAACATCACGAGACATGCCTAACTGTGATACTTCCGGCAATTTAATTTTGAAAGTTGCCGTGCCAGTTCCGCTGGACCGCTTATTCGATTATTTGCCGCCATTCGGCGTTAATGTGTCGGAATTGCAAGCAGGTGTTAGAGTGTTGGTGCCTTTCGGTAAGCGCCAGCAGGTAGGGATTTTGCTGGCCGTCGCGGACAATTCCAGCGTCCGGATGGATAAACTCAAACCGGCTACCGCCGTTCTGGATACCCAGCCGCTATTGGCGGACACCGACATCCAGTTATTACGCTGGGCCAGCCGCTATTATCACCACCCGATTGGTGAAGTGCTGGCAGCGGCGTTTCCGGTGGCCTTGCGCCAAGGCCGGCCGGCTTTACTGCAACACCAACCCTGTTTCGGCCTCAGCCCGCAGGGTCGGCTGGTTTCCCCGGAACAATTACGCCGCGCACCCAAGCAACAAGCACTATTGGCTTTGTTGCAGTCCACCGGGAGTGCGATGACAGCTGCCGCGCTTAGCGCCTACAAGCCGGCGTTGAAAGCCTTGCTCGACAAGGGCTTGGTCACGGCGCACGAATCCGCTCCGGGCGGCGGATTAGCCGTCACTAAGACCGCGTTACCGGCCAACCCCGACCAGCAGGCGGCTATCGATGCGGTCATCGCCAATCTGGGCCACTTTGCCGTATCCTTGCTGGAAGGCGTGACCGGTAGCGGCAAAACCGAAGTGTATATGCAGATCATCGCCGAGGTGTTGGCGCAGGGCAAACAGGTGCTGGTTTTACTGCCGGAGATCAGCCTGACGCCGCAATTGGAGCAACGTTTTCTAAAGCGTTTTGCCGTGAACCTGGTGTCCACGCATTCCAAGTTAACCGATAACCAGCGTTTGCATGCCTGGCTGAGCATGCAACAAGGCCATGCCGCCATCATGCTCGGCACCCGTTCCGCGCTGTTCACACCAATGCCGCGCCCCGGCCTGATCATTCTCGATGAAGAGCACGACAGCTCGTTCAAACAACAGGAAGGTTTTCGCTTTTCCGCGCGGGACGTCGCCATTGCCAGGGCCAAGGGTTTGGGTATCCCGGTGTTGTTGGGTTCGGCGACGCCGTCGCTGGAGAGCATGGCGAACGTCGCCCAGCACCGCTACCAATTACTGCATTTGCCCAATCGGGCCGGCAATGCCACGGCACCGAGCTTTCAGTTATTGGATATTCGCAATAAAAGAATGCAAGCCGGCCTGTCTGAACCGCTGCTGGCGGAAATCCAAGCTACGCTGGCCAAAAAACAACAAGCGCTGATTTTTCTCAATCGCCGCGGCTATGCGCCGGTGCAGATTTGCCATGGCTGCGGCTGGGTCTCGCGCTGTCGGCGCTGCGATGCCAATTTGGTGATTCACGCTGCCGACCGCTTGCTGCGCTGCCATCACTGCGGCAGCGAACAATCTTTGCTCAAGCAGTGCCCGGCTTGTAAAACCGGCGAATTGCAGGCGCTGGGATTGGGTACCGAACGTATCGAACAGACCCTGGCAAGCTTGTTTCCGGACAAGGTGGTGGTGCGATTGGACCGGGACACCACACAACGCAAAGGTTCGCTGGAACAATATCTGGAGCAGATTCACGATGGCGGGGTCAATATTATTCTCGGGACGCAAATGCTCGCCAAGGGCCACCATTTTCCAGGGGTGACGCTAGTCGCCATTTTGGATATAGACAGCGGCCTGTTCAGTATTGATTACCACGGTAGCGAAAGACTGGCGCAATTGATCGTGCAGGTCGCCGGCCGGGCCGGGCGGGCCGATCAACCCGGCAAGGTGGTATTGCAAACCCGGCATCCGCAACATCCCTTGCTGGAGACTTTGCTAAGCAAAGGTTATCGGGCTTTCGCGCAAAGCGCCCTCCAGGAGCGGCGGCAGGCCGGCTTGCCGCCGTTCGGTCATCAGGCCTTGCTGCGGGTGCAAGCTGGCAAGGCCGAGGAACCGCAACAGTTTTTACAGGCGGTTTGCCGGAAAATCAGCGAGCTCAATCCCGGCAAAGTGCAGGTTCTGGGGCCGGTGACGGCGCCGATGGCTAGACGCGCAGGCTTATTTCGTTACCAGTTGCTGTTGCAGAGTCCGCAGCGCAAAGAATTGCATCAGTTGCTGGACAATTTGTTGCCCGCCATTTATGCGTTGAAGGAAGCCAAAAAGGTACGTTGGTCGCTGGATGTCGATCCGGTGGACTTGTACTAGCCTGTCCGCCAAAATCCGGCGATTTAGTCCGGTTTATGTAATAATTCCCGCCCTTTACGACGGACCGTAGCAAAACCCATAGACATCTAAATCAGTAACTTAAGCGCCGTTGGATGGCACGCTAACAAACTAGATGTCTATGCCTATAACTAAAATAAAGAAGGTATTTTTCAATGTGTTGGAGTGGAGAAGCGTCAGGCGTTCTGGCTGCCGCAGGTTTAACGACCGCCGTTTACGTGGCTTACAAAGGCGAATCCAAGGAGCTATGGATTCCGTTAACTTATTTTGCCCTGATGGAACTGCTACAGGCGGCAACGTATGTGTATATCAATCTGTGCGATAACCCCAATAATCAGGTGCTCACCCTGCTCGGTTATCTGCATATCGCTTTCCAACCGTTTTTCGTGAATATGGTGGCGATGTACTTCATTCCGGAAAGCGTCAAATTAAAGATTAGAACCACGGTTTACACCTTATGTGCCATCAGTTCGTTGGCGATGCTGATCAAGATGTATCCGTTCGCCTGGGCCGGCGACTGCGTGCCCGGTACTGAAGGCTTTTGCGGAGTACAGACCTGCTCAGTCTCCGGCGAGTGGCACATTGCCTGGCAAATGCCTTTGAACGGTTTGATGTCGCAACCCGTGACTTGGTTGTTTGGGTTTAATTGGGGCTTGCACGCATTTTCGTACATCCTGGCGGCGTTTTATCTGCCTATCATTTACGGTTCCTGGCGCTTTGTGGCCTTCCATTATTTGATCGGACCCTGGATTTCCGACGTGACCACCAACGATCCGAACGAGTATTGCGCGGTATGGTGTTTGTTCTCGATTGCGTTGTGCGTATCGGTAATCAAAACCCCGATCAGAAAACATTTACACGTGAAGAAATGGCCGTTTTATCACCGCGAAGTAGGCGACAGCTTGTAACATGACCATCAGTAAACAGGATATTCTCGACGCATTTCAATTTCGTCACGCCTGTAAGGAATTCGACGCCGAGCGCAAGATCGCCGGCGCGGATTTCGATTTTATTTTGGAAGTTGCCAGGCTCTCGCCTAGTTCCTTCGGGCTGGAGCCTTGGCAATTTTTGGTCGTGCAAAACCCGGATTTACGCGAAAAACTGCGGACTGTTACCTGGGGCGGGCAAAAGCAGTTGCCTACCGCCAGCCATGTGGTGTTGACGCTGGTGCGGAAAAGCTATTTCATGCGCTACGACAGTGCCTATCTGCAACACATCATGCGCGAGGTACAGCAGTTTCCGGAAGACATCATCAGCCTGCGTAGCGGCTTGATCGAGAAGTTTCAGCGCAGCGATTTTGATTTACTGGGTTCCGAACGTACGCTGACCGATTGGGCCACCCGGCAAACCTATCTGCCGCTAGCCAATATGATGACGGCGGCGGCGCTGATCGGGATCGATTCCTGTCCGATAGAAGGTTTTGAGCGTGTGGAAGTGGAGCGGATCTTGGCGGAAGATGCCGACGTAAATTTAGAACACTGGTCCGCGGCGTATATGGTGGCGTTTGGATACCGGAAAAATCCGCCAGCGCGGCCGAAGACCCGGCAACAGCGCGATGCGGTGGTGCGCTGGCTGGATTAATTCAGACGGCAGCCGCTGTAATCGCTGTCGTTCAGCGACAAGGAATAACGCGCCACAGGACGGCGCACCCCGATAAAGCGTTCCCGCCAATATGGCTGTCTTAAGTCGGAAACCATCACCTGCCCGGTCCGGCTACTCGGTGCATGCACGAACTGCTCACCGCCAATATAAATCCCCACATGCGAAAACGGCCGCTCGGTGGTGAAAAACAACAAATCGCCCGGTTGTTTTTGCTCGGGCTGCACAGCCGGCAATTGTCTGGCTAAGGATTGGGTATCGCGCGGCAGACGCACCCCCTGACGGTTATAGACGTAATAAACCAAACCGCTGCAATCAAAACCCTGGCTGGGCGATTCCCCTCCGTAAACATAAGGCGCGCCTTGCAATTGCAGCGCATCATTCGCTGCAATCCGGTTGCCGCCTTCGGGAGCGGGTAATACCGTCAGCGGCGCTTTTTCTTTGTTGGCGCAGCCGGTAAGCTGACTCAGCATGGCAACCGCCACTATCTGAACCAGCAGTAATAAAGCGCGGCGGTAAGATAGACAGATGGACATCGGATTTATCGGCAATAAAATCATCAATTTGCATATTATAGACAGGCTATTCGCCGTCCGCTCGCCGTATATCGCTAACCGGCTATGCATTTGTTAGCCCGATCCAGATATTGAGAGCCTTGGATAGGCCATTAGCTGACCATCGCATTTTGGCTTCATTGACCCCAGTGGAATGCATAGCTGCCTGATAGTGATTATGATTGTACGACCGGCGCTGGTCTTGCGTAGCCTCGATGCAGCGTTAGCGGAATCGAGGGTGTCGACCATCTGTCACCAGACTAACCTCGGCAAATTTTAAGGGTGTTGGCATTCGAATCCTCGATTCCATCGAGGCTACTTGCTGTATATTGCTAACCGGCTATGCATTTTAATGCCCGGTCCAGATATTGAACGCCTTGAATCGGCCAACTTCTGCCGTTCGAGGTGTCTTTGTCAATGGCTGGTATAGATCATAAATTGTTCACTAATGGCAAACAGTTGATACCAGTTCTTCGACACGTTTCGAAAAGTCCTGTGAGTGAACTGATCTATATTGTCCAAACACTTCACTTTCGATCTTCTTAACGGCATCGCATTGGCAGAATTTCCTAAAAGATTCTGCGAAATGCCTTTCTGCTACGATCGTAAGGGCTTTGGAATGTTCGGACATTTTTCTTTGAAATTCACCGGTGCCATAAGTAAGTGGCTCTATTAAGGGATCTTGAGAACGGTCGTTCATTCGCGCTTTATAAAGCACACGGAACGTAAACGATCTTCGCTTTGATGCAATTAGTTCCTCGTCCCTTCGATTAACCGCATCAACAAGCGACAATAGATCCTCACGCCCTATCCCAACTGTCTCTACCGTTATCTTATCTGCAAAAGCGCTAACGGAAGCAATGTCTAGCGAAGTTATTGCTTTGACTACTTGAAGATGAACACTTTTGCCTTTAAGAAGTGACTCAATCTCTCTGTTCGCCATTTCTTTTGCCCTCGCCTGTAGTTGTAGGTACGTTTCCACCATGGACCTACTTTTCTCATCAAGCTTCGGTTCAAGAATTAGGCGCTCTAGAGACCACTCTTTAACCATGCGCGGCCAGATTACTATGCGCATGAAGCCAAAAAGTCCATCCAATCTGCAGGAGTCAAATGGTTGTGATCCCGGTTGGCAGTAAGGGCGAAACCAATAACGCAACTCCTGACCCGAAACAGTCACGATATTCTCATTTATTGCGCACTCACTCTCTTCAATTAGCCTGTTTGTGTGGAGCATCCTAATAAAGTGCTTTGGTTGTTGTGGATGAGTAGGATACGCTTGATCAAGAATCCACTCTAAAGACCGAATCCTTCGTTCAATAGTGGTTTCAAAGGAATTCCAATTAAAGCCTGTCGTCACGTTGATAGCCTGAGTTATTTTAGTTCGTCCAACGCGGTTTTGAGCCGATAGCCGAAGCGTCCGATCATATGCAATTGATTTACGTATATCACCTGTAACAGGTAATTGTGACCGGGTATGATTAAATTGCCGCCATTGAATCAGATTGGTCGACAGACAACAACTGGTCGATTGTGACAATTCATCACTTCCAGAAACCGCAATTCTCTACTGGCATAATCTCAAAGAAATTGGCGGCTGACTGTAAATTTGGAACAGAGATGGTTTGGGTTGGCATATTCAAACTGCAAAACGCCAAATTATTATTTGGCTTTTGCCAACCAGGGACGCGCCAGCAACAGCAAACTAAGTAGGCTGCAAAAAACCATGTAGTGTGAGTAACGAAAATCCGGCGATGGGGCTGCCAGCATCAAGCCCAGCTCATGCAGGATGGCGCTGGAAGTTAGGCAAATGACTTCGATATTAGCCGTCACGCCAAGAAACACAGCGGCAAAAAATAGACAAATTGTCAGCATAAAATAAGGCCAGGGTTGAAAAAACCAGTATTCGACGTACTTGGACATACCCGCCTCCAGCCACTCTTGTAGTTTGGTCGTTTGTGGATGGGAACCATAGGCTTGCTCTAAGTCGCTGGGAAAGTCTTTGCCCATTATTACCGGGCTCCAACTGTTATCGGGCACCAAACCCAACACATATTTCGATACGGCCAAGCGGTGACGCACCCATAAAACCGGCTCTTCGAGTATGGTGTGTATCCACAACTTATGCAGCGTTTGTCGTTGCAGGTCGGAGAGGCTTTCAAAGCCATGGATCTGCGATTCCATCGAATTTTTTGGCAACTGCAAAGTGGGCGGCTTGGTGCGGAAAACCTCCCGCCAATACATCGGTGTATAGGCTTTTAGCAAGGGCTCGACAGAGCCCGCTGAATTTAGGCTGCCAGCCAATTGATCGAAAATAGCTTGTTGCCTGCTTTTATCTTCAAGCCGTTTGATGACACCGGCAATATCAAATGAGGCGTTGGCGACCCAGGGATAGGTATGCCTGTCGGCAAGCCGGTTGTTTATCGCTCCGGTGGTCATAAATAAAACAAGCGCAAGCGCCGCGCCGGGAACGGCTGCGCGGATCAAGCCCAGTAGGCTATTTTTGGGATATAAGCGATATAAGGCAAAGCTGAGTATGGGGATTGTGGCGAACAAGGCATTGTGTCTGATCAGGATGGCTAACCATAAGACTAAAGCTGTCAGTGCGAACAGCAGAAACGCAATGTGCGGGAGTTGTTCGTCATGATTTTTTATATGTCCCGCGATGCCGAAAGCCGTGAATAGCGCGCCCCACATCAGCATGTCTTTCAAAATCGCGCCGCTGATACCGAACAACGGCGGCAAAAATAATAGTGCGCAAAGCAATGGCGCTAAGGCTTTGCCGCCATAGGTCTTAAAAAAGGCTTGAAAGCTCAGGTAGGCGCCGGTCCACACCAGGCTAATTTGCAGAAACAGCATGCCCGCAGGGCCCGGCAGGATGCTATCGGTGAAACGCCAGATAATAGCCATTAACGGCGGATGCCAGTCGGAATAGACGCCTTCGCGAGCCTCAAGGATTTGATTGACCGCGTCATAGCACATGAAGCCCGGATACATGATGCCGAGATGGATAAGGAATCCGCAGATAAAAATCCATTCGGCCTGCCGCATTTCCGCCACCGCGCTAATTTTTCGAGCCAATGACATTAAGTTTGACAATATTTGAAACCGCAATGTTGAAACCGAAGTATTTCCGGTGGGTTCAAAGCTTGTTGAGCCACACAATCCCCCACCCCGATTAAGACTGTCGTGAAAGCCACTATCTTGAAGAAAGGAACTGCCCCGATGATAGCCTCGTATTATGGCAAATCCGTTTCAGCCTAGGTCGAACAAATCCATCTGCTTATACTGACCCAAGCGCTTATCACCATTTTCCAACCCGGATAAGGTCACACCCAGTAATCGAACTTTGGCGGTGCCGATGCCGGTATTTTTCAGTAATTCGGTCAATAGCAGTCTAGTGTTCGGGCTATCGCTGATCGGTTCTGCCAAGGTGCGTCCTCGGGTAATTTGCACAAAGTTTTGATATTTGATTTTCACAGTTAGCGTATAAGCTGTCAGCTGTTTTTCCGCCAATCTGATTAGGGCTTTTTCCAGCAAATCCTGCAAATAGCGCAGAATGGTGCTCAGGTCCGCGATGTCGTGGTCGAACGTGGTTTCGATACCCACCGATTTGCGGGCTCGATTGGCATTGACCTGGCGCGGATCAATACCCCGGGCGATATCGTAATAATGTTGGCCGGCTTTGCCGAAATGCCGTTGCAATTCCGCCAATGGCAGTTGCTTTAGATCCTTGCCGGTGACGATGCCCAAGTCGTACATTTTCTGTTCGGTGGCGCGGCCGATGCCATGAAACTTGCCGATAGCCAGATTTTCCACAAACTCCGGACCTTGTTCGGGCGTAATCAGATACAAGCCGTCCGGTTTGCCCAGATCCGAGGCGATTTTTGCGAGAAATTTATTGTAGGAAATGCCGGCGGATGCCACTAACTCGGTTTGTCGGCGTATCTCCTGCTTGATGTGCTTGGCCAGCAAGGTCGCGGAGCCTTGGTATAGTTCGCTATCACTAACATCCAGATAGGCTTCGTCCAGCGACAAGGGTTCGAAATGCTCACAGTAACGAGCGAAAATACCCCGGATAATCTCGGAAGCTTCGCGGTAAACATCAAAACGCGGCTTGACGAATACGGCTTGCGGGCAGAGCCGGTAAGCGTGCGCGGAAGGCATGGCGGATCGCACACCGAACTGGCGGGCCTCGTAACTACAGGTGGCGACTACGCCGCGCGAATCGGGCTTGCCGCCGACGATGATGGGTTTATCTCGATAGTGGGGATGGTCGCGTTGTTCAACCGCCGCATAAAATGCATCCATGTCGATGTGGATGATTTTGCGCGGCGATGCTTCCATTGAGGTTTACTGCTTGCCGAGCAATTCCAGTTTGGCGGTTTCGTTCCAATCGGAAAACGGGAACGGCAGTTGCTCGGTATTGAACGTCAAAAACAGCAGAATATGATAATGGTAAGTGGACAGGCTACGGCCGAAGTTAAGGATGTTGGCATTAGCATCGCCGGTAAACATCACGGAACCGACCTGCAGCAAGATTACCAGCCACAACAACAGTTTAACCAAGCTGTCGATGGCCGCGAACACCAGCATGAAAATGATGCGTTTCCAGGTCTCGATTTTTTTCAGGTTTTCGTTAATTTGTTCCTGCATGATGGCATTAACCTCTGTTCATCACGTCCCGCAAGTCCAGCGCAGCGGCATTGGCGCGAGCAATGTAGTTAGCCATTGCCAGCGAATAGTTGGCGAAGATACCAAAACCGTCGCCGTTCAATACTACCGGGCTTAAGGTGGGAGACAAGGCGTTTTCCAGGGCTTGGATCATATTGTCCAGAGTGTTCATCGCCCGCTTGTCCAACAAAATGTCGGAAAAGTCATGCTTGATGGCTTTCAGAATATGTAATAACGCCCAGCAGGAGCCGCGCGCTTCGTAGAATACGTTATCGATTTCCATCCAGGGCGTTTGGCCGATGGTCGGCATATTGATGTCGATCGGATTGGACGGGTCGCCGTGGGTTGCACCGGAAAATTTGTCGGTACTAGCCGCCAAGCGGGTCGAGAGACCGCCGAGTCGCTTGATGACAACCTCGGTATATTGCCACAGGTTATCCGCTCTGGAGTGGAACTGCGCGGCTTTTGACGTGGAAGACGGGTTTTGCAGGCGAACCATATAAGCGTGCAGCGCTTCGATACCTTTTACATATTCCGATTCGGTGGACGGCAAAGCCCAGGAATTGCGTTCGTAGTAAAAGTACGGCTCGGCTTTTGCCAAATCGGGATCTTCGGCAGATTGTGATTGGTCGCGGGCGAAATGGTTACGTAATGCGGTGGTGCCGTCGCGCAACATGACCAGTGCGCCATACTCGAAGTTTTGAATGTTATCGCAAAACAGACCGGGAGGCGCCACGTCGTTGGACAGGTAACCGCCGGATTTGAACAGTATTACGTCGGCGATATGCGCCAAGGTATTGGCATACACATAGCCAATCGGCATTTGATCGGTATGCGTGACATTCATCCGTTCGATCGCTTCGTCCTGAACGCTGAATTGCTCGGGCTCGCGGCTCCACCATTCGCCTAACACCAGCATGACAATCAGAACAACGCCTAACAGCGAACCAAAACCCCAAAGTATGCCCTTAGACTTTGCGTCTTCGTAAGCTAATGGATTATCTGACATGTGGTGCGTATCCTGGTCTGACTAAATAAGTGAGCAAAAACCGTGCTTTCCGATAAAGATTTTTTGTGAGCATGTTAGCACGGATATACCAATATGGCGCGCCCGATTTCAGTGCAGTTGCTTGTCCAGCGACGCCGGCATGGCACTGATCAATGTCGGTGGTAATTGCACGAAAAAGCCTTTGCTTTGCAGGCTGGCAATGACTTTTTCCGGATTTTCCCTGGCTAATTTGCGATCCGGGCTCAACTGCAACTCCATCACAAATGTTAAGCGGCCAAGGCTTTTGAACAAGGCTTCCGGTACGGCGGAAAAGTCGTCCTTTTTGTCCAGATATAAATAGAGTTCGTCTTTTTTCAGGCTTTTATAGATGAAACATTGCATGATGATGACCTGTGATCGCTAATGCTGCCAATTCTAATGGTTTTTGTTTAGAATTTTCAGTCCCCGTTTGCCTAATGCCCAACATCATGGAAAATCAGCCCGCCGCTTCAAACGCTTTTTTCAGAATTGCCTGTTATTTCGAGGGTTCTTTAGCGGTATTGGCGCTGGCTTTGGGCTGGCTTGCCGACCTCGATCCGTTCGCCAGTCTGGCGTTTTCCGAGGCAGCATTAGGGATTGGCTTATTCGCAACCGGGCCGCTACTGGTATTGTTTTTTGCGATGCAACAGCTGAGCTATCCGCCCATCCAAAAGATTCGCGATTTACTGCTGGAAACCTTGGGCGCTAGGCTGGCATATCGGCATTGGACCGATTTGCTGATACTGGCTGCGATTGCCGGCTTTGCCGAAGAAGCGCTGTTTCGCGGGTTTTTACAGCCTTGGCTGGAAAATGGCTGGGGTGCGAGTGTAGGCTTGTGGGTTAGCAATGTGCTGTTTGCCTTGGTGCATGCGGTCACGCCGCTTTACGCGGTTTTAGCGATGTTGATGGGCTTGTATATGGGGGTAATGCTGGATTATGGCGGCGAACGCAATCTGCTGATGCCCATGGTGATTCATGCCGTTTATGACTTTGTGGCGTTTGTTGTTATCCTCCGCGACTACCGCAACCGCGCTCGTTAGGAGTTATCGATGTCCGTTCAAACCCAGCCATCAGTCGAAGATTTGCGTCCGCACTGGCTTATCTGTACAGGCGCGTTGCTAACGATACTGGGCTACAACCTGGCTTGCCATTTCTGGGCCAGCGAATTGCAACTAGGCGTTGACGAAGCGCAACGAGTGCTGATCAGGAGTGTGCTCTACGGCTTAGCGATTTTGTTGTTTCCTGTTGCTAAACTGCTGCGGCACATCCTGCTGCGTCTGAATCAAACCATGCCGGGACCGAAAACCGCTAAGCAGCGCTACTTGTCTACGATAATAGTCACGCAGTTTTTGATTGAGCTCGTAAGTTTGTTCGGCTTCGCGATGTTCTTTCTCGGCGATGGATTTAACACCTTGTATATTTTCAGTGCGATGGGCGTGCTGGGAGTTTTCCTGCATAAGCCCAATACCAGCGAATATTTAGCGATTGCGGCGGCACTCTCAAGCGAAAACCAGCACGGACCTAAATACCATTGACTATTTCCGATTTTTCGGATTGCAGGTTAAGTTGTACAATGGCTGGCTTATTTACGATTAGCCACCCGGTGTGATTATGCAAATCATTCAAGAAGCTCTCACCTTTGACGATGTTTTATTGGTGCCCGCCCACTCCAGCGTACTGCCGCGCGAAGTCGAACTAAAAACCCAGCTGACTCGAAAAATTAAGCTGAACATCCCGCTGGTGTCCGCGGCAATGGATACAGTGACCGAAGCCCGCCTGGCTATTGCGATTGCTCAGGAAGGCGGCATCGGTATCATCCATAAAAACATGACTGTCGAGCAACAGGCAGCGGAAGTCAGAAGGGTTAAAAAATACGAAAGCGGCGTGATCAAAGACCCGATTACCGTCTCTCCCAACGTGACGGTTCGCGAGGTAATGGAATTAACCCGCGCTAAAAACATCTCCGGTGTTCCGGTGGTGGATGGTGAAGAATTGGTCGGTATCGTTACCAGCCGTGATTTGCGCTTCGAAACCCGGCTGGACGAATCGATTCGTTCGATCATGACGCCGAAAGACAAGCTGGTGACGGTCCATGAGTCGTTTAAGCACAAGGAAGTCATAGACTTGCTGCACAAGCACCGCATCGAGAAAGTGCTGGTCGTCAACGATGCCTTTCATTTGCGCGGCATGATCACTGTAAAAGACATTCAAAAAGCCAAAGACAATCCGCAAGCCTGCAAGGACGAACAGGAAAGACTGATCGTCGGTGCGGCGGTTGGCACCGGTGTAGACACAGGAGAACGGGTTGGCGCGTTGGTGGAAGCTGGCGTCGATGTTATCATCGTCGATACCGCTCACGGTCATTCGCAAGGCGTGCTGGATAAAGTGCGTTGGGTAAAACAAAACTTTCCGCAAGTCCAGGTGATCGGCGGCAATATCGCCACCGCAGCGGCCGCCCTGGCATTGGTCGAAGCCGGCGCTGATGGCGTCAAAGTGGGTATCGGTCCGGGCTCTATCTGTACCACGCGGATTGTCGCCGGTGTCGGCGTGCCGCAAATCACTGCCGTTAGCAATGTCGCAGATGCGTTAAGAGGAACAGGCGTACCTCTGATTGCCGACGGCGGCATCCGCTATTCCGGCGACGTTGCCAAAGCCTTGGCGGCCGGCGCGCATGCGGTGATGTTGGGCGGATTGTTTGCCGGCACTGAAGAGGCGCCGGGTGAAGTGGAATTGTTCCAAGGCCGATCCTACAAATCTTATCGCGGCATGGGCTCTTTGGGTGCGATGTCGCAGCAGCAGGGCTCCAGCGACCGCTATTTCCAGGAAGATACCGAGCAAGTCGAAAAATTGGTCCCGGAAGGTATCGAAGGCCGGGTGCCCTATAAAGGTAGCGTGCTGGCGATTGTGCATCAATTGTTAGGTGGTATCCGCTCCAGCATGGGTTACACCGGCAACAGTACTATTGCGGCGATGCATGACAATGCCCAGTTTGTGCGTGTCACCAGTGCCGGCATGCGTGAAAGCCATGTGCATGACGTGACGATTACTAAGGAAGCGCCGAATTACCATATGAATTAAAACCGGCCCTCAGGCTGTTGCTCTCGGGTCTGCGCTTTCGCGTCGACCCGCTTTAATCGAACACAAATCACAGAAATAGCTCAATGTCCGAAACCTCCTCAACTCCATGCAATCTTTGCGGCGGCAACCATGTTGCCGTGTTATCCATGCGCAGCCGCAGCGGCGCCGAGTTGCGCAGCGTCATCTGCAAGGACTGCGGGCTGGTCTGGAGCGATCCGTTTCCGCACGATCCTCGCCAGTTTTACGAAGAAGATTATCGGCTGGCATACAAAAATACCTACGCCCCCAAAGCCAAACATATCTTGCGCGCCGGCCGAGTTGCGCTGACCAGGCATGAAAAAATCAAACACTTATTGCATAAACCGCAAACCCTACTGGACGTAGGCACCGGCGGCGGCGAGTTTGCTTATTTAATCAAATCGCTGGGCCACAATCTGTACGGCATCGAGCCAAACAAGGGTTACGGCCAATATTCCGCCGCGCAATACGATCTGAATTTGCAATTTGGCTTTATTCAAGATGCACAGTTCGAAGAAAGCAGTTTTGATGTGATCACCATTTGGCACGTATTGGAGCACACCGAAGATCCTTTCTTTGTTTTAGGTAAGTTGCGCAGCCTGTTGAAAGCCGACGGCGTGTTAGTAGTGGAAGTACCGAATATCGAGGCCACTTGCCAATCGCCGAGCAGCACTTTTCATGAGGCGCATCTGTACAATTTCAATTTAGCGACGCTGCGGCGCATGGGCGAAAAAGCCGGCCTAATTGAGGAAAGACATGTGTTTTCCGAAGACGGCGGCAATGTCACGCTGTTTTTCAAAAAAGCCGAACACCCGGCCGACCAAGCCATGACTTGGGGAATCCCAGAAAATGCCGAACGAATCTCCGCGATTGTACGCGGCCATACCAATTTACGGCATTACATGCGCGCGGCCCCTTATTTGCGGTTTATCAAACGCATGAGTCGTTCGCTGTTCGAAAATCGGGACGTTAAAGGTTTCGATAACAATAAAAGCCTGCTCGATCAGTTGTATCGAGGCTTGTAGTACGCTCGTCACTTAGATTTTCCGGTGGGCTCGTAGTCGGCTCACCCTACATTTTTGAAAGGTTTCCCGTCATGTCATCCCACGCGACCAACATCCATTCCGACAAAATCCTGATTCTCGATTTCGGTTCGCAGTACACGCAATTGATTGCCCGCCGCATCCGTGAAATTGGTGTGTATTGCGAAATCTATTCCTGCGATTGCAGCGCCGATGAAGTCAAAAACTTCGCACCCAACGGCATCATCCTCTCCGGCGGCCCGGAAACCGTCACCAGCAGCGACACCCCGCGCGCGCCGCAAATTGTTTTTGAGTTGGGCGTGCCGGTCTTGGGTATTTGCTACGGCATGCAAACCATGGCCGAGCAGTTGGGCGGCAAAGTAGAATCGTCCGATCACCGCGAATTCGGCTACGCACAGATTCGTGCCCGCGGCCATTCCAAATTGTTGTTGAACATCGAAGATCACGCATCGCCCGAAGGTTTCGGCTTATTGGATGTTTGGATGAGTCACGGCGACCGCGTCGTCGAATTGCCGACCGGCTTCAAATTGATCGCCAGCTCCGACGGCGCGCCAATTGCCGGCATCGCCGATGAAGACAAACACTTCTATGCTCTGCAATTTCATCCGGAAGTGACGCACACCAAGCAGGGTGGCCGGATATTGAGTCGGTTTGTGTTGGAAATTTGCGGCTGCCAAGCGTTGTGGAATGCCAGCAATATCATTGAAGACAGCATATCCGCAGTCCGCGAAAAAGTCGGCGGCGATCAAGTCATTCTGGGCCTATCGGGCGGTGTCGATTCTTCGGTAGTCGCCGCCTTGCTGCATCGCGCTATCGGCGAGCAACTAACCTGCGTGTTCGTCGACACCGGCTTGCTACGCTTGCACGAAGGCGATCAGGTGATGGCGATGTTCGCCCAACATATGGGTATCAAAGTAATTCGCGTCGATGCCGAAGCCCGTTACATGGCGGCACTAGCCGGCGTTAGCGACCCCGAACAGAAGCGCAAAATCATCGGCGGCCTGTTCGTGGAAATCTTCGACGAAGAAGCCGGCAAACTCACCGACGCCAAATGGCTGGCACAAGGCACTATTTACCCGGACGTCATCGAATCGGCCGGCGCCAAAAGCGGCAAGGCGCATTTGATCAAATCGCATCACAATGTCGGCGGCCTACCGGAAAACATGAAGTTGAAACTGGTCGAACCCTTGCGCGAATTGTTCAAGGACGAAGTACGTAAACTGGGCTTGGAGCTGGGCTTGCCGGCCGACATGATCCACCGCCACCCGTTCCCCGGTCCCGGTCTGGGCGTACGCATCCTCGGCGAAGTCAAAAAGCAGTATGCAGACTTATTGCGCCAGGCCGATGCGATTTTTATCGAAGAACTGTATCGCCACGATCTTTACCACAAAGTCAGCCAAGCCTTCGCGGTGTTCCTGCCGGTGAAATCGGTGGGTGTGATGGGCGATGGCCGCAAATACGATTACGTGGTGGCGATCCGCGCTGTCGAAACCATAGACTTCATGACCGCGCGCTGGGCGCATCTGCCTTACGATTTCCTGGATTTGATCTCACGCCGCATCATCAACGAAGTGCCCGGCATTTCCCGCGTGACATATGACATTTCCGGCAAGCCGCCCGCGACGATAGAGTGGGAGTAATAGCTTCAAATTAAAATGGAACTTTGAAAATGACTTCCGGTCAGTGCAAGTGCGGGGTGTGAAAATTTGCTCCGCGCAATAGCTTATTCATTGTTTCTCCCAAGCCGGTAGTCAATTGTTTTGACTACCGGTTTTTTTTGCGATGAATGAGCAGTCTTGGTCGCCATGCCGAATTAAAGTTAATAAAACGCAGCTTAACCTACGTCGGTTCTTACTGATAATCGTCCGTCAATTCGTCTAACAACCCATCATTGGCGCACCCCGGTCTTAGCAGGTATAGGCTGGGTCATATCGATGCCGGCAGCTTCTTTTCTTGAGTATTGGATGTTTCGTAACTGGGCTGTTTATGCTGCACGTTGCGAAAAAACTTAAGCTGAGGGTTTGTCCATATCATTTCCTTGGTGGCCGGTAAAGGTCCGCCAAATTAACCAGCCATTCACGATTTTTGACGACATTGACGTTGGTCAAAGCCATCGAATAACAGCCTGTGTCCGATACGGCAATTGTTGGGTATTTAATGACAATAAGATGAATGCTCCCAGGCACATTTAGAATGGTTTTCAGGTGGAAAACGGTTAGATTATTTAGGCAAAAATGCAAGGGATTAATTTTAATTATGCACAAAAAACTACTTGACACTGTCGGCGGCCAAAGACTGCCTGGTCCTGGGCTCTAATGTTCGTATATTGCATGTAAGTTATTGATTTTAAATTGTATAAACTGTTGTCTAAAATTGAGTCAATTTAAGCAAAGGCCCCAAAAATTAGGCATTTAGAGCGCGAAAAAACTTTTTATCCCCAAGGTTATCCACAGCTTTTGTGGATAACACCATAACTTAGTTGCCTGTCAGTCAGTTAGCGCTAAAAGCTATATTCCCGTGCAGGTTTTTGTCTTATTTCCGACACGGTTGCAACTTGGCCTGCCTGGGATTTTGCAAAGGAATGTCAGTGGATGGCTACATTGGCGGAGGCTTTTGATTACAGTATTTTAAATGCGGAGTTCGTTGTGGTGCTGCTTCTAGTGTTATGACAGGGCTCTTAAAAACCGTTCGCCTTATGCTCTTGAGCGAACTCAGCCTGTCGATGGACGCACTCACCTGGGCTCAGACGAGCTCAGCCCGGACGGATTACCCGAGATAAAATACTGCCGGGTTAATAAGCTATCGGCTCCAACTGCGCTGGATAAAAATTAACTATGTTAAATAACTTTTCCAATTAGGTCATATCCCGCATTATTTGTAGCGTGTTGCTCCGGTAATCCCGGGCAATTTGCCGCCAAATGCCCTAAATACCGCTATTTTAGTGCTCTGGCATGAATCTTGGTTGTTCGCCCAATTAACGACACCAAAATCCGCATATCCTAACCATGAGCAACGCTCTCCACATCTCCCGCCTGATTGAGGCTTACGACGAGGAATTACGCCGGGTGATGTTTAGACGCTGCGGCTGCCTGGATACCGCCGCCGACATGGTGCAGGAGACCGACCAGCGCATGTTTACCGGCAATTTGTGGCAGCAGGCCGACAACCCGCGCGCCTTGCTGCATCGCATCGCCGCCAATCTGGCCACCGATTACGAACGCCGCCGCAATACTCGCAATCAACATGTAGAGCATGACGATACCGGCGACGCGGCCTTGCAGGTTAGCGACGGTATCGATCCGGAGCAAATCAGTTTGGCGCGCGAGCGCTTGGACCGCTTGGTCGCGGCGATAGATAGACTCCCCGCCAAATGCCGGACGGTTTTCGTGCTGCGCAAGTTCGAGGAACTGAGCCACGCCGAAATCGCCCAGCGCCTAGGCATATCCCGCAATATGGTGGAAAAGCATCTACGCAATGCCTTGGCCGCCTTGCAAGAACACGACGATTTTTAGCTGATTCGATCCTGTTTTCACAGGGTTATGCGTCCTATAATGGCGAGCCACCAACCCTGAATTGCGCCCGATGAAAAACTTCAGCCTTTATCGCTCACCGCTAAGCAGCAGGATGCATTGCCGACTGCCGGCTGTAAATGGACATAGGCAATGAAAATCTCTGCCGAGATTAAAGCCGCTGCCCGCGCCTGGTGGGTCAGGCTGGATAGCGGCAAACTTAGCCCTAATGAGCACGCCGAATTTACCCGCTGGTTGGCTGCCGATCCCTTGCATCGTCAGGCTTACGAGCAATTACGCGAGTTATGGGGAGCCCTGGACGCTATCGCGCCGAGAATAGCGATTCCGGCCGCCAGCAAACCCAAGCAGCTTGCTTGGCGATGGCAGTGGGCGCTGCCTGCCTTAGCCGGCGGCTGCCTAGCCTTGTGGTTGTTCAATCCGCTATGGCTTATATTGCGCGCCGATTTTCATACCGGCTTTGGCGAGAGGCGCGACGTGCATCTTAGCGACGGCTCGACGGTGCATCTGAACAGCAACAGCGCATTGGAAGTACATATCGACGGCGCACAGCGGCAATTGACCCTGCTACAAGGCGAAGCCTGGTTTGAAGTCAGTCCCGACAAAGCCAGGCCTTTCCGGGTAAATACTGAGCACGGCAGTGTCACCGCGCTGGGTACGGCATTTAACGTGCGGCTGCGTGACAGTAAAACCGAAGTCAGTGTCACGGAACACAGCGTGGCGGTGGACTTGCAACAAGCCGACGGCAAAACGCTGCACACCGTGGTTGCCGAAGGTCAGCAAATAGCCTATAGCGCCGAATCGGGACTGGGCAATTTGCAACACATCGATAGCCAGGCCGTAACCGCCTGGCAACGCGGCAAACTGGTGTTCGAAAACCGGCCCTTGGGCGAAGTGCTTGCCGAGCTGAATCGCTATCATCGCGGCTTTTTGCTGATCAACGATCCTGAACTGGCCCAACGCCGCGTCAATGGTGTGTTTCGTACCGACCAAGCCTTATCGGTGCTGGCGGCCTTGGAAAACTCTCTGCAACTGCGCTCAACGCGGTTTGGGGATTATTTGATCGTGCTGCACCGCTAAACGAGATTACGGCATCGGCGGCGTTTATTGACCGGGCAAAGGCATTCAGGCGAATGCTATTTAAGGGCCGGGTTAATAACGCTCCCGGCAAATTCCCGTTTTGACCTACTCGATAGTTGTTGTCAGCGCATTGCTGAAATTATCCCTCTACCAATTATCCTAAAAATAAATTTCAACCGCATTGAACTTGGCAACTACTTGGCGGAATTAACCTCGGAATGCAGTTCGCTTTGAGCAAGTCCCCTAAGTCGCCTCAAGGCAGGGTCGCATTCGCGCTAGGCAGTTGGTCAAAATGCCGACGCAACAGCAAAGGTTCCCATGGAACAAAAATCGCAGCCAACCTGAGGCTTGCCGCTGGTTAGCTGTACCTTAATGATCTTATCGACAGAGGATAGAAGTATGAGATTAAACATTGCTAAAACAGTAATTGCCGCCGTTTTGTTAATCGGTGCTGCGCCAGCGAATGCCAGTGCCGTGCATGATGCCGCCGGCGATTATCTGGCAACTTATTTCGGCAGTAAGACCGGCGATCTGGATGTGATCAGTGCCTCGGTTACTTACAATCCGGCCAGCGATCTTTTTCATTTCGAAAGTACCTTTGCCGGTAACCTCGGCGGCTCGCCGTCCGGTTTCTACATTTGGGGCTTCGATCGGGGCGCCGGTACCGGGCGGTTTACCGCAAACGGCTTGCCGCAAGTACTGTTCGATTCGGTCGTGCGTTTCAACATGGACGGCAGCGGCGTGGTAAGCCTGTTGACACCGACTTCTTCCACTACCCCCTTCGCCGCGGGGACCGCCAAAATTAAAGACAACCAGTTGATTGCCGACATTGCCGCGAGCTTGCTGCCCTCGAATGGTCTTGCCAAATCGAGTTACACCTGGAATCTCTGGCCGCGCGACGGGGCTCTGCCGGCGGGTTTTGGACAAATTTCCGATTTCGCTCCCGATGCCATCAACGCCCCCGTGCAAGTCGTACCGCTCCCTGGCGCGTTTTGGCTGTTTGGTTCGGTGTTTGCTATGTTCAAGTTAGCCGGCAACAGCAAGCAGCGTTTTGCGGTAACAGTAAAATCCATTTGATAGCAGCACATTGAAAGCTGGCAAACCCGTTCCTGTTGTTTTATAGAGGCTTGAGCGGGTTTGCGACTTCATTCCTCGCCGGACGGCGCTGCCAGATAACTTACCTCTACCTCCGTCAAGCCGCTGATGCCGATTTGCTTGGCCGCGCCTTGCGATAAATCGATCAACCGATTCGGGCTGAACGGACCTCTATCATTAATCAGCACATCCACATAACGGCCATTGCGTAAATTGGTAACCCGCACTCTCGACGGAATCGGCAAAGTTTTATGCGCCGCCGAAAAGCCTTGCGGATTGAAACGGCTGCCGTCGGCGGTACGATTGCCCGATTCCGCGCCGTACCAGGAAGCCAAGCCGGTTTCCCGGTAACCATTTCCCGATGCCAAAGGGTAATACGTGATGCCTTTAACGGTGTAAGGCTTGTTGTAAGCGGCGTTGTTTTGATAGGTCGGCAGTTGGACAGGCCCCGGAGATCGCGGTGGCTCGGACGCACAACCTGCTAGCAGACCAAGAAAAACTGGCAAAAAGCCTGGATTGGCAAGCGCCTGGATTAGTTGGTTTCGCGACATTCGATAACTCCACAGGGCGTAATTTATTTGGCGCGCATGCGCTGGCAATAATCTAAGCATAATTTAAAGCACTCGTTAAACTCCGTTCGCTTGGGTCGCACCTTTCCGGTCTTCGCGCAGGCAGACCGTTGCCGGCGCGAGCTCATCCCGTCAAAATCGGCCAGCCCGAACAGGTTTGGTTATAATGCCGGCATCAGGAAATAGACAACTAGGGCCGGGATAGCGATTTCTTTGTTTGCCGACGCGGCAAACGCCACTTGAGGGGGAAAGATACATGGCGGGTGAATTACATAAAATCTTGATTGTTGGCGGCGGCGCGGCGGGGTTGGAGTTGGCCACCGAATTGGGGCAAAAACTTGGCAGAGCCGGCAAGGCGCAAATCACCTTGCTGGATGCCGCGTCCACCCATATTTGGAAGCCGTTGTTGCACGAAGTGGCGTCCGGCACGCTAGCTGAAGCCGAGGAAATCGAATACTTGGCCCAAGCACACAGCAATCACTTCCGCTTCTTGTTCGGCAGAATGGAAGGTTTGGATCGGGCCAATAAAGAAATTATCGTCAGCGCGATTACCAACAAGAAAGGCGAAGAAATCATTCCGCAACGCCGCTTCAAGTACGACACGCTGGTGATGGCAGTCGGCAGTGTCAGCAACACCTTTGGTATCAAGGGTGTCGATAAATATTGCCGCTTTATCGATACCACCAAGGAAGCCTTCCGCTTTCAAAAACAACTGGTGGAAACCTATTACATCCAGTCTTACGCCAACCAGAGCCATCAACGTGACAAGCCGTTGTCGATTGTGATCATCGGCGCCGGCGCCACCGGCGTGGAATTGTCAGCCGAGTTGCACGAAGTGACCAAATTGCTGGCCACCTACGGGCTTGAAGGTTCCATAGACGTCAACATTACCATCATTGAAGCCGCGACTAAATTGTTGCCAGCCCTGCCGCCACGGCTGTCGCAAGCCACCCAGGAGCAATTGATCAAGCTGGGCATCCAGTTAAAGCTGGGTCGCAAGGTCACGGAAGTGACCGAAACCGAAGTACACACTTACGATGGCGAAGTGTTCGATGCGGACTTAAAAGTCTGGGCCGCCGGCATCAAAGCGCCGGATTGGATGAAAGACCTGGATGGTTTGGAGTCCAATCACATCAATCAATTAGTGGTCGATCAAACTTTGCAAACCAGCGACCCGGACATTTTTGCTATCGGCGATTGCGCCGCCTGTGAATGGGTCGGCCACGGCGGCAACGTGCCACCGCGCGCTCAGTCCGCCCACCAAATGGCCTCTACCGTGGCCAAAACCATCATCAACCGCTTGAAAGGCAAACCGGCGGCGAAGTTTGTTTATCGCGATTACGGCTCACTGGTGTCGCTGGGTAAATTCAGCACCGTCGGCAGTTTGATGGGTAGCTTGATGGGCACGGTCAGCGTCGGCGGCTTGATTGCCTATGGCGTGTATTTGTCCTTGTACAAAATGCACCAAGTGGCCATCCACGGCTACTTCCGCACCGCGATGCTGACCTTATCCAACCTGTTCCGGCGCAGTACCCACGCCAAAATGAAAATGCACTAACCCACAACTCCATTGAGCGATACACATGTTAGAAATCGAATACGAATTCCGCGAAGAAGATCTGGTCCACTTTAACGAGGAAAGGCTGAAAAAAGACCCGGAAATGCAGAAGAAAATCCGCCAAAACCGCATCTTCGCGCCCGGCGTGATGATGGCTATCGCCTTGTTTTATTACGTGTATTACGTGGACATGACCACCACCGCCTACATCACGATATTGGCGCTGGCCTGGGCGATTGCGTCGCCGTTTATCATGAAGATGGACATGCGCCGCCAGTTTTTCAACAAATACACCGAAGCGGAAAAAAAAGCGTTATTTGGCATCCACTGGTTGAGCATTGAGCCGGAGTTTTTGCAGGAACGCGCCCCCGGCGGTAAGAGCAAAACTCCGTGGAAAGACATGTTGCGGGTGGAGAAACATAAAGATTACGTTTACATCTATGTGGATATAGATGCGGCGATTGTGATTCCGCGCGCTACGGTCAAGAAAGGCGATTTGAAGGCGTTTGCCAAGCAGGCTGAGGGGATGATTGAGAGGGCAGGATGAGGTTTTTGTGCCGTGGCAGTTATAGGCACTTATGTTGTATATCCTGCGAATTAAGAGTTATGTGCAGACTAGCTAATAAGTTGTTTAGTAGCATGTCAAATTTTCGGAGTATTCATGGGCACTGATAAAGATTGGGAACAATGGGGGGCGGCTGACCCATACTTTGGCGTCCTTAGCAGCGACGAATTTCGTAAGGACAGGCTCGACGCCAGAGCAAAGGACGAGTTTTTTGCTTCAGGGAGGAGGCATATTGAACGTGTCTTCCAACTAATCAGCGAAAACTTCGGTCACGCATTTTTTCCAAATACAGCACTTGATTTTGGCTGTGGAGTGGGTCGGCTCGTCTTAACATTGGCTGAGCGCACTGAACGGACTGTCGGCATTGATATTTCGCCTTCCATGATTGCCGAGGCTCTCGATAATACTAAGTATGCCGGCATCACCAATGTCAGTTTCGTATTGTCTGATGACGCGCTTACGAATGTTGTCGGTGAATTCAGTTTTGTCCATTCTTGCATAGTGTTACAACATATCCCATGGGCACGTGGTCGACTAATATTACAACAACTCGCAGATAGAGTAGAGCCAGGCGGCTATTTAGCTGTTCACTTTTTAACATCGTCTAGTGCCCCTAAGCTTATTAGAGCAGCAGTTCGTCTTCGATATGTGTTCCCCCCGCTAAATTGGTTGAGGAACTTAACAAAACGCCGTCCACTATTCGAGCCAGCCATGCAATTGCACATTTATAATACTGGCAAAATTATTCTCGATCTGAAGGAACGAAACTTTGAAACGCCGGTATGTTGTAACGAACCAGACATGGACGGATTTACGAGCATTCTATTACTTGCTCGACGCTTGCCAAAGCCTTAGTTCCGTAGACACTGTTATCCAAGTCAAGCCAAATGAATAACCGAGTCGAAGGGTTTTGCGGATTTTTCATCGTTCCCACGCGCCGCGTGGTAATGCAAACCAACCGCGCTGCGGTGAGCTAAAACCAATCCCGATTCCATCCTACCCGGCATAAATCCAGGCACTTGAATAACGCCAATGCTCCGGTAAATCAACATAACCGCATTTACCGGATTCAGGTGGATATAATCCAAGGCCAAGGCGCAATTGGTAGGGCGTCAATAGGCGTTGCCGTGTTGTGCCGTATGTTGGCCTTAAATCATTCGGCGCATTACGCTATTTATCGTTCCCACGCTCCAGCGTGGTAACGCATCCCTAGACGCTCTGCGTCGTCCTGCGAAAACAATGTCTCGCTTCCACGAAACCGGGAAGTGTTGACACGGTTTTTTACCCACGCTGTCAATAGGCCTTTGTGTTTGGTGTCGCTAACGCGACGGCTGGTTTTAATGTCGGGTCTCGGCCCGACAGCCGAGATACTTTTCTTTGCTTGTCCAAAGAAAAGTATCCAAAAGAAAAGACACCCGGATGCCGCTTATTCCCTGTGCTCCTCGCTTTTGAACGGGGTTGCCGAAAGGGGCTTCCTGCCCCTTCGTCAACGTGCGGCATCCATGCCGCACCCCTTCGGGCTATTCCGTTCAAAAGTTCCGGTGCTCGGCGCGGCATACGGGAATAAAACTATCCCGATTTCACTGTAGTCTCTTAGGGTGGGTACGGTTTTTGTGCCCACGCGGATTGCTCTCCGCGACGCAATGATCCCCACAAAATATTAGTGCGTGCTAATCTATACTTGCTTTGGATGTTAGACAATGGCGAATTAGGTTAGACTCTGGTTGCATGTGCTTATGCTGACGGTTAAGCCACGACAAAAGACGCATCCGCTATCTACGCCAAGGCGATGGGCCGGCCCGTCTCACCCACAGGGAGACTCAGCATCTATAAGGGCATTCGCCGTAATGTCGTTCGAAAGCAGAGGACCTGCAAATTATTGGGAAATTAACGAAGCCCACCGGTTCATCGGGTGGGAGGAGCAAGCATGGAACTGTTACTTTTTCTTATAGGTGAAAAATATTTTTGCCTACCGCTATCCAGCGTCAAAAGGATTGTGCCCATTTCCCCGGTTTATCCCTACAGCGGGCAGAACTCCGATCCCTTCTACGGGATCGACGGCGAGGTTTTTCCTTATGTGTCGCTTTGGGATTTGTTGGATATCAAGTCGAAATACTTTGAATACGAGGAATTAAAGTCTTTTTTGGAAATTCGCAGAAAAGATCACCTGGAATGGATTGCCGAACTGGAATATTCGGTCCGCAACCACGGCACCTTCAGCAAGGCCAGAAACCCCAGGGAATGCGCGTTCGGTAAGTGGTATTACGATTACACACCCCGGCACAAAAGACTGCATTTGCTGTTGTCTTGTTTCGAAAGGCCGCACGCCGCCATACATGAACTAGCCGATAAATTGCTGAATATGGCGGAAACCGGCCGTGTCGATGAAGCCTTGTCGGCTTTGAATCAGGCGAAACACTCCACGTTAATGGAGCTTTTGAATATTTTCGACTCAACGATTGAATTGGTCGTCGACCTGCAAAGACGCCTAGTCTTACTCGCCAAACATGATGCCAATTACTTGGCTATCGGCATTGATGAGGTGTCTGACATCGTTAAAGTGAAGGCGTCGATGCGCCGTGACAACCCTATTGCAAGGTCCGAGCATTTTTCCGAGTTCGTCTCTTTTGAGAATGGACAGGCTGTGCCGATTATTAATCTTGCATCCTTAGCCAACAATGCGCCGGGGTTGACGGGCAAATCAGATAATCCGGCAATTTAGCGCCCGCATTGCGGGGTGGATGATGAAATCATCCTGACTTCCAAGTTGTGGTTCTATATTTCAATACCGATGGCTTGGGCGACTAGTTTTTGATTCAGGACGGCAGCGGTTCGTGATAAATTTCCATACATTCTCCTTCGTAGCCCGACGACCACCATGACCACCATTCGCCAAGCCGATTTCATCCAAAGCATCGCCGATGCCTTGCAGTTCATTTCCTATTACCATCCCAAGGATTTCATCGATGCCTTGTACGCAGCTTACCAAAAGGAGCAAGGTCCGGCGGCCAAGGACGCGATGGCGCAGATTTTGATTAATTCGCGGATGTGCGCCGAGGGCCGCCGGCCGATTTGCCAGGACACCGGCATTGTTACGGTTTTTTTAAAAATTGGTATGGACGTGCGCTGGGATGCGGCATTGAGCGTGACCGAGATGGTTAACGAAGGTGTGCGCCAGGCTTATCTGCATCCGGACAACGTGTTGCGGGCGTCCATCCTGGCCGATCCGGCCGGCAAGCGTATCAATACCAAAGATAACACACCGGCGGTGGTGCATATGGAACTGGTGCCTGGCGACAAAGTGGACGTGGAAGTCGCCGCGAAGGGCGGGGGTTCGGAAGCCAAGTCCAAATTCGTGATGCTGAATCCGGCCGATAACATCGTCGATTGGGTGATGAAAACCGTGCCGACCATGGGCGCCGGCTGGTGTCCGCCCGGTATTTTGGGTATCGGCATCGGCGGCACTGCCGAAAAAGCGATGTTGTTGGCCAAACAGGCGTGTATGGGTTCTATCGACATTCAGGAGTTGATCGCTCGCGGGCCATCGAATGCTATTGAAGAGTTGCGCCTGGAACTATACGACAAAGTCAACGCGCTGGGCATAGGCGCGCAAGGCTTGGGCGGCTTGACCACGGTGTTGGACGTGAAAATCCTGGATTACCCGACTCACGCCGCCAATAAACCGGTGGCGATGATTCCCAATTGCGCGGCCACCCGCCACGCGCATTTCGTGTTAGACGGTTCCGGTCCAGCGCTGCTGACGCCGCCCAAACTAAGCGACTGGCCGGCAATCACCCAATCGGCCAGCAGTGCTCGCCGAGTCAATATCAATGGTCTGACCAAACAAGACGTTGCCGACTGGAAGCCCGGCGAAACCTTGCTGCTGAGCGGCACCTTATTGACCGGCCGCGACGCCGCGCACAAGCGTATCGTCGATTTATTGAACAAAGGCGAGCCCTTGCCGGATGGCGTGGACTTAAAAGACAAATTCATCTATTACGTCGGACCGGTCGATGCGGTGCGCGACGAAGTGGTCGGCCCGGCCGGCCCCACCACCGCCACCCGGATGGATAGTTTTACCGACACCGTGCTGGAAAAAACCGGCCTGCTGGGCATGATCGGCAAATCCGAACGCGGCCCGCAAGCGATAGCCTCCATCGCCAAGCATCAAGCTGTTTATTTGATCGCGGTCGGCGGCGCGGCCTATTTGGTGTCCAAAGCCATCAAACAAGCGCGCGTCGTGGCCTTTCCGGAATTGGGCATGGAAGCGATACACGAATTTGTGGTTGAAGACATGCCGGTGACGGTGGCGGTGGATAGCCGCGGCGAGTCGATTCATGCGACCGCGCCGAAAGAATGGCAATCAAAAATTGGGAAGATTCCGGTGGTGCTGGCTTAGGCTTTAGCTCGAGAGGGAGTTTACGCCGCGCCTTCAAACACGATGCCTTCATAAATCTCGGCGACCGGCAGTTCCAAGCCGATGGATTGCAACAACGCCCGCTCGCCGGCTTGATATAGCCGTAAGTCCCATTGCTCGGCGCGGCGGTAACACTCCACGCGCTGCGTGTCCTGAGCGATCAGCACATACTCTTCCAAACTGGGCAACTTGCGGTAGTGATGAAACTTTTCGGCTCGGTCATAGCGCTCAGTAGCGTCCGATAACACTTCAATAATCAGTTTCGGCTGGCTGTTGTAGTGCTCGGCGGTGTCGGCTGCCGAGCAGGTGACGTGTAAATCCGGGTAGAAGAAACAGTAGTCGTGGGCGGTTTGCACGTGCACTTTCATATCGGAATTAAAAACCCGGCAAGATGTACCGCGTAGATGCGTGAAAACCAGACCAGCCAGGTTCATGCTGATGACGTTATGCGACCTTTTCGCTCCCGCCATCGCATACACCTCGCCATTAATATACTCATGCTTGATGTCGCTGACTAATTCGCCTTGCAGATAATCCGCGACGCTGATCGATAATTTTTCCGCTAAAGCCATGTGCATGTCCTCGTGTTTACCCGCCAGCGATTTTAACGGCTAGAGTCGCCAATAGATAGTGTCGGCCCAAACCTTGGCCGGCCTAAAAACACGGGCTAAACTCAAAACTCTTTTTTTGCTTGGTCGTCCATGTCTATCGTTGCGTTGTTATTTATCGGTTTCTCGTTCGGTGCGGCCTTGCTGTTGCTGGCCGGCAATATCTTGCAAGCCAGGGAACCCGTACGCTTTACGTCGAAATTGGCCGGATTTCTATTGATAGCCGGCTTGGCCGGTATCCAGAGCCTGCATTTAGGCTACTTGCTGAATCGATACGATCTGGTGCATTCCGCGCTCTACCTATTTCTGCTGTACGGGATTGCTCCCAGCTTCTATTTTTACAGCCGGCAACTGTTACGTAATGACGCCGGTTATAGCCGGCACGATGTATTGCATGTCTTGCCGTTTGCACTGTGCATGATTTTGCCTTATCGATTGGCCCTGCCCGGCGCTTTTTTGGTTGGCGGCGGCTATTTGCTGTGGCTGGCAAAAACCGTCTATGCGCTACGCGGACAAAGACAGCGCTTTCATTGGGAGCTATTGGCGCTGGGGGTTTTGTTTGCCATTGCGGTGGCGGTTTTAGTGTTGGGCTTCATCTGGCCGCTACTGGATGAAGCAGACTTTATCGCTGCTTACAGCATCTTGATCGGTTTGGCCTTTTTCGCGGTGGCGTTGACCTTATTGCGTTTTCCCGGCATTGCCGCCGACGTGTCGGAAGCGGTGCAGGCGGCTTATGCGGAATCGACCTTAAAAAATATCGATAAACCGGCAGTGCTGGCCAAACTGGATGCATTGATGACACAGGACAAACTATATGCACTGGAAACCCTGAACCTAGGTTTGCTGGCCGAGCAACTGAATTTGAGCCAGCACCAATTATCCGAACTGATCAATACCGAATTTCAACAAGGTTTTTCCCGCTACATTCGCGAACAACGCATCGCCGCTGCTAAAAAACTGCTATTGGCGGAACCCAATGCGTCGGTGTTGTCGATAGGCTTGACGGTGGGCTTTAGCACCCAGTCCAATTTCTACGCGGCGTTTCGCGACATCGTCGGCGTCGCGCCCGGACAGTATCGAAAAACACACGCCGGCTAAACAAAAAACTCC
Organism: Methylomonas sp. Kb3; assembly: GCF_002834115.1. NCBI lineage: Bacteria > Pseudomonadati > Pseudomonadota > Gammaproteobacteria > Methylococcales > Methylococcaceae > Methylomonas > Methylomonas sp. Kb3. Next base: position 181,042 of record NZ_PIZT01000015.1, on the reverse strand, counting down.
AGTTTTATCATTTTGTAAATCCGTAACACTTTGAAGTTTATGGGGTTATATCCCGCGTAAATTATTTCTATTCCTGTTCTATCAATTCGGAAGTTCGGCCGTTTCGTGGTCGTTAATCTGCTCCTGCCTCTCAACATTTGGAGCACAACCATGAACATTCTATTAACCGGCGCGACCGGTTTTATCGGCAGCGCCGTATTACACGAGTTGCTGCGACAGGGTCACCAGGTCACGGCCTGTTGCCACCACCCCGAACGTCTACTAGGCGATAATCCAAACCTGATCCGATTAAAATTGGACTTCGCCAAGGCCGGTGCAATCGACTCCTGGCTGCCGCATCTGCAAGCTGTCGACGCAATCGTCAATTGCGTGGGCATTATTGCCGAGAATAACAACCAAAGCTTTGCCCAGTTGCATAGCCAAGCACCGATAGCCTTGTTTCAGGCGGGTGCGTGCGCCGGGGTAAAAAAGATCGTGCAAGTTTCCGCTTTGGGTGCCGACGCGGGTGCCGAATCGAATTACCATCTCAGCAAAAAAGCCGCCGACGATGCCTTACGTGAGTTGGCCCTGGATTGGTTTGTACTGCAACCGTCACTGGTTTACGGACCCGGCGGGCAAAGTAGCGGTTTGTTTCATGCGTTGGCCGCTTTACCCGTGCATTTGCTGCCGGATGGTGGCCGCCAGCTTTTGCAACCCATTCATATCGCCGATGTAGCCACCACCGTCTGCCGTTGTCTTGAGCCGGCTGTCACAGGTCGTAAGACCTTGGCTTTGGTCGGCCCCAGCCCCCTAAGTTATGCGGACTGGCTGCAAGGGCTTAGGCGGCGACTGGGCAAACCAACAGCCAGAATTTGCTCCGTGCCTTACCCATTTGCGCTGAGCATGGCGGGTATGGGCAAATGGCTGGGCGAGCCGATTTTGAGCAAAGACAACGTAGCGATGCTGAATCGCGGCAATTGCGCAGATCCAGAACCTCTCACTCAGTTTTTAGGTCGAGCGCCGGTCAACTTGAACGAACAATGGTTCGAACAAGCGGCCAGCCCAGCCGAGCGTTGGCATGCGGGTTTGTATTTTCTCAAGCCTTTATTGCGATACACGATTGCCTTCGTCTGGTTATGGAGCGGTATCACTTCGCTGTTTTTCTATCCGCATCAACTGAGTTATCAGCTATTGGCAGCGCTTGGCATCACCGGCATGGGCGCGCCAATAAGCTTATACGGCTTGGCAGCCATGGATATGGGCTTGGGATTGGCGACCTTGGCGCAGTTTAGGATTAGTCAGCTCATGCTTTGGCAGTTCTGGGTCGTCCTCGGCTATAGCCTGACAGTGGCCGCATGTTTACCGGAATTTGTATTCCATCCGTTCGGCCCGCTATTGAAAAACCTGCCGTTTTTAATGTGCTTGTTGATGTTTAGAGTAATGGAAGGAGAGTCGTCATGATGTATTTATCGTTAAAATTGATCCATATCCTCAGCGCCATCGTCCTGTTTGGCTTGGGTTCCGGCACGGTGTTTTACAAAGTGATGGCCGATAAAAGCGGCGATCACGCGGCAATCGCCACGACCAGTAAACATGTAGTGTTGGCCGATTGGTGGTTCACCACGCCGACCGTGATTATCCAACCGCTAACCGGCGTGTTATTGGCCGATCAATTGTCGGCTTCGTTCGGCGACGGCTGGCTGTGGTGGACAGTGGTGCTGTATTTAATCACCGGGCTGTGCTGGTTGCCGGTGGTGATTTTGCAGATCCGCATGCGCGACATCGCCACCGAGTCACTGGCCCAAGGTCGGGCCTTACCATATCTGTACCACTATTATTCCAAGATCTGGCTGTGGCTGGGCGTGCCGGCCTTCTTCGGCATGATAGGCATCACCACCTTGATGGTATTTCACAACTTACTCTGGAGCTAAGCCATGTCTGTGTCATTAATGCAAAAAGTGTTGGGCGCCGATTGGCAACAACTGCCGGAAGTCATCCAAAGACATTACCAAATCAGCGACTGCCAACAAAGCCGGCTAACGGGAACGATGGAAATAGGTTATCCAATTTATCTGTTTCCGTTGATTTGGCTGATTCATTTGTTCGGCGGCTTGTTACTGTGGCGCGGGCAGGCGGCACAAGCCGAAGTGGACAAGACCGCCGACGGCGAACTATTGCATTGGCATAGGACGATGACTTACGCCGATGGTAAAACTGATTGCTTTAGTTCCAGGATGAGTTATGCGGCAGACCACGAGTTGGTCGAACTCATAGGCTTTGGTTTTGGCTTGCGCTTGCACGTCAGCGTCGAAAACGGCGAATTGCTGTATCGCAGTAACGGCCATTTCTGGCAATGCGGGTCGCTACGCCTGAATATTCCGGATTACTTATTGCTAGGTTCGGCCAGCATCAGCGAAAGTGCTGTTTCAGAAGACGAGTTCTATCTGGATTTCAGCATCCGCCATCCCTGGTGGGGTGTGAGTTATTACTACCGGGGAAACTTTCGCTATGGCTGATAGGGTTTATCGATGGGAAGGGCGGCTACAGATCGGGATCCAAACGCGGCTCTTCCCAAGCATGCATGCCCGCTATACCGCTGTGTTCCGGTTTTCAAGACGACCCGGAATAATCGCGGATAAGTTCGAATATTGTGGGGTGAGCTCTTGCATGGCGGTGCAACCGGAGTGGGTTTGAGCTTGGTTGCTCCAGGCGCCACTGCAGCCGAGCGAGAACAGCTGCGACGTGTTGACTGAAGAAACCCAGCATGGCCGGTTGGCGCGTCTTGACCAACTGTTTTTACCAAGTCGGATGTCCAAAATATCGCCAGATTTGGCTGGAATTATTGCAGGATATGGCGTTGTCTGAAGTTCCGGGTGGCGTTAATATCTCTCTGCAAGCCTCGCAAGCCACTTGTGGGTAACATCTGTGGTCCCCGTCTGCGCGGGAACCACACTATTTTTTTAGCCCACGTCCGCGACCAAACTCGGGTAATCGGTATAGCCAACTCTCGGATCCTGCCCCGCCGCCCCATAAAAGGTTTCAGCATGGTAGGGGTTAAGAGCCACATTTAGTTGCAGACGCCGGACTAAATCGGGATTGGCAATATAGTCCTTGCCAAACGAAACGGCATCCGCTTCGCCGGCCGCAATGACTTGCTGCGCGGTTTCCCGATTAAAGCCTTCGTTGGCAATCAACACCCCGCCGAACCGCTTTTTCAACGCCGGGCTGATACGGTTCTCTCCGAGCGATTCTCGGGTAAAAATGAACGCAATGCCGCGTTTGCCCAATTGCTCGGCTAGATAGCCAAAGGTATTTAAGGGATCGGAATCACCCATCGTATGCGAGTCGCCTCTGGGCGCAAGATGCACACCCACGCGACCTGGTCCCCATACTGCAATGGCCGCATCGGTCACTTCCAGCATTAAGCGGGCGCGGTTTTCCACCGAACCGCCGTAAGCATCGGTTCTTTTATTGGTGCTGTCCTGCAAAAATTGGTCTAACAGATAGCCATTGGCGCCGTGAATCTCCACGCCGTCAAAACCGGCAAGTTTGGCGTTCTCCGCGCCTTTACGGTAAGTCTCGACAATGCCGGGGATTTCGCTGATGTCCAAGGCTCGGGGTGTCACGTAATCCCGCATCGGCCGCAGCAAGCTGACATGCCCCAAGGGCGCAATCGCACTGGGCGCGACGGGCAACTCGCCGTTTAGGTAGTCCGGATGCGACACCCGGCCGACGTGCCAGAGTTGCAGGAAAATTCGTCCGCCCGCTGCATGTACTGCTTGGGTTACCTTGGTCCAGCCCGCCACTTGCTCATCCGACCAAATGCCGGGCGTGTCCGGATAGCCCACACCTTGCGCGGACACGCTGGTGGCTTCGCTTAAAATCAGCCCGGCATCCGCTCGCTGTGCGTAGTATTCGGCCATCAACTCGTTAGGCACCCGGCCGGCGCTGGCTCGGCAGCGTGTCAAAGGTGCCAGCACGATGCGGTTAGGTAAATTGATGTCCCCCACTTTGATGGGCTCAAACAGGTTGCTCATATCGTCTCCATGTTAAATGCAATTGTTAGCTGTTTTACCTGACACCATACCATCCAGCCAGGTATTTTATGGAAATATGCAATCAGGCGGCACCGTTCATGCCGTGCGCGGAAAAGTCTTATTAAGAATTGTCGTCAGTTAAGAGATGTTTAAGCCTGCGGGTGAACAATGAGCCGCAACTGAAGATCCCGGATAAGGAGGGTTTATGTTCAGGCTTACCACACTATTGGCAACCATCTTGCTATTTTCGAGCGCAACATTTGCGCATGACGGCAACTGGGGCGGTAGACATCATCATAGTTACCAGCGCGAGCACTACGGGTATCACTATAACAATCCGTATTACCGCGCATACGTGCCACCGCCCGCAGTCGGCTATTACCAGGCGCCGGCAGATTATTACGGGTTGCCGCCAGTGAGAGGGTTTGTCTATCAACAACCCATCCCCGCACCGCGGTGTGATCGGAATATACGGCAAGGTTGGTAGTCGTGAACACGCGAATACGCCTCGCCCTGATGTTTTTGGGTCTGACTATGTTGAGCGGTTGTGTGGCTTACGCACCCTATGCCGAGTCTTATCCAGCGACGTATACGCCGTATGGTTACGGTAGCTATAGTTACGGCTATTCGGCGCCTGTTGTGCCGGTCCCTGTGCCAATGTTTCGCGGCGGGTGGGGATACGGAGGCCATAGGGGCTATGGCGGGCATCACGGTCACGGACATTTTGGTCACCACGGGCATCATTAAACTGCGTTTCAGCCAGGTGGCGCGTGACATTATGTCGCATTCCAGGTATTAGGAAACACTGATACTATGCTCACCATTGCAGAGATGTTCAGCGCAATAACTTCCTCCCTTAATCCGGCCTCGTGTCGGAATTTTTTTGCCTAAAAAACAGCCGTCTGATATCGGGCAAATAAAGACCAGTCATATTAAGGACCAGCTTAATAGTCAGGACTTTATTTGTCTGAGCGGCTCGAGGAAAGGTTTTAGGCCGTTGTGATCCATTTCCTGCATCAATGCCAATAGTCTGCCTAATTCACCGGCAGGAAACCCCTCGCGCGCGAACCAATTGAGGTAGTGGCCGGGCAAATCGGCGATAACGCGGCCCTTGTATTTGCCGTAAGGCATAGTAACGCTGACCAGTTTTGGTAAATCTTCGGGTTTCATGGATAAGTTTCCCTGGCTATTCCCTCTGCCCTGTTAAGCTTAAATAACGTGCATCGTCCTACTTAGTTTGAAATGACAGGAAGTTGCACAAGATAGCGAAATGGTCCTCAAACAGCGCTTCTTCCAGTGCCGGCAGCTGCGTGATCGGTATCCAGGCCACGCTTTCAAGATCGTCAGCTGCTTTTATCTCCGGCCAAGTCTTATCCGGCCAAGGTGTTGCCAACGCAAAGTGATGCGCATGCGTGATGACGCGGCCACGGCACGATCTTCTGGGGTGGGAAAACACTTTAACCTGTTGCAGGCAGTCTCGCAAAGCGGCATCCGGCAGGTTCAGGCTGGTTTCTTCCTTCAATTCGCGGATCGCGCCTTGCAGCAAGGATTCGCGTTTCTCCAGAAAGCCGCCGGGGATAGCCCACAAGCCTTTGCCGGGATAATGTTTGCGCTTACCCAGCAATACATGATCGTTGACGGTGACTACCGCATCGACAGTGGTGGCAATAATATCCCAGGGAATGCCGGCATAGACTTGATTCTCTGCATGGATTTTGGCGTATTCCGCTTTTAATACCGCGTACTCAGGATTCTTTGCCCAATCGTTTAAAAAATCCCTCACCGGCACGGAAATCCGGCTGGCGATATTTGCCAACGCGGTCTCCACGCTTTCCGCCGCAAACAATTGGTGGCGTAGCGCCGTGGCATCAATATCCAGCTCGGACTCTATCGCCTCCATCGCCCAATCGGGAAAATTATCCAGATAATACGTGGACTCGTCTTTGTTAAAGCCGACCAACGCGACCCGTTCGCCGTCGGCCACACACGCACCAACTTGCCGCCTGACATCGGCATTCCACAGCGTATCGTCGTAATAATCCCGCACCGGTAAAAATGTCAGGCGGGCTTGCTCGCTCTCCGGCAGCGTTGCGGCGATCATGGCAGCCCGTTCGGTCCATTTAAACGGATTGCGGATGTTTCTGGACTGAAAGGACGAGCCGACAATTACCAGCACCTCGTCAGCAATCTCCAAGGCTCGGCGTGTTAGTTGCTCGTGCCCCTTGTGATAAATTTGGTAACGGCCAATCACAATGGCTTTTTGGTATTTAGTCATCGCTCTAGCCTTAATGTTTGGCCGCTATCGGCATTTGCCGGCCGGCGCCAAACGCTCTGGGTCGCACCCGAATGATGGGCGGTGCTTGCCGGCGTTTGTATTCGTTGCGGGCTATCATGCCTACGATGCGTTGGTACACCGCTTCACCGGCAGCGGTGGCTCGATAGCCAGCCACAAACTCGCGGGCTTGCTGATATTCGTGGTCAGCCAGCTGTTTGCCTTCGATCAACAGTTTCAAAATTTCATCCAATACCTCGTAAGGCGGCAAGCTATCGGTATCTTTCTGATCGGGCGCCAATTCTGCGGAAGGCGGTTTAGTTAAAATCGCTACGGGAATAATCTCGCGATTGGCGCGTTGGTTGATATACGCGGACAGGCGGTACACCTCGGTTTTGTACAAGTCGCCGATCAGGCCCAGGCCGCCATTAGTGTCACCGTACAGCGTGCAATAACCCACCGATATTTCGCTTTTGTTACCGGTGGTGAGGACCATCGCGCCGGAGTGGTTGGAGTAAGCCATCAGGATGGTGCCGCGTAGCCGAGCCTGCAAGTTTTCCAAACTCAAACCACGCAATTCATCGTTAAAGCTGCTTTGAAATTGCCCCCCAAAATCATTGACCAGCGTCTTGATCGGATAGCTGAAAAGCGTTACGCCCAAGGCATCGCACAGTAACTGCGAGTCGCTCACCGAACCGCTACTGGAAAACGCCGACGGCATCGTGATGGCGATGACATTTTCCGGCCCCAAGGTCTCGGCGGCAATCGCAATCGTCAACGCCGAATCAATACCGCCCGACGAACCCACCACGACTTTTTTGAAGCCGCAGCGCCGCACATAGTCTCGTAAACCCAGCAGAATATGTTGCAGAATGAATTCCTGATCATTATCTGCTTGAGGTTCTGCTGGTGGCGGACTGATTTGAAATCCGCCTTCTGCAAAACGCAGCGTATCGATCACCGTTTGGAAAGCCGGCCATTCTCGGGCAATTTCGCCATCGGCATTCACGGCAAAGGAAGCGCCGTCGAACACAATACTGTCTTGTCCGCCGACTTGATTGACATAAAGTATCGGCAGCTCATGTCGGCGGGCGGCGCCGCAAATCACTTGTTGGCGTTGCGCGCGTTTACCGATATTGGACGGGCTGGCATTGATGCTGACCACCAAGTCCGGGCGCATCCGGGCAAGTGCTTCGTAAGGATTAACCGGATAATCGTCGGCGTTATCGTTCCAACCGTCCTCGCAAATCATCAGCCCTACTTTATAACCGGCGACGTCGATACTCACCGCGCCCTGTTGACCCGGCTCGAAATGACGGCGCTCATCGAAAATATTGTAGGTGGGCAACAGTTGCTTGTGATATTCCGCAATAGTCTCGCCGTTACGGATGGCAATCAGCGCGTTATACAGCGGCTTACCGGGGCCGTTTGCTTTTATCGGCGTGCCGACAATCGCAACGAGGTCCGGAAACTGCGTTGAAAAAGCAGTCAGCTCTGCCAGCGCTTCGTAGGCTTTGCGAATAAAGGTCGATTCGTTTAACAGGTCGCCAGGGTAATACCCGCACAAGGACAACTCCGGGAACACTAACAATTGCGCCTGCTGCGCGGCGGCTTGGCGATAAGCATCTTTGGCAATCGCCAAGTTGCCGGCAAAATCGCCGACCATAGGATTGATTTGGGCGATGGCGACGGTCAAGGGACGTGTAGACATAACAATTCCTATGCAGAATTTAGGCGTAGTGATTAAAAATCTGCCGCAGATAGGCAATAAAGGTTTGGTCGTTGCATAAGGTCTTGCCGGGGGCATCGGATAATTTCGCCACCGGATCGCCGTTGCAACGCACCAGCTTCATCACAATATTCAAAGGCTTGGGGCCGCCAAGATCGTTGGTTAAATTTGTGCCGATCCCAAAGCCCAATTGAATGCGGTCACCAAAGTGCTGATAAAGACTGATTGCCTTGGAAATATCCAGTCCATCCGAGAACACCAAGCGTTTACCATGCGGATTGATGCGTAGTTTTTGATAATGGCCGATGGCTTTTTCGCCCCAAACCACCGGGTCGCCGGAGTCATGCCGCAGGCCGTCAAACAATTTGGCGAAATACAAATCAAAGTCGCGCAGGAAGGCATCCATGCCAATGGTGTCGGTCAACGCCACCCCCAAATCACCGCGAAACTCCTGCGCCCAATCTTCCAAGGCCATGCGTTGAAATTCGCGCAGCCGCACCACATGCGCTTGGTAGGATTGCAGATACTCGTGAGCCATCGTGCCTATCGGCGTTAAACCGAATTTTTTGGCCAGATACACATTGGACGTGCCTTTGAACAAGCTCGGCACTTCGGCTTGAAACGTCTGCACCACTTCTTCTTGCCAGCTACCCCAGGCGCGCCGGCGCAAACCAAAATCGAAAATCTCGAAGGCATGGGTTTTTGCGGGTTGCTCGGCAAAGGCTTTAAGAGTGGCCAATTTTGCCTGCAAGCGGCGGCGGCCTTCCGCCAATAACGCCGCCTGGTCGAAGCGGCGAAAATACAGTTCCGAGACGATGTACAAACAAAATATCTCGAAATTCATCACATGCACTTGCGGACCCTGGGCTTGAATTCTGAGGGTATCGCCTTCGGCAAATGCCTTGATGTATTTGCTTCTAAACCGAAACAAGGACAGGAACTCGATGAAATCAGGCTTTAAGTACCGCAGCCCGGCTAAATAGGCCAGTTCGTCATCGGCAAATTGCAGGGAACACAGGTGATCCAGTTCTTGTTTGACATCATCCAGCAAGTCGGCCAGCGGATATTCCGGCGTGCTCCGGCAGATAAAATCGTATTCGGCGCTGGCTTCCGGCCGTTTATGCAGCATGGTTTGCCACATCGGAAATTTGTACAAGTCGTTTTCAAGCAGGCTTTTGACGATGGGAGTCATGTGCATTCCTTAGTATGGGTTATTTTCGGGGACCAGTTCCAAAGCCATTTCGGCGCTGGTTGCCAGACGAACGCCTTGTGCGCGCAGTTCGGTAAAAAATTGTTCGACCGCCGCTTCGAATCCACTGACAGGACTCATGCAGTCCGTCAGGATCACTAGCTTGCGTTTTAGCTCGGCGGCGCCGAACTGCAAGATGTCGCTGATCGTCTCCTTGACGCAATGGCTGCTGGCTTGGCCGGCGATTAACAAACGATCCGACTCAGCGAGCATTTCCAGTATGGCCCGATTCAACTGCGTGGCCGGATCGGCGGGATCAGGAATGACGGCTTTCAGTGCGGAAAAGCTTTCCGTCCAAATGTTTTCGCCTTTTTGCACCAGCGTAACGGGCTTGGAGGTTCGCGTTTCCCAATGGCTTAAGGCTTGCGCCAATTCGGGGTTAAGCTTGTGTCCCGGCGTCCCGATTAAACAATGCGGCGGCCAAAGGATAAAAGGCCGCTGCATCTGTTCCAGTTGTTGCAGGTAGTTTAGAACATAATCGTTTTGCTCCGGTGACACCGGTGTGACGGCCAGGCGATAACGGCCTGCTAAAAAGTCAGCGGCGGTCACCCGGGAAAATGGGGGTGGGGCTACACCCTCTTCAGTTAGCCAAGAGCTGTTGTGTGCCAGATCGATCATGTGATGGGTATCGAGCGTGGCGATAACGCCGGCAATGGCAAGTCCGGCTTGCTCAATCAGCTGCGCCAGTCTTAGGCAATCCTGATAGGCGCCCGGCACGGGCAGGGCCGGAGCATAGCCTTCGGGGGTGTTATCGCAAAAGTCGTTTTGCGCATCAATGATCAGTAATTGAGTATTTGCCATGAGCTTTAACCTGCGACGATATTTGAGATGGGCTTAGCTTAACCTAGTTAGTTACATAATGCAACTAACAAAAATTTATCTTACGCTATTTTTTATACAGGTATAGTTATAATTCTTTACTAACTAGGATGCCTCAAGTAGCCCAACTCAATATTGCTATGCTCGAACCCATTGTTTCAACTGTTGATATTGTCTTGCTGATCATCCAAGAGGACCGCTTGTGCGTCACGCTGTCCAAACGCGACAAAGAACCTTACGCAAACCAGGAAGCCTTGCCCGGCGGGTATATTCACGCGCAAGACGATAGGGATTGCCTGGACGCCGCGGTACGCATCCTGCAACAAAAAACCGGTTTGCTGCCGCCCTATTTAGAGCAACTGAAAACCTTTGCCGGCGCAGCGCGGGACCCGCGCGGCTGGTCAATCTCGGTGGCGTATTTTGCTTTGGTCGATGCCGATTTGATCCTGTCCGCAAATAATCCCGGCCTGACCGTTTGTGCAGTGGATGCCTTGCGGCGTTTACCGTTTGACCATAACGACATCATTGCCACGGCGGTGGAGCGGATTCGTAACAAGTCGCAGTATTCCTCCTTGCCTTGTTACTTGGCCGGTGAAACCTTTAGCCTGCCGAGATTGCAGAAAATTTACGAGGCTTGCTTAGGCGAAACGTTGAACAAAGTCAGTTTTCGACGAAAAATGGAGGAACTGGGAGTGCTGGAAACAGTAGAAGGGCAAACCGAAGCCGCCGGTGCACACAGACCCGCGCAGCTTTATCGGTTGAAAAGCGAATTTAAAAATCAGTTAAAACTATTGGTGCGCGGATTATAGCGCCCGATCTTGTAGCTTAGTGCCGACCTGTTTCGGCATCGCTTTTTTGCATTAAGCCATCCAGCGTCAAGCCGCAACTCGGCGCAAACGCCTGTATAAAAAACACTACTTCCGGCTGCTGCAATTCATGAATATTCTGAGCCAACTGCGCGGCGGCCAGTTCAAACTCGGTGTTGCCGGCTTTGAGTTCGGCCTGGCATTTTAGATAAGCGGAAATCTTGTCGGCCGCTTTGATGATTTGCTGATGAGCATCCGGCAGGCTTTCGTGTTGAATAAATGCGCGAAAATCCTCGCGCAATGCGTCCGGCAACAAGTTCAACAGCTCGGTTTCGGCCTGTTGTTCGATTTGCTTGTAAGCGCCGAGTATCGCCGGTGAGTGGTATTTGATCGGTGTCGGCAAATCGCCGGTAATCACTTCCGTCACATCATGATACAGCGCGGCGGTGGCAACCGCATTGGCGTCGAGTTGGCCGTCAAAATAGCGATTTTTGATTAAGGCCAGCGTGTGGGCAATCACCGCCACTTCCCAGCTATGCTCCATGACATTTTCTTCATGGGCGTTGCGCTTCAAACCCCAGCGCTTGATCCAGCGCAAGCGCGATAGGTACGCATAGAAGCTGCTGCTAATGGCTGGCATTAATGATCGCTATAGGTTGTGGTGCAGACTTTGCGTTCATCGCAATGCACGGTTTTTTTGATGGTCGTGGGCTTTTTGGCAGATTGATTGGCGGCCAAGTTCTCCGGGCTGTCCACGTATTGGCTCGCCGGTCTGATGCCGGCTTGGTTATTGGCTAACAAAGTCAGCGTATTGCCGGTTTGCGTGATCTGGAAATATTTTAAAGTATTCATGCCAATCAACACTTCATCCAGGTGGTCGTTGATGTGCGCATCAAGATTTTTAATGACAGCACTACCCAGAACCAAGCTGGTGATTTGAGTCGCGCGATCCGCTACTTTGCCGCCGGCAGTATTGGATTGCACCACGCCGCCGAAGGGCAAACCGGCTTGGATTGCCATACTGCTCGGAATCACGGTTTTGGTCGCTCCGGTGTCGATTAGAAAAGGCATAGGCACATTATTGACTAACACCGTACCGCGAAAATGGCCTTGCGGGTCGGTTTTTAAAACCACGCCGCCGGCTTTGGGAGTAATCAGATTAGATTGCGGTTGGGCTTGCGGAGCCATAGCCACCGGAAGCGGTATCTCCGTCTGCCTTTTGGACTGTTGGAACCTCAAAAAGGCATCGGCGCCGTACCACAGGGCGGCAATGGTTAAGACCGGAAACAAAAGATAGCGAATGCCGCTGTGACTGGATTTTCCGCGATCCTGCTGCATCGTCCGATGAGCGACAACATCGGGGCCGGTAACTTTAGACCTTTGTTGAGATTTTTCCCGGTAGTAGTCGCGATCCTGTATGCCCATGTTCCGTTCCAACAATCTGCGTTCAGCGAAAAAACTCGTAGCATTCTCAGCTAGCGCCGATTATTACCTAAAACTTAGCATACCGGTGAGCGGGAGTGAGAAAACGGGGCTCCCGCTTAAGCGGGAGCAACGATGTTTGAGGGCCGGGTTAATAAAACCGGGTTAACCGGGTCCAGTGCCGATCAATCCACCGCTTATGCGAAATACAACGCGCGCAGCTCACTTTGCGATGCAGCGCTCAACTCTTTGCCATCGCTTTTGCGGGTGACTGTGTACACACCTTTACCGAGAACGATTTCCTCGCCATCGCTGGCAAAGCCAACGACGTTATGATTGGCGTCGAAAGGAATCCGATGCAAACCGCCGTTGTGGCTGTTGAAGTCGGCGATAATACCCATATGCGGCGGGTTTTTTACCGAATCCCACCAAGGCAGTTTGCCGGCATCCTGCGCCCAAGTTTCACTCAAGGCTTCCGGCGGCAGGCAGCGTTCGACCAGGCGCTGGCCGATCACAGCAAATTGCATACGCGCGATTTTCTCGGGTTCGGTGCCGACCATATCCCGCGTTTCCAGAATATCACCACTCAGATACGCATCGCTTGTTGAAACAACGCGGTTCCATGTGCCGTCAAGATTTTTGTGTTCAAACATTTTATTCTCCTTAGTCGATTTGATTTGGACAGGCATTAACCGCCAAGCAAAATCATGACCAATTTCCGCCGGCGCCAAAATTCGGCAATAACTGTTTGTTTTTAAAACTTAAGGCCGCTTCGAGTAAGTCTTCCGGCAGGCTCAAGGCGAAGCATATGTTATTGATTCCGTTCGTGGTAAGTTTGTCGGGCCGCCAGTGCAATCAATGTGTTAAGAGTTTCCTTGTAAATGCAAACCCAGCCCTTTCATCGCTATCTCAAAACCCGCAAAAAGCTCTATCTTCGGGAACGCTTGCCAACTGTCCGACAATTTATCGAATTCCCGACAAAAACGCTCAGTATCGTAAGGTCAATCTGAGCGAAGAGATGTCGAAAGCCTGATGCCCTTTTTCATGCTATAGATCAATAATTCGTTTTGCGGTTACCAGCGTCCGCGTTGGTGATTCTCGAATCCCGGCATTTGCTGAGGTTGCGGTGGGTAGACGAAACCCCTTACTGGCGGTAACCCATAATAGTCGGCGGGAGCCTGATAGCCGGTCGGAGGCTGAGGAACGTAGCCGCGATAGCCACCTCGATAGCCCTGAAAACCTTGATTGCCTTGATTTCTTTGATAGTCTTGAAAATCACGATCACGATCACGATCACGATCACGATCACGATCCTGTTCATAGTCATTGCTGTAATCGTCTCGGCGATTGTATTGCCGATGCTCGGGTTGCTGCCGGTATTGTCGTTGCTGCGGTTGCTGACGTGGCGTGTAGACCCAGTCATCTTGATCGCCGAAGGCCGTGCCTGACAAAAGCCAGCCAAATACCAAAACTATCGCTTGCTTAACCATAAATCCTCCTAAAGTTGGATTTTAGTGAATACTCGTCAGTTTACTAAAAGATGGCGTCGGACTCTGTCATTTAGGTGTTGAGCGATTGTGCGCTCAGACCGATAAATATCTAAAAATTAAATATACATATGCAATTTAATCATTAATAAGCTGAGTGACTGCGCTGGCATAATGAAGTCACTTATCGAATATTATGAAGTTTAAGGTGATTGTCTATGAATTTAATGTATACGGCATCCGGTTTTGCCGTGGGTATGTTGGTGGGTGTTACCGGGGTTGGCGGCGGTTCGTTGATGACACCGCTTCTGGTGTTTTTGTTTGGCTTTAAACCCGCCGTCGCGGTAGGCACGGATTTACTGTATGCGTCGATTACGAAAACCGCAGGGGTGTTTGTTCATCATGGTAAGCACGGTTCGGTAGATTGGAAAATCGTCGGCTGGTTGGCGTTGGGTAGTTTGCCTTTTGCAGGTGTAACACTTTACGTGTTGAAAAATCTGATGGAGGTTGGCAAGGAAGTGACCGGTGCAATTACCTTTACCTTGGGTGTGGCTTTGTTGCTGACCGCTCTGGCCTTGCTGGTTCGCAGTATTCTGTTGCGCAAAGCGTCCAAGAGTGCGGAGATTGATGACGAACACAGCAACCAGGGAAATAGTGGCCGATTTTCACCACGGTGGGAAAAAGTTGCAACGGTTTTTACTGGTGCGGTGCTGGGGGTGTTGGTGACATTGTCGTCGGTTGGTGCCGGAGCTTTGGGAACCGTTGCTTTGCTATTTCTTTATCCAAGAATGACGACCTTGAAAATTGTCGGCACCGATTTGGCGCACGCGATTCCTTTAACCGCGGTAGCTGGTTTGGGGCATTTGAGCCTGGGGAATTTCGATCTGGATTTACTGATCAGCTTGCTGCTGGGGTCGGTGCCGGGTATTTGGGTCGGCAGTCATCTAAGTGCGAAGATTCCCGAATATTTTTTGCGTCCGGTGTTAGCGACTTTACTGCTGGTGATAGGCTTAAAATTCGTATTGCAATAAGCCCAATCTGGTTTTCTGAATAAAAAAGCCGTGCTCGTCTTTGCGACGAGCACGGCTTTTTTTGTTTGCCTATTTCGGCGCGCGTTTGCGTTCGTTTTCAGTCAATAAGATTTTACGTAGACGAATTGATTTAGGTGTCACTTCGACCAACTCGTCATCGCTGATAAATTCCAAAGCTTGTTCCAGCGTCATTTTTTGAATTTTGGCGCAGGTCAAGCTGTCGTCAGAGCCCGCCGCGCGAATGTTGGTTAAAGGTTTGGGCTTGGTCGGGTTAACCACTAAATCGTTGCCGCGAGAATGGATACCGACTAATTGCCCTTCGTAGATTTCATCGCCATTAACCACCAGCAACTCGCCGCGAGCTTGCAGCGGATACAGCGAATAATCGACCGCTTTACCTTTGGCCATGGAGATCAACACGCCACGCACACGATTACCGACCGCGCCTTCTTTCACAGGGCCATAATGGTCGAATACGTGATAGAACAGGCCCGATCCGGAGGTTGCGGTCAGGAACTCGGTCTGGAAGCCCAATAGACCACGGGAAGGCACGACATATTCCAAACGGATGCGGCCTTTACCGTCCGGCACCATGTCTTTCAGGTCGCCTTTACGGTCGCCCAATTTTTCCATGATGGTGCCTTGGTGCTGCTCTTCCACCTCAATCGTGACATTTTCAAACGGTTCTTGTTTGATGCCGTCAATTTCTTTGATGATCACTTGCGGGCGCGAAACGCCCAGCTCGAAACCTTCGCGGCGCATGTTCTCGATCAATACCGACAAGTGCAACTCGCCACGACCGGACACTTTAAATTTATCCGGATCGTCGGTGGTTTCAACACGCAGAGCCACGTTGTGCTGCAACTCTTTTTGTAAGCGGTCGTAAATTTGGCGAGTGGTAATGAATTTACCTTCTCTACCGGCAAACGGCGAATTGTTGACCTGAAAGGTCATGCTCACGGTCGGTTCGTCGACCGATAGCGGCGGCAAGGCAACTACATTGTTAGGGTCGCACAAGGTTTCCGAGATTTTCAGATTCTCGATACCGCAGAAGGCAATGATGTCGCCCGCTTGCGCGGTTTCCACTTCGACGCGCTCCAAGCCATGGAAACCATACAGTTTCAGCATGCGGCCACTACGGGTTTTGCCGTCGTTATCGATAATGGTCAATGGCATGTTGCGCGAGACTTTGCCTTGCTTGATACGGCCGATGCCGATTACGCCGACGTAGGAGTTGTAATCCAGACTGATGACTTGCATTTGGAACGGTGCGTCCACATCAACCGGCGGCGGCGCTACTTTATCGACAATAGTTTGGAACAGCGGTGTCATATCGCCGCCGGATACGTCGGCTTCCAGTCCGGCAAAACCATTTAACGCTGAGGCATAAACAATCGGGAAATCCAATTGCTCATCGGTGGCGCCGAGGTTATCGAATAAATCAAAAGTTTGATCGACGACCCAATCAGGAC
Organism: Methylomonas sp. Kb3; assembly: GCF_002834115.1. Taxonomy (NCBI): domain Bacteria; kingdom Pseudomonadati; phylum Pseudomonadota; class Gammaproteobacteria; order Methylococcales; family Methylococcaceae; genus Methylomonas; species Methylomonas sp. Kb3. The sequence continues at coordinate 164,739 of NZ_PIZT01000015.1, read as the reverse complement.
GGGCACCGGGACGATCCACTTTATTGATGACGACGATAGGCTTTAGACCTAAAGCAAAGGCTTTTTTAGTCACAAAGCGGGTTTGTGGCATTGGGCCGTCGACGGCGTCGACCAGCAGCAAAACCGAATCCACCATCGATAAAACCCGCTCAACCTCGCCGCCGAAATCGGCGTGACCCGGGGTGTCGACGATGTTGATGTGATAGCCGTTCCAGTCGATCGCAGTGTTTTTCGCCAGAATGGTAATGCCGCGTTCTTTTTCCAGCGCGTTGGAGTCCATCACCCGTTCGTCGACTTTGGTGTGCGCGTCGAAGGTACCGGATTGCTGTAAAAGTTGGTCGACTAAGGTGGTTTTGCCGTGGTCAACGTGAGCGATGATCGCGATGTTTCTGAGTTTTTCTATCACAATAATTTACTAGATGATTTTTAAGGAACAGATAGGCCGAACGGTAGAACCGACCAGCGGGATTTAGTTTTGGTTTATGCGCGGGCGCGAACCGATGGTAGAAGGATTAGCTTTGTTGCCAAGGCAAGCCGTGAAAACGCCAGCCGCCGGTATTGCCGCGGTGTTTGTTTTCATCCAGCGGGCCTTCGAAGCCTTCCAGAATGTTGATCAGATGCTGATAACCTGCCGCTTCCAGGGCTTTGGCGGCGTCTACAGAGCGTTGTCCGCTGCGGCATAAGAGCAGTATCGGCGCGGCTTTATCCGGGGCGTGCTGTTGTACTTGCTCCACAAAACCCGTATTTAACTGCATGCCGGGAAATTCTTTCCAGGCCACATGAATGGCTTGCGGCGGGTGGCCGACAAAGCTGTGCTCAATGGCTGTCCTGACATCGATCAGTACCGCTGCCGGGTTGCGTTGTAATACCGCCCAGGATTGTTTGGGGTCGAGATTTTCTATCATTAATTTACCGCTTTATTTTTGCCCGATAAAACAGGCTTCGTTTCTATTACCGAATCGCACATCGCCGAGTTTTGCGTATTCTTGGTAAAAAACTATGCTTAAGGGGCTGAATAGCCGCAATAACTCGTTGTTTGCCAGTAAATACTCGGGATTGCTGGGGCCTTGTTGGTCAAGTTTGTTGCGGGTAAATGTTTGATAAAACAGCAGGCCGCCCGGTTTCAAGGCTGCCATTATCGCATTACACAGGGTTCGGTCAAGAAAACGACTGATGACAATCACATCGTAAGTCTGCTCTGTAAGTGTTTCGGCGCTGATATGGCATTGCTGAGTGGTGATGGAAAGGCCTTTTTCGGCAGCCTGTTGTTGCAATATTCCCAGGCCGACTGAGGAAATATCCCAGGCATCGACGTCCAGCCCGGATCCGGCCAGTAATATCGCGTTGCCGCCGATGCCGCAGGCCAAATCCAGCGCTTTGCCTTGCTTGGGTAGCAAATATCGATGCTGCACCAACACCTCGGCTGGCGCAGGTGAGGCGGCAGAATCTCGATAAATGGCGTCCCACTTACTTTGTAGTTCGGTCATGGGTTCATGCCGATCCGATGCGGTAGCCAGGCTTGAATAAACTCCAGAAACGAACGGACTTTGGCGGACAAATATTTGCGGTGTGGGTAAACCGCATAAATCTCCAACGGCGCGATGCCGTATTGCTCCATGACCACTTGTAAACGGCCTTGTTCGATGTCGCGACCGACGATGTAGCGCGGCAACATGATCAGGCCTAAGCCATTCACCGCAGCGTTGCGGATCGGATCGGCCATGTTGGCTTGCATCCTGCCCGTGACGGTAACGGTGCGTTCGCCGAGTATGCCCTTGAATCGCCACTTGTTACGGGGCGGAATCGCCCAGTTGATCAAGCAGCTGTGGTCTTCCAGGTCTTCGGGGTCTTGTGGCGTACCGTGTGCTTTCAGATATTCCGGGGACGCGCATACGACCAGCGACGAGCTGGCCAGTTTTCGGGCCACCAGGCTGGTATCATTGAGTTGTCCCAAATAGATAGCCAGATCGACGCCCTCATCAATTAAATCGACTTGTCCGCCTTTCAGCACCATTTCCACAGATAGGTCAGGGTAGTTTTTTAGATATTCGGTCAAGCCCGGCGAAATATGGCTGGCGCCGATGACTGGCGGTGCCAGAATTTTCAGGGTGCCGCGCGGCTCTGTTTGCAGGTGAGTGATCGCCGATTCCATCTCGGCCACGTCGAGTAAAACTTGCTGGCAACGCTCCAGATAAGCCTCACCGGCTTCCGTCAGGCTCAAGCTGCGGGTTGTGCGATTGAATAAACGTGTGTTCAGTTCGCTTTCCAGCTGCATAATATGTTTGGTAGCCATCGCTCTGGAAATATCGAGATCTTTGGCGGCTCCGGCAAAGCTGCCGGCTTTGGCGACGCGGACAAAGACATTCATGCTGGTTAGTTTGTCCATGGTATCTCCTGGAAAGTAAAAAATTCACCAAAAAGCGTTGACATTTTTATTGTTTCTAAATTGTATACAATTTATTTAGTAAAAGCCTAATTGTAAACTTTTTTCTATCCTGTATAGTGCGCTGCAACTGAAGAGTAAACACATGAGGTCTTGTCAAGCGCAAGATTTAAAAATAGAGAATTTGAGCACAATGAACGACTTTAAAAAAGACATCTTAATCGGCGCTCTTTTTATTGTCGGTGTTTGGAGCTTTATTTCCGGCTTGTTCGTCATCTCTACTGTGCTGTTCGCTGTCACCTCCATATTTAGCAATATGTCGACTAAGGCGCTGCTGAATAGCTGATCCAAGAATTTGTAACTACCTCCTGGTGTTGTAATAACGAGCGGAACCTCCTTCTAAGCACTCCGCTGGTTTTTTTGCCTTCCTCTGCGCAAGCATAGGGAGGCTTTTTTTTGCCGATAGATTTTTTTTGGCTGCTTCGGCAACGTGCTATGATTTTGCAATTTTCAATCCAAACAAAAGCTAATGAGCGAAGTTTTACAGCAATTGGCCGAGATTCTTGAGCAGCGCAAGTTGCAAACCGCCGATCAGTCCTACGTAGCCAGTTTATATGCCAAGGGCTTGGATCATATTTTGAAAAAAATCGGCGAAGAGGCTACCGAGACGGTGATTGCCGCCAAAGACGGCGATAAGGATAAAATTGTGTATGAAACTGCCGATCTTTGGTTTCATTGCATGGTGATGTTGGCGCATCAGGAACTCGGCCCGGAACATGTGATCAGTGAGTTGCAAAGGCGCTTCGGATTGTCCGGTTTACAGGAAAAAGCGCAGCGCGATATTTCCTGATAGTAAAAATTAAGGAGTGAACAATGGGTTTAAGCATCCCTCATTTATTAGTAGTGTTAGTTATCGTGATCTTGGTGTTTGGCACCAAGCGCCTGAAAAATATCGGCGCCGATCTTGGCGAAGCGATTAAGGGCTTTCGTTCTGCCGTTAAGGAAGGTAGCGAAGATAAGGCTATTGCAAGCAAGGAAGAGGAGCCTTTGGAAGGCGAAGTCACTAATAAAGAAAAAGACCGAGCTTAGTCTGCGATATGTTCGACGTCGGTTTTTCAGAATTGTTGATGGTGGGGTTGGTGGCGCTATTGGTGCTCGGCCCGGAAAAATTGCCGAAAGCGGCCCGCTTGGCTGGGTTTTGGGTAGGAAAAGCCCGTACTGTGTTGGCCACTGCTAAGGCGGAAATTAAACAGGAATTGCACGCTGAGGAAATGCGCCAGTTAATCCAGCAACAGTCCATAGCCGGCGAATTGCAGAAAGTGGTGCAGGATACTCAGTCGGCTCTCGACGATATTAACTTCAATGCTCAGGCAGCGACAGAAATCAATCAGGACGATGACAAGCCAAGCGCCGCTGGATAACGAGCAGTCATTTTTTAGCCATTTAGTCGAACTGCGCGACCGCTTGTTAAGGGTCGTGTTATGCGTGCTGCTGGTATTTGTTGGTACCGCAAGCTACGCCAACGAGATTTACGCCTATCTGGCCGAGCCGCTGTTAGTGCACATGCCGAAAAACAGCACGATGATTGCCATTGATGTGGCCTCGCCGTTTTTCACGCCGTTCAAGCTTGCGTTTGTGGTGGCGGTGTTCGTTTCCATTCCCTTCATTCTTTACCAGTTCTGGGGTTTTGTGGCGCCCGGCTTATATCGCCATGAAAAACTGATGGTGGCGCCACTGTTATTGGCTAGTACGCTGTTGTTTTATAGTGGTGCGGCCTTCGCCTATTTTTTGGTATTTCCTCTGGTATTCGGCTATCTCACGTCGGCGGCGCCGGCCGGCGTGGCGGTGATGACAGATATAGCCACTTATCTGGATTTTGTATTGGCGATGTTTTTTGCCTTCGGCTTATCGTTCGAAATTCCGATTTTCACTATTGTGTTGGTCTGGACCGGCATCATCACCCCGGAAACGCTGTCTGAAAAAAGGCCGTATGTCATCGTTGGGGTGTTTGTCATCGCGATGTTTTTGACGCCGCCCGACGCTTTGTCGCAAACCCTATTGGCAGTGCCAATGTGGTTGTTGTTTGAATCCGGATTGCTGTTTTCACGCTTATTTGTCAAAAAAGAATCGGCAGCTGAGAATCGTGAGTAGTATCGCTCAGCGTTTCGCCACGGTACGCAAGCAACTCCGTCAGGCCGAAATCAATTCGCAGCGTTCACCGGGGAGTGTGCAGTTATTGGCGGTCAGCAAGACCAAGCCCGCCGCCGATATTGCCGCAGCCTACCGTTTCGGTCAGCGCCATTTCGGCGAAAATTATTTACAGGAAGCGCTGAAAAAACAGCAGGAATTGGCGGCATTCAATATCAGCTGGCATTTCATTGGGCCGATTCAATCCAATAAAACCAAGCCTATTGCCCAGCACTTTGCCTGGGTGCACAGCGTTGACCGCCTAAAAATAGCCGAACGCCTCAGCGAGCAGCGTCCGGATTTTTTGCCGCCGCTGAATATCTGCTTGCAGGTCAATATCAGCGATGAAGCGAGCAAATCCGGCATTGAATTGGCCGATTTGCCGGTGCTGATCGAACAAGTCGGTAAGCTGCCCAATTTGCGTTTACGCGGGGTGATGGCGATTCCGGAGCCGCAGCAGGATTATCTGGCGCAATGCCTGCCGTATCGGCGGCTCTATCAGGCAGTGCGGCAACTTGATCGTCACGATCTCGATACTTTTTCGTTTGGCATGAGTGGCGATTTACAGGCGGCGGTTGCCGAAGGCTCAACGCTGGTGCGGATCGGCACGGCGCTGTTCGGCGAGCGTCCTAGCCAATAATTTGTTTTTCATGGATAATGCAGGGTATTTTCCGATAAATCCCCATTTTTCAACGCGATGAAACAAAAGCTGGAATCCCTGTTACAACAAGCCGTTACAGCCCTTAAAACTCAAGGTATTCTCGAAAACGATTTTATTGCGCAAATCAATTTGGAGCGCACCCGCGATGCGCAACACGGCGATTTCGCCACCAATTTGGCGATGTTGCTGGCCAAGCCGGCCAAACTTAATCCTAGACAGCTGGCCGAAAAAATCGTCGCGGCGCTGCCGAGCGATGCGCTGATCACCAAGGTTGATATCGCCGGCCCCGGATTTATCAATTTCTTCATCAATCCCGATAGCCAATTTCAGGTCGTCAAACAGATACTCGATACTGGGTCGGAATACGGTTTGAGCAAGATCGGCGTTGGCAAGCGAGTGCAAGTCGAATTCGTTTCCGCCAATCCCACCGGGCCTTTACATGTCGGCCACGGCCGCGGCGCGGCTTATGGTTCTGCGGTGGCGGATTTGCTGGCGGCAGCCGGTTTTGAAGTCGAACGCGAATACTATGTGAACGATGCCGGCCGGCAGATGGATATTCTCGCCACCAGCGTCTGGTTGCGGTATCTGGAAGCCTGTGGCGAAGTTCTGCCTTTCCCTAGCAATGGCTATCGCGGCGAGTATGTCCGAGATATTTCCGCGAATTTGCATAAGAAAGCCGGCGACGCCTACCGCAGAGCTGCCGCGCTAGTGATGGCGGATTTGCCCGCCGACGAACCGCAAGGCGGCGATAAGGAAAAACACATTGATGCGTTGATCGACCGAGCCAAAACCTTGCTCGGCGAGGCTTATAAAGAGGTATTTCAAGCCGGTCTGGACGAAATTCTGGACGACATCAAAGACGACTTGGCTGAATTCGGCGTGAGTTATCAACAGTGGTTTTCCGAGCGTTCGCTGATGGACGATCATTCCGTTGAGCAGGCTTTGCAGCGTCTGGATGCGGCCGGCTATCTTTATCAGCAGGAAGGTGCTACTTGGTTTGCCTCCAGTCGCCTGGGCGACGAAAAAGACAGAGTGGTTGTGCGCGACAACGGCCAGACCACCTATTTTGCTTCTGATATTGCCTATCACATGCACAAATTGGATCGGGGCTTCGATCAAATCGTCAACATCTGGGGTGCCGACCACCATGGCTATATTCCGCGCGTGAAAGCGGCGATGCAAGCCTTGGGCGCCGACGAATCCAAACTGAAAGTATTGCTGGTGCAATTTGCGATCTTGTATCGCGGCGACGAAAAAGTACAGATGTCGACCCGCTCCGGCGAATTTGTCACCCTAAGGCAACTGCGCAGCGAAGTGGGTAGAGATGCGTGCCGCTTTTTTTATGTGATGCGTAAATCCGAACAACATATGGATTTCGACTTGAAATTGGCTACTTCCAGAAGCAACGAAAATCCGGTTTATTATGTGCAGTATGCGCATGCCAGGGTGTGCAGCGTGTTGCGCCAGCTCGACGAAAAAGGCCGGCAACGCAATCCGCAGTTAGGTATGGAGCATCTGAATCTGTTGACCGAAGAGCAGGAAGCCGCGTTACTGACTACACTTTCCAAGTACCCGGAAACTTTGGAACGTGCTGCTGTGAATTACGAACCTCATCAATTGATTCATTACTTGCGTGAACTGGCCAATCAGTTCCACAGTTATTACAACGCGCACCAGTTCCTGGTGGACGACGATAAGCTCTGCAACGCACGCATCAATTTGATTTGTGCCGTGAAACAGGTATTGGTCAATGCCCTATCCCTATTGAAAATCAATGCACCCGAAGCGATGTAATGGCCAGAGACTATAAGCACCGCGTTCAAAGTCCCAGTTACACCAACAGCCGTAGAAAACCGAAAAAGTCCTCGGTCGCACCTTGGCGCTGGTTGCTGGTCATCGCGCTGATTGTAGCTTTTGGGGTGTTTTTGAACATGATCCGCAAAATGGTACCGGAGTTGGTGGCAGGCAAGTCGGAGGCGGAGATCCCGCAAGTAGTGGAGAAGTTAAAGCAAGAGTTACCGGTCAAACCGCAAACTCAAGCGGTCGTTGAGCCGGAAAAACCGGCGGAGCCGCCGCAACCAGCGGAGCCGGAAGAACCGCGTTACGATTTTTATACCATACTGCCACAAGCGGAAGTAGTGGTGCCCGACTACGAAATCAAAACCCGGGTGCGCGAGCAGCTAGTTGGTAAAACCAAGGCGGCCAAATACATTATGCAGTCAGGTTCCTTCCGGGAGGCAGCGGAGGCTGATCGCCATAAGGCCAAGCTGGCATCGCTCGGCATAGAGTCCCGGGTCGAAAAGGCTAAAGTCGGCAATGTTATCTGGCATCGGGTTAAGGTCGGTCCCTACGATAATCCCGCCAGCGTTTCCACGATTAAGGAATTGCTGCAGAAAAACGGCATCGGTGTGATTGTTACCGAAAGCGGTCAATAAGCGTTCAAAAAAATCCAGGGATTTGCCTGGCATTGTTCAAGCAATTCTCCAGCGCAATGCTGTGTATACTGCGGTAGTAAATTAGATTGACTGGCTTGCTGTTTTAAGCTCTGATAACTTCAACAATTACGAGAGGAGAGGTCTTATGGTTAACAAAAAGACGATGGCGCTGATGGCTTTGGCGCTGATCATGCTGAGCGGTTGTAGCCGGGGTTTTCGGGCTAGCGAAGTCAAAGATGACGATTTGGTCGAGGTAAGCTACGAGGCTGTCGATCAGCTCCTTCTCGATTTGCGCGAGCCTTTGCCCAGAGGTAGTCTGGTGGTTATCAATTCGCTGGTTAATCTCGGAGAACTGGAGCAAACACTGGCGTTTGGCCGAATTGTCTCCGATCAAATTTCCTCGGCCTTTCATCGTTCCGGTTACCGGGTGATGGGTATGGAACTGCCTACCGAAATTTTTGCTAAAAACGAAGCCGGTATCCTGCAACTGCCTGATAAAACCAAGGAAGCTTTAAATAACGTCGGGGCTAAAGCGGTCGTTGTAGGATCGTTTGCTCCTGGCTACAACAATGTCTATGTGTCGCTAAGGGTTGTGGACATCGCCAGTCAGAACGTGATTTCTTCCACCGACTATTCTGTGTCGATGGGGCCGGATGCCAAAGTTTTGGTTAAAAAGCCGCCAGCACCCGCGCCAGCTAAGCCATAGCACCCAGATATTAAGCGGATTGCCTTTAGGCAATCCGCTCCTCGCTATAGTTTAGCCATCAGGCTCGACGCACTAAAGTCCCCCTCTAATTACCCAGTTGCTCGTGGGCCAAGTTCTGTGCCAAATACCCAGAAATTGCCTGCGGCGTATCGAAATTGCCGTAAGCCAATAACAATTTAGCGTAAGCCGCTTCCAACGACGTATTCCAGATCATTTCCGCGCCCACATCCAGTAGCTCGCGAGTCGAGGCGTATGCGCTTTCCGAATATAGCGCCGGTGCCAGATAAGTTTTGATGCCCTGCCTGGTGCAGTGTTTGACGAATTCCACCAAGCTGTATTGCTCTCCTGCTGCGGCAGAGGCGCAAGCCGTCCCGGAGTGGTAGAGGTCGTGCAGTAATGCATCGACCTTGTCGAGATTGTAAGCAGCGTAATCCAGGCCTGGGTAAGGTCTGATCAACAATATTCGTTTGGAAAAGTCTGGTTTAAGCGCAATCGGCGAGCGAGCGCCGGGCGCCAAATTTTGCAGAGAGTGGAAGCATCCGTTCTCGAAGCACATCCAGGCCTGCGACTGCACGCTGATAAAATCGCTACTTAAGGGCAGGCAGGACGATAGTCGACTGCCGAGATGAATCAGCATCGCTTGGCCTGGATTGCGATAGGGCACAAACACGCCGGCCAGACCAATTTGGCGGATAAATTCCACCGCACACAGAAAGTTCGCCACGCCGTTGGCTTGCGGGTTATCCAGCGGCAAATCGCTGGAAACCAGCAGCAGCGGAATCGCCAATCCATTGAAATACAGGCTTAGTGCGGCGGCGCTAAAAGCCAGGCTGTCGGTGCCGTGGGTGACGATGATGCCGTCGAATTGGCTTAAGTCCTCAGTTTCAACTGCAGCGATGATCTGGGGCCAGTGGCTGGGATGCAGGTTTTCGCTGAGAATCTGCACGGGCTGCAAGGTTTTGAAGTTAACCGAATCCGGCTTGGCGTCGTGTTCCGCAAAGCGTTGCAATAACTTAAAATCGGCGCTGCCGTCGGTATTGATGGTGTCGCCGCTGAGCTGCGAACCGATGGTGCCGCCGGTAAATATCAGCAGGATGTTTTTCTTCATAAACGATGGTTTCTAGTATGATGTTTTGCTCACAAAGCCCATCTTAAACACTCCGCATGAAAATATCACTGATCGTGGCGATGGCCGGTAATCGCGCCATTGGCCTGAACGGCCAAATGCCCTGGCATCTCTCGGCCGACTTGAAACGCTTCAAACAAATCACCATGGGCGCGCCGATATTGATGGGGCGTAAAACGTTTGAGGCCCTCGGTCGGCCCTTACCGGGACGGGAGAATATCATTATCAGCCGCGACCCGAGTTATCAACAGCCCGGTTGCCGGGTGTTTGGCGACATCGATAGCGTGTTGCAATGCTATGCCGATAGCCCGGAGCTATTCGTGATTGGCGGCGCCACCTTATATGAAGCCATGCTGGCGTATGCCGATTATTTGTATCTGACCGAAATCCATAAAACCTTCGAGGGTGACACCTTTTTTCCGGAGATTGATGCCAGGCAATGGCGGGAGCTTGTCAGAGAGGATGTTGAAAATGATCAAGCCGTTGATTTTAGCTACAGTTTTTTAAAGTTGGAAAACGTCCGGCCTGGCTTTAGTGGCGTGCTGGATTTGCGCGGCCGCTCAGGATTAGGTGCGTTGTCATAAAACTGTCACATTTGCTTCATACTATTGTCACGCTAGGTTGGCAATATGAATCTTAAGTTTTAAACATTTCGAGAAAATATATGAAAAATACATTCAAGCTGAAATCGCTGGTTTTAGGATTTGGTTTTGCATCGGCCGCTTTAGTCGGCGGCGAAGCTGTGGCGGCTCCCGCGACTTTGGACCCCGCTTTGCCCGAATACGCGGCAGCTAGCGGCGTGTCCGGCAATATCTCCAGCGTTGGCTCGGATACTTTAGCTAACTTGATGACCTTGTGGGCCGAAGAATTCGGCAAGATTTACCCCAACGTCAACATTCAGATTCAAGCAGCCGGTTCGTCAACCGCGCCGCCAGCTTTGACCGAAGGCACCGCTAACCTGGGTCCGATGAGTCGGAAAATGAAAGACAACGAAATCGACGATTTCGAAAGCAAATACGGATACAAACCCACTGCGATTCCGGTTGCTATCGATGCGCTGGCGGTTTTCGTCAACAAGGACAATCCGGTTAAAGGCTTGAGCCTTCCGCAAGTGGATGCGATCTTGTCTTCAACCCGTAAATGCGGTTATGCCACTGACATCACCACCTGGGGCCAAGCCGGCCTGACGGGCGGCTGGGCAAACAAACCTATTCAGCTGTATGGCCGTAACTCGGTTTCCGGTACATACGGTTTCTTCAAAGACGAAGCACTGTGCAAAGGTGACTTCAAAAGTAACGTCAACGAACAGCCTGGTTCTGCGTCGGTCGTGCAATCGGTTACGACGTCGGCAAACGGCATCGGTTATTCCGGTATCGGTTATTCCACCTCGGGCGTAAAAGCCGTGCCACTGGCATTGAAGGATGGCCAGCCGTTTGTTGAGGCCACTCCGGAAAATGCCACATCCGGCGCGTACCCGCTGTCTCGTTTCTTGTACGTTTACGTGAACAAAAAACCTAACGAGCCGCTGGCCCCCATGGAAAAAGAGTTCATCAAAATGGTGTTGTCTAAAACCGGTCAACAAGTCGTGATCAAGGACGGCTACATTCCATTGCCAGCCAAGGCAGTCGAAAAAGCTCTAACTCTGATTCAGTAATTACATCAGCCAAGGATGCCTGATAAAGGGACAATTCTGCATGGATGCAGCAAGGGATTGGCTAATACCAACAATGTCATTGCCCCTCTCGCCAAGTAATGGTGGATGATCTTGTATACTATCAAGCCGATAATTCTGTAGTTTTATCGGCTTTTTTGTCTCTGAAGGCGTTGCGATTGTTCGGCGCCGCTTTTTGTTAACTCACGATACCTAGTTATGACTGAAGTCCATTCCACTCAAGCGAAAGCCACGCTGTTTCAGACGGCGACCAGTGAGCGCTATCAGCGTTGGCGGCTAGTAAAGGACAAAATGGTGGCTCGCGGCGTCGTAGCCGGCGGGTTGAGCATTATCCTGGCGGTGGTGTTAATCTTTTTCTATCTGCTGTATGTGGTTTTCCCGATACTGATGCCCTCCCACGCGGAAGTGGTCGGCCGTTATGACGTGCCCGAGCAGGTGCTGGGCAATACCGTTTTCCTGTCGATGGAAGAACAGAACGAAGTGGCGGTGCGGTTTACCGACACCGGCAAAGCGATATTTTTTAGCGTTGCCACGGGTCAACTGATTCGCGTGGATACCCTACCTATCCCCGAGCAAGTACAAATTACCAGTTACGCGCATGGCGGTGTCGATAAAGGCGTGATTGCCTTTGGTTTATCCGATGGTCGTGCCGTGGTCGTCAAGCATGATTACAAATTGTCTTATCCCGGCGGCAAGCGGGTCATTACCCCCGCTATTCAATATCCCTTAGGGGCCGAACCACTAGTGGTGGATAAGCAAGGCCAGGCGCTCACCAAGCTGGCGGTGAAGTTAGGCGATAAAAACAGCACTTTGCTGGCTAAAACCGCTGATAACCGTATGGTGCTGAGCAGTCTTAGTAAAAAAGAATCGCTGTTCGACGACGAAGGCACTTGGGAATCCACCGATTCACTGGTTGAGATGGCCGCGGATGACGTGGATTTTATCCTGTTGGATAAAGAGTTGCGCAACCTCTACCTGGCCAGCCGCGCAGGGGATTTGACTGTCGTTGATATTCTCGACAAGAGCAAACCCGAGATCAAACATAAATTGAATGTGCTAAACCAAGGCGTGCAAATCAGCAGCATGGAATTTCTGAACGGCGATATTTCTCTGCTGATCGGCGACACCAGCGGTGTGATGGCGCAATGGTCAATGGTCCGCGACCAGCAAAACCATTTCAGTATCGAGAAGCTACGGGCGTTTAAAGTATCCGACGCGCCGATTATTACCATCAATCCGGAACAGCGCCGCAAAGGTATGCTGGCGGCCGACGCCAACGGCGAGATCGGCATTTACAGTTCCACCGCCGAGCGGGAATTGATCAAGGAAAAAATTGCTGGCGGAAAACCTGTTGCCGTCACCTTATCGCCGCGCGCCAATGCCATGTTACTGCAAACCGAAGACGGCAAAATCAATCATTGGACTATCGAAAACGAACATCCGGAAGTATCGTGGCGTTCGTTATGGAACAAAGTCTGGTACGAAAGCTATCCAAAACCGGATTACATTTGGCAATCCTCGGCGGCCAGTAACGATTTCGAACCGAAAATGAGCTTGACGCCGCTGGTGTTCGGCACCTTAAAAGCCTCGTTCTACGCGATGCTGATGGGCGTGCCGTTGGCCTTATTTGGAGCGATTTATACCGGCTATTTCATGGCGCCCAGCGTGCGGCAGTACGTAAAGCCGGGCGTGGAAATCATGGGCGCCTTGCCGACCGTGATTTTGGGCTTTTTAGCCGGCTTGTGGCTGGCACCTTTCGTGGAAGCCAATCTCACCGGGATTTTTGCATTATTGATGGTTGTGCCGCTGTCCGTGATGATTTTTGCCTATTTCTGGCAATTCGTACCGGAACAAACCCGCCACAAAATCCCCGACGGCTGGGATGCGGTAGTGCTGATCCCAGTGGTGATATTCGGCGCCTGGCTGGCTTTTCAGTTAAGTCCGACTATCGAAGCCTTGTGTTTTAAAGGCGATCTGCGCACCTGGATGCGCGAGGAATTTGGAATCGGTTACGACCAGCGCAACACCTTGGTCGTTGGTTTGGCCATGGGTTTTGCGGTCATTCCGATGATTTTCTCCATCGCCGAAGACGCGATTTTCAGTGTGCCCAAGCATTTAACCACCGGCTCGTTGGCGCTGGGTGCCACGCCTTGGCAAACCATGACCAAGGTGGTGTTGCTGACTGCCAGTCCGGGTATTTTCTCGGCCATTATGATCGGTTTCGGCCGTGCGGTCGGCGAGACGATGATCGTGCTGATGGCCACTGGCAATACTGCGGTGATGGATTTGAGCATCTTCCAGGGGCTGCGCACACTGTCGGCTAACATCGCGGTGGAAATGCCAGAATCGGAAGTCAACAGTACCCACTATCGCGTACTGTTTCTGGCGGCCTTGGTACTGTTCATGTTCACGTTTGTAGTCAACACGCTGGCTGAAGTCATTCGGCAGAATCTAAGACAAAAATACAGCTCATTATGATTAAAGCATGGTTTAAGAGCGGTTCGCCCTGGATATGGATGACCGCCGGCGCGGTCAGTTTAAATCTGATACTGGTGGTGGGTTTGCTACTGCTTATTGCGGTACGGGGCTTGGGGCATTTTTGGCCGGCCGACATTATCGAATATCGCTATCAAGACCGCGATGGCCCGGAGAGTTCTATCATTGGCGAAGCGGTGGCTACTTCGCTATTACCGGCCGCGCAAGCCAAGGCTGCCGGCCATGAGTTGCTGGATAACGGCGAATACCTGGTGCAGCATCTGGTAAAAACCGGTAACCGCGATATTCTCGGTAGCGATTTTCGCTGGATTCAGCAGCAATATATTCACAGCCAATCCACGCCGGACGATTTGATCATGGTCGAACGTCGCGAGTGGGGTAATTTCTACGGCCGCTTGTTAGCGGTTAAGGAAGACGGCGCGGTGATTGCCCAAGGCGATCAGGCCTGGCAAGTGGCGCAACAAAAACTGGCGACAGTCTTGGAGCAGCACGACGAAATCGATAGTTTACAAGACCACGAAGTTGGGGCGATCAACTATGAATTGGAGCGCTTGCGTTTGAAGCAACGCGCGCTGGAGTTGAAAAGTGCCTGGAACGATGCGGCCAAGCAGGAATTTGCCGCGCAAAAGCAGACATACGAAAAACAATACCAAGCCATCCAGCAACAAATCGGCAAGTTGAGCAAGGAAAGCAAACGCTACAGCTTGGTGGTGGCGGAAGCCGGACAAAAAGAAATTAGCCTGCCCTTGAATCGGGTGGTGAAAATGACCCGCCCCAACACGATGAGCGTGCTGGACAAATGTATCGAATATGTCGGCAATTTCGCCACGTTTGTTAGCGATGAGCCGCGTGAAGCCAACACCGAGGGCGGTATCTTTCCGGCTATTTTCGGTACCGTGTTGATGGTGATGCTGATGGCGGTTGTGGTGACGCCGTTCGGCGTCATCGCTGCGGTTTATCTGCGCGAATATGCCAAGCAAGGCTTTATCACCCGCGTGATCCGCATTGCCGTTAATAACTTGGCCGGCGTGCCGTCCATCGTTTACGGCGTGTTTGGTTTGGGCTTTTTCGTGTATATCATCGGCGGCAACATCGACCGCCTGTTTTTCCCGGAAGCGGCCCCGGCACCGGTGTTCGGTACGCCGGGCTTATTATGGGCTTCGCTGACGCTGGCTTTGATGACCTTGCCGGTGGTGATCGTCGCCACCGAGGAAGGTTTGTCGCGGATTCCCAAATCGATACGTGAAGGCAGCTTGGCGCTGGGCGCGACTAAAGCCGAAACGCTGTGGCGCACGGTATTGCCGATGGCTAGTCCGGCGATCATGACCGGCTTGATTCTAGCGGTGGCGCGCGCCGCCGGTGAAGTGGCGCCGTTGATGCTGGTTGGTGTGGTGAAATTGGCGCCGACCTTACCGTTGGACGGCAACTTTCCTTATCTGCATCTGGACAGAAAGTTTATGCATTTGGGATTTCATATTTATGACGTCGGCTTCCAGAGCCCGAATGTCGAAGCGGCCAGACCTTTGGTTTACGCGACGTCACTGCTACTGGTGATGGTGATTATCGGCTTGAACATGTTCGCTATCTCGATACGTAACAATTTGCGGGAAAAATACCGCGCCCTGGAAAATTAAATTCGCATATCCATCCGGAAGACTGGACCCTATATCATGACAACAGCCCAAAAGAATACCCACGCCATTGACATTAGCGCGTTGAAAAGGGAAGACAGAAAGAGCGTTGAGCAATTGGAAACCTGCATCAAAGTTGAAAATCTGGATTTGTTTTACGGCCAGAAGCAGGCCTTGCATGGCGTGAACATGGAAATGCCGCGTAAGAAAGTGACGGCCTATATCGGTCCCAGCGGCTGCGGTAAATCCACCTTATTACGCTGCATCAACCGGATGAACGATTTGGTCGATGGCGTCAGCATCAAAGGCAAGATTCTGCTGGACGGCGAGGATATATACGATAAATCGGTCAACGTTGCGGCTTTGCGCCGGCGCGTGGGCATGGTGTTTCAAAAACCCAATCCGTTTCCGAAAACCATTTACGAAAACGTGGCGTACGGGCTGCGGATTCAGGGGATTAACGACCGGCGCATCCTTGATGAAGTCGTGGAAAAATCCCTACGTGGCGCCGCGTTATGGGACGAGATGAAAGACCGTTTAAACGATAATGCCTTGGGTATGTCGGGTGGTCAGCAACAGCGGCTGGTGATCGCCCGCGCCATCGCGATCGAGCCGGAAGTGATTCTGTTGGACGAACCGGCCTCGGCGCTAGACCCGATCTCGACGCTAAAAATTGAAGAATTGATTAACGAATTGAAAGAAAAATATACGATAGTGATCGTTACTCACAACATGCAGCAGGCGGCGCGGGTATCCGATTTCACCGCTTTTATGTACATGGGTGAATTAATCGAATTTGGTGAAACCAGCGAGTTGTTTACCAATCCGGCAAAAAAACAAACTGAAGATTACATTACCGGCAGGTACGGCTAGGAGGTAAACAATGGATAACAGCAAAATCAAATCGCACATTTCCCGCCAATTCAACGAGGAGATGGAAGATATTCGCAACAAGGTGCTGACCATGGGCGGCCTGGTCGAGCAGCAAGTCGATCTGGCGACTAAGGCTTTCATGGGTAACGACATGGAAAATGCCGAAAAAGTGGTGTTGCAGGATCAGTATGTCAACGAGATGGAAAAAGACATCGACCACGAATGCACCGAAATCATGGCCAAACGTCAGCCGGCGGCTTTTGATTTACGCATGTTGATCGCCACCATCAAAATCATCACCGATCTGGAGCGGATTGGCGACGAAGCGGCGCGTATCGCCAAAATGACCATGCGTTTGGAAGGTGCCGATTATTATCAAGACAAGTACTACGAAATCGAACATCTGCTGAACTTGGTCAAGGATATGCTGAACGGCGCGCTGGATGCCTATGCCAGGAACGATGTCGAAGAGGTGATTGCCATCACCGAGCAGGACGCCAAGGTTGACCGGGAATACACCAGTATCACCCGGCAGTTGATCACGCAGATGATGGAAAACCCGCGTAACATCACCAGAGCTCTGGATATGCTATGGGCTGCGCGCGCGCTGGAAAGGATAGGCGACCACTCCTGCAATGTCTGCGAGCAGGTCATATACATGGTGAAAGGCAAGGATGTGCGCCATCTCAGCCGCGAAGAATTGGAGCGTACTGTTAATTCGGCTCGCTAGCGATAAGGTCAATTTGATTCAGGGTAACGGTTAATCCTTTACCCTGCTTTACTGATTTAGATACTTGGGGGGTGCTGCTCACCAGTTTCAAAATCATTCGACGGCGCCGATGCAGATCCTTGTGCAGTGGCGAGTTCAGTAACTCATCAAGCCATGTTCAAAATTGCCCGGAAAATTGCTGCCGGCAGCTACTCAATTAGCCGCGAACTGCGCAATAGCTTGGAACTAATCGTCAAACCTATTCGCGTTACATTTTTCAGTTGTATGACCGGTTGAACACGGAGGCCGTCGTTAGCCAGTCGGATCATGCCGCCGCGGTGTTCGAAATCGGCAATATCGCTGACCGTCAACACTGGAAAGGGTCTGACAAACTCCAGGGTCGCCGCGAGAATTCTTTCCTGTTGTGCCGGAATATAAATCACCTGGCATTCGTGCAATTGTTCGGGTATCGGGTCGATAACCATCTGCATCGGTAGATCGTTTACCCGCTCACCTTCGATCAGCTTGGCCAGTACGCCGGTGACCGGCGAATTGGCGTAACTGCAAAACAAAAATTCCTTGTGGGTGGTCGGCCAAGTAACGAAATAGGCAAAGTTATATAAGTACGCCGCTTTAAGTTCCGTCTCGTTAAAGCGCGGTTCACCCGCTGTGCCCGATGATTGCAGCGGCGGTAAACAGGCCAACAACAGCATTAACAGGCACCGCCGCGCAACCGCGCCGGTGCGTGTCACAACTTTGCGTAGGCTTGGACGCCGCATCTAGTAGCGTACCGTGGCTTTAAGGTAATAATTGCGTTCAACTTCGCTACTGATTACCGCGTTATCTATATTTGGGCTGAATTCCAGATGCCGGTTGTCCAGCAAATTCTGCGCGCCGACAGCCAATTCAAAATGCAGATTCGGCTGCCAGCCCAAGCGCAGATCCAGCCGATGATAGGCCGGCACCTGATTGATTAGGTGGTCGGTGTAATACCAATGCGCATCAAATTCCAATTGATACGGCAGATTGAAGTAGGAACTGAGGTTGAAACGGTTACGGGCGCTATTGCCTTCAGCGACTGTCGCCGCGCTATCCAGGCTACCGTCGCGCTGGTGCAAGGCAATTGCAAACAGACTGTAACTACCTTGCACGCGCCAGCGTTCGGACATCCGCCAATTCAATGCGGTTTCCCAGCCGTAGGCTTCACCTTTTGCCTTGTTGGCAATCAGAAACGGGACAGTAGTGTTTTCGCCGTTTATGATCGGCGCTTGCGGTTCGGTGGTGCTCAGCCGGCCGTAATCGCTATAAAACAGCGTTGTATCCAGGTTAAAGATGTCGTTGGGGAAAAAGCGGTAGCCCAATTCGTAAGTGATTGCGCTCTCCGAGTCAAAATTATCGTCGCCCATGATGTTGGCTGTGGTTCCGGGGCCTACGTTGAATAAGACATTGACGTCGTGGTCGGCTCTGGCCGGTACGCGAACTGCTCTGGATACCGCGCCCCACAGGCTGTGTTGTTGATTGGGCACCCACAACAGCCGCGCGGAAGGCTGGATCTCAAAACCGGTAAAATCGTTATGCTCGACTTTACTGCCGTATATCAAACGCAGTTCGTCTGCCAGAAATCGCCATTCGTCCTGAGCAAAGACGTTGAACAAGTGCACATCGCGTTCGGAGGGATCGAAGTGAAGTAGAACCTGTTTTTGCTGAAGTTGATCGCTATTGAAGCGATAACCGGCCCCCCACGTTACGTGATGAGCCTGCCAACGGAAATCATGCTGCAGATCCAGGTCGAAGGTGCTGCGCCGATAATCCAGTCGGCTTTGGTTGCGGACGGCATGATCGAAATAACTGCGGATTTGTAGGCGGCTATCGTTTTCCAGGGTTTGTTGCCAACGTAACAGCAGGTTACCGCCATATTTTTTGGTGCTGTCGGGGCTAATGGGCGATGCCGGGTCGAGACTATTCAGCGACTGCTGCATGCCGCCATTGAAATAATCGCCCTGCACGATCAGGTTTTTGCGGGCGTCGGGGGTCCAATCGCTGCGAAAACCGGCGCGGCCCATATCCAGGCTGTCGTTGGCTTTTTCGCCGTTACCGAAATGAAAGTCCTCGCGATGATTGTATTTGCCGTAGACGCGATAATTAAAATCCGGACTGAGTCGGCCGCCATAACGAAAGGTGCCGAATCCGGGTTCTTCCTTGCTGGTGCCGCCTGACAGCAATACGCCTTGTGATTCCTGGGCGGAACGAGTAACGATGTTGATGACGCCATTGACGGCGTTGGAGCCCCACAACGTTGCACCGGGGCCGCGAATCACCTCGATACGGTCGATGTCTTCCAGCGGGTAGTCTTGCTCGTTCCAGTAAACGCCGGAGTTCAGTGGGTCGTAAACGGTGCGGCCGTCCATCATCACCAACAGCTTGTTGGCATTTATCCCGTTAAAGCCGCGGCTACTGATCGCCCATTGATTGCCATCCACCCGCGCGACTTCCAGTCCGGGCACTTTGCGCAGCAGTTCCGGAATGGACTGCATCCCGGAACGCCTGATTTCTTCGTGGCTGATGACGAATACCGCCGATGGGGTTTCGCTGATAGGTTGTTGATTTTTCGAGGCGATGGAAACGGTGGTCGCACTCAGCTCTTGGAGAGATAAGGCCTTTAAATGGGATAGGGTGTTGTCCGCCCCGGCTGGGGCGGCTGCTTGCAGGACAATACACAAAAGCGTCAAGCGCTGAGTGTTGCCCGTCAATTTTAACTTGTTTGCCATAACTTCCGTCTATTACGCCCGATTAAGCACGCGCGCATTGTAGACGCCGGCGATTGAATAGTAAAAACAGCCCCAATTAACGGCGCTGCGACGAAGGGTTTATTTGATGGCGCGGATCAGTTTGATCATGTCGCTGCTGGCGGGATCGACGAATAGTTTTTGGAACGGGCAAGCTTGCACGCTTTTTAACGTCTGTCGGTTAATATTGGCGCCAAAAGTATTCAAAATCAGCGGGTTGAACAAATTCATCATCATCGCCAAAGCTTTGTTGGAACTTAAAACGTGTTCCAACAGCAGCACTTGACCGCCGGGTTTGCAAACGCGATAGAGCTCTTTCAGGCCCTTTCTGGGTTTCGGTACCGAACAAAACACAAAACTGGCGATGACCGTGTCGAAACTGTTATCGGCATAATCCAGCGCTTGCACGTCCATCAAAGCCAGATCAACCGCAATCTGTTTACGCTGTTGTTTGCGGCGGGCCATTTCCAGCATGTTCGGGCTGAAATCGATAGCGGTAATTCGGGCGTCATCAGGATAGAACGGGAAGTTTTTCCCCGTTCCGACCCCAACTTCCAAAATGTGGGCGCCGCTAGCCTGCGACCAGAGTTTTTTACGTAAACGGCGAAACAGCAAGCCTTCCAGAAAGCCTTCCAGGCCATCGAAATAAGGCGCAAGCCTATCGTAGCGCTGTCTGACTTTAGTGCTGTCCGCCGTCATGCCGGATTATTCTGCAAATTGCTGAATGCCGTCCAGGAACCAGCGGGTTTGATTGCTGTTGATGGGTTTGACGAAATGCCATACTTCTTTAATAGCTTCTGCCTTACCACCGTCTTCGCTGATCAGCGCGTCGAATAAGACCACCGCTTCGAGTTCCGTGCCGGCTTCGCGGACATCAATTAATTCGGCGCTCAGTTTGAGTACATCGGTTTTATTAATATCATTGGATGCAGTTAGTTGCTCTTGAATTTCTACAAATACCTTGTCGGTAGTTAAGCCGCGGATTTCCGCCAAGTCTCGTCTATCCCAAGCTGCTTGCAGGTAGCGGTAGGCACTTTCCGCACCGCTTAAAAACGCGCGCTGATCGAACCCGGCCGGCAAGTTGTTTGCATCGAAACTAGCGGCTTGTTGATAGTCATTGCTGCCTGATCCTGCTGTTCTGCCTTTTTTGAACAGCACATCGGTATCGAAACCGGAGCCGCCGGCTGCCGGTTGCTGGTTCTCGCGATAATAGTTTTGCGATTCCGCTGGTTGCGAGTGCGCGGGGCCGTAACCGGCCGGCGCGGCGGATTGCTGACGTGATCTGGCCGCAAACAAGCGATACAGCAGATAAGCGACGCCGGCAAACAGCAGCATGTCCATCAGATTGATGTTTTCGAAGGCGCCGCCGAAGAACAATGAGCCCAATAATCCGCCTAAAGCCAAGCCGCCCAGCATGCCCATCAGGCCGCCGCGACCAGCCCAGTTTTGTCTGGCTGTTTGATTTTGTGCAGCCGCTTGTTGCTGACTAGCCGAGCGGGTCGGCTGGCTGCTGGCTCCACTGGGAGAAGTAGAGCGTTGAAACGGTGTGCTGTAGCTCGGCTTGCTACCGAAAGACTTGCCGCCGCCCATGCGTTTAGCCTGCGCTTCCTGGACACTGCCTAGCAGTAAGGCCAGCGCAATGAATAATGTTGCCAAGGTACCGATCTTTCTGTTCATAGGTGTTTGCCTAAAGTGAATAAATGTATGCCGATATTCGGGGTAAAATCGCGTAATTCAAGTAGAATAGCCTTTCGCATGGTCCTATACAACCGCCGTCTACCGATTAACGACACCCCACAGACATTCTGAAAACATAAATGGTTGCATATTTGCGTCAATTTCTAGTTATGTTTTTGCTGCTTTTGCAAGTGGCAGCGCCGCTGGTGCATGCCCATATCGGTAGAGATGCCATGCAGGGCGGCCTGCATTTGCACGAATTCGAAGTGCTGCATATCGATCATGATGGCGAACCCGCCTTGATGGCTGTCGATCACGACCTGCAAATTCAAAACAGTATTGTCAATTTGGGCTCTGCGATTAAACAGCAGCAATGGTTGGACAGGCTGGCGCCGGTTTTCTACCTGCTGGACAGCGTGGTTGCCGATTTGGCGGTTACGCGGCAAATCGAAGCCATTAAGTTTTCTCCGCACATACCGCTGTTCGCGCCCGACCCCGTACTTAGTCACAATCCATCCCGCGCGCCGCCGCTCTGAAAGGGGCTGGCTTCGCTGTCGAAGCAGGCTTGGTCAACACCTGGCAGCCCCTCGTCCCAAAAATTGGCCAAAAGCCCGTTAGGCGTTTGGCTGCTAGTTCTATTCAATTACTGCTTTGGAGTGCTCCATGAATGGATACCGTTATCTAAAATGCGGTTTACCTGTATTACTGCTGGTTACGGCGCCTTGCCTGGCCGAAATAAATCCTGTCGGAGAGAGCTTGGCGGCGACTCGCGGCGAAATGTTTTCGGAGAATTTGATTGTCGAACACATGGATCCTATCGAAACCGATCCGTCGCTAAGTTTGTCGCAATTAGTCGAAATAACCGTGGAAAAATACCCGGATCGCCTGGTCGGCGAAGCCTTGGCCCAGGAAGCCAATGCCTTGGCCGAACGCAGTGACGCTTGGGTGGCCGGCTCTACGGCTGTTGGATTGAATTACATGGATGACCGAATTGCCGACGACCTGGGTTCGCGCGAAGCCTCTGCTCAAGTCGAATTCACAACTTGGAAATGGGGGCAACGCGATGCCGGTCAGGCGGTAGCGGAACGGGCCGGGGTTGCCGCGCAAAAGCAATCGGCGGCGGTTAAGCTGGAAGTCACGCGCTTGATCAGAGACGCCTTGTGGAATATGGAAATCGCCAATATCGGTTTGCAACAAGCGCAAAATGCCTTGTCGATTTCCGAGCAATTGATGAAGAAAGTCGAGCGCCGGGTGGAATTGGGCGATTTGCCACGTGCGGATTTGTTGCTGGCCAAGGGTGAATACCTGCAAAACCGGGGGTTGGTCACCCAAGCCGAAGCGGAAGTGATGCATAGCCGTAAAGCGTATGCCAGCTTGACTACCTTATCGCGGGTGCCGGGCAATTATCAGGAAAAACTAAGCGATATTACCTCGGTGAGCGGCAACCATCCGATGCTGGAAGCTATCAACGCCATCATCGACCGCAAACAGGCGGAAATTGAATGGACCAAAACCACTGATCCCATCAATCAACCCAAGCTCAGTGTAGGTGCGAAAAGCCAGCGGGATGGCCGCAGCGGGCAAGACATTGAGAGTGTCGGTGTCGGCGTGGTGATGCTATTCGGCGGCGAGGCCTATAACGCGCCGGAAATCGCCAAAGTCAATCTGGAACTGAACAATGCCAAAGCCCAACGCGAGCATCTTTACCGGCAGTTGGAGAAAAATCTGCACGAAGCCGAGCATGCCCTGGAAGTGACGCGAGCCGAGTTGGCAATCGCCAACGAGTTGAAACAAATCGCTGAAACTCATCTGAAAATGACCGAAATCAGCTTCTCGGCCGGCGAAATTAATCTGTTGGACCTCTTAAAAATCCAGGCCCGTAGTCTGGAAGCAATTCGCAACGCCAAATTGCAGGAGGTTAAATTACAGCGCAACATCGCTTTCTACAATCAAGCGGTAGGCATACAGCCATGAGGCGGTTAATCTTCGGCCTGTTGTTGGCGCAGGCCTTAAGCGCGTTTGCTCAAGATACCCAGATCAAAATTACACAGCAGCAGATCGACAATTTGGATATAAAAGTCGTGCCGCTTACCGCTAGCCAGCAGATTCCGTTGTTTTACGCGCCGGGCAAAGTGGTGGTGCCGGCTGATCGGGAGGTGTTGATCAGTAGCAGCCAGCCCGGCCTGGTTACCCAATTGCCGGTCAATATCGGCGACAAGATCCATAAAGGCCAACTATTGGCGCAGTTGCACAGCCCGGAACTAGTCGGATTACAGCAAGCATTTTTAACCGCTACCAGCGAACTGAATTTATCCGGCCAAGAGCGCAATCGCGATCAAAAATTATTGCAGGAAGGTGTGATTGCGCAGCGGCGCTGGCAGGAAACCCAAATGCTGCACAGCAGCAAATCGGCCAAGGCCGACGAGGCCCGGCAGTTGTTATTGTTGGCCGGCATGTCGGCCGCCGAGATTAAAAGTTTGGGGCAAAGCCATAAGCTGGACAACCGTTTGACTATTCGCGCACCCATCGATGGGGTGGTATTGGAGCGTGTGGCCAATTTGGGCGCCCGCTTGGATGTGCAGGCACCGCTGTATCGGATTGCCGATTTGTCTGAACTGTGGCTGGAAATCAATATTCCGCAGGAGCGCTTGAGCGGCATCAGGTTAGGCGATTCGGTGCGGCTGAAAGGCAGCGAGACCACTGCCAAAATTAGTCTGCTGGGCCAAAGCGTCAACCGCGACAATCAGACGGTATTGGCCAGGGCGGTGATTGACGGCAAAGCCGAGGGCTTGCGCGTGGGACAGAACGTCAATGTGCAGATCATGCAAAATAGCGCAGAGACCGGCTTCGTCGTACCCAATACCGCCATTGCGCAGAACGAAGGGCACGCCTATGTGTTTGTGCGCAATCAAGACGGTTTTGTGGTGACCGAAGTGACTATTACCGGTAAACAAGAATCCAATTCCTTGATTAGCGGACCGTTGTCCGGCAACGAGCAAATCGCCATAAAAGGCGCGGTGGCCTTGAAAGCCAATTGGTTAGGTTTGGGAGGCGACGAGTAATGGCGGGGTTAATTCGCTTTGCGTTGACCCAGCGGCTACTGATTTTACTCGGCGTATTGTTGCTGGTGGGCGGCGGCTATTATGCCGTTAAACACATTCCTATCGATGCCTTTCCCGAGGTATCGCCGACGCAGGTCAAGATCATCGTCAAGGCCAACGGCATGACGCCGGAAGAAGTGGAAGCCAGAATTACCGCGCCAATTGAAGTTGAGTTACTGGGCATTCCGCATCAAACCATGCTGCGCTCGCTGGCTAAATATGCCATTACCGATATTACGCTGGACTTTGAAGAAGGCACCGATATTTATTGGGCCAGGCAACAAGTCGCGGAACGCTTGAACGCTTTGTGGAGTAATTTGCCGGAGGGTGTGCAGGGCGGTATCGCGCCGATGACCACGCCGCTGGGGGAGATGTTCATGTTCGCCATCGAGGGTGGCGATTTAACGCTGATGCAACGGCGAGAATTACTGGATTGGACCATCCGCCCTGCTCTGCGTACCGTCAGCGGCGTGGCGGATGTGAATGCGCTGGGTGGACTGGTGCGCAGCTTTGAAGTGGTGCCCGACAATATCCGCATGGCGTCTCGCAATATCGATACCGAGCAATTAAAAGCCGCTTTGCAAAATAATAACCGCAACGATGGTGCCGGTCGGTTGAGCGAAGGCGAGGAAGCGTTGATTGTGCGCGCCGAAGGCCGTATCAAGAACGAGCAGGATGTGAAGGCCATTGTGGTGGCGCAGCACGAGGGCCTGCCGACGCGAGTGGACGATATTGCCGAGGTCAGAATCGGCGCGTTGACACGTTATGGCGCAGTCAGCAAGGACGGTGACGGCGAAGCCGTGACAGCGGTCGTGCTCAGTTTGCGCGGCGCCAATGCTCGGCAAACTATCGAGCAACTGGAAAGTAAGATGGCGGAATTGCAACCAAGCTTGCCGGAAGGCGTGCGCCTGAATGTGTTCTACAACCGGGGGGTGTTGGTGGGCAAGGCGGTAAATACTGTTTCCAAAGCCCTGCTGGAAGCCATTGTTTTGGTAGTGGTGCTGCTGATTCTGTTTTTAGGCGATTTGCGCGCGGCTTTGACCGTCGCATTGGCCTTGCCGTTGGCGGC
The DNA here is from genome assembly GCF_002834115.1 of Methylomonas sp. Kb3. NCBI lineage: Bacteria > Pseudomonadati > Pseudomonadota > Gammaproteobacteria > Methylococcales > Methylococcaceae > Methylomonas > Methylomonas sp. Kb3. The sequence goes on along the minus strand of NZ_PIZT01000015.1, from coordinate 139,227 downwards.
GCTGGTGACCTTCATCCTGATGCACGCTTTCGGTATGTCCGCCAACTTGATGAGTCTGGGCGGTCTGGCTATCGCTATCGGGATGTTGGTGGATGGTGCGGTGGTGGTCGTGGAAAACGTGATTACGCAACTGGCCGATCATCAAAAGGCCGAGAGGTTACCGCGGCTGCATCTAATTTATCGCGCTACCCGCGAAGTAGCGGTGCCGGTGACGTCGGGGATCTTGATCATTGTCATCGTGTTCTTACCGCTGCTGACCTTGCAGGGACTGGAAGGCAAGTTGTTCGGGCCGGTGGCGATGACTATCGTGTTTGCCTTAACGGGCTCCTTGATTTTGTCATTGACGGTGATTCCGGTACTAGCATCGCTGTTGCTGAAACAGGTGTCTCATGAGGAACCGTGGTTGCCGCGCAAACTGTTGCAGTGGTATCAGCCTATTCTGGCCTGGTGTCTGACTAACAGCAAAAAAGTCTTTATCGGCGCTGCTGCGATGTTGGCGGCCAGCGTATTGGTCTTCACCCAGATCGGCAGTACTTTCATGCCTACGATGGACGAAGGCGACATTATCGTGCAGCTGGAAAAATTGCCGTCCATTACCTTGCTGGATTCGGTGGCCTTGGACGGCCGGGTGCAGAAAAACATCCTCGAGCATATCCCGGAAGTGCAGACCGTGGTTTCCAGAGTCGGTACCGACGAGCTGGGTTTGGACCCGATGAGCTTGAACGATACCGACACGTTTTTGATCCTCAAGCCCAAAGCTGAATGGCGTATGGACAGCAAGGAAGAGTTGATCGAAGAAATTCGCAAGATTATGGATCACACCCCGGGCATAGCCTTTGGTTTTACTCAGCCCATCGAGATGCGGGTTTCGGAGATGTTAACGGGAACGCGCGGTGACGTGGCGATCAAATTATTCGGCGCCGAGCTGGATACGTTGAATCATAAAGCCGAACAAATCGAAGCGGTGCTGAAGACCATCCCCGGCGCCAGTGATGTGTTTACCCGTAAAAATGAAGGCATGCAGTTTCTGCAGTTGAGCATTGATCGAGAAGCTGCCGGCCGGTTCGGGTTGGATAGTAATAGCATCGAAGATATGTTGCGCGCGCAGATCGAAGGCGTGCAACTGGGTATTGTTCAAGAGGGGGTGAAACGCACGCCTTTGCTGCTGCGCGGCGACAGTAACACCGCCAACTTCGAGAATTTACAAATCAGTTTGCCGAATGGTGAGCATGTGCCGATTACCGCAGTGGCGAAAATTCAAGCGGTAGAAGGCGTGGTGTCGATAGACCGGGAAAAAGGCCAGCGTTTCGTGGTGATCCGCTGTAATGTTGAGGGCCGCGATTTGGTTGGTTTTGTTGAAGAGGCGCGCAAGGCGGTGGCCGAGCGTGTTCAATTACCCAGCGGTTTTCATGTGGCGTTCGGCGGTCAGTTTGAAAATCAACAACGCGCTTCCGCGCGTCTTTCCCTAGTGATTCCATTATCTTTAGGTTTGATATTTCTGTTGCTGTTTTCCACCTTCGGCTCGGTGCGGCAGGCGGTGCTGGTGCTGTCCAATATCCCGCTGGCCATGATAGGTGGGGTGTTCGCGCTGTGGTTGTCCGGTGAATATCTGTCGGTGCCGGCTTCAGTGGGTTTTATCGCCCTGCTCGGTATTGCGGTATTGAATGGGGTGGTGATGGTCAGCTATTTTAATCAGCTGTGCGCAACCGGTATGGAATTGTCGCGGGTGGTGATTATCGGTTCCGGGCGGCGGTTGCGGCCGGTACTGATGACAGCCAGCATCGCTGCCTTCGGCTTGATTCCGTTACTGTTTGCGTCGGGCCCCGGCTCGGAAATTCAGAGGCCATTGGCTATTGTGGTTACCGGCGGTCTGTTGTCCTCAACCTTGTTAACACTAATTTTGTTGCCGATACTTTACCAATTATTCGGTCGCCATCCGGAGCGTTGCTGATGAGTCACGAAGCGTTTTTACTGACAGTGAATGTGCCGCCCAGTCTGGAGGAAGCGCTGGTCGATTGTTTGCTGTCATTGGAATGGTCGCAGGGTTTCACCAGTTTTCCGGCCAATGTTCACGATCACAATCAGCAGGGTTTGTCGCTGGCAGAGCAGGTTGCCGGACATCAACGCAAAATTCGTTTTCAAATGTATGTCGAAAGACAAAACATTTCTGCATTATTGACTAAGCTAAAGGCGGATTTTACCGGTTCCGGCCTGCATTATTGGCTGGTACCGGCTATCGAACAAGGCATCATCTAAGCATAAAGCATGCAGAAAGCGACTGGGGATGCTACAGTTCGGACGAACAGCGGTTAAACATTTTTGAATGAGCTATTTTCCTTGCCACACATAGCCCTATGAATATCTTTTTGCGTCGCATTCCTGCTAATACCAGGCATACTGAAATTTCCGAATTTGTGGCCCCTGCTTTGAAACGCGGCTTGTTCAGAAAATCCGGCCGTATAGTCGATGTGCAGATTCTGGCCTTACAGGATACCCGCATAGGCACTATCGAATATCACGGTGTGGTAACGCTGGATTCTGAGCTTTCCGTGCAAAGAGTTGTTAAAGGTTTAAAAAATCGGCGGTTTAACGGCAGAATGGTGGTGGTTAGGCCTTATTACCACCGTAGTTGGTACAACGACCCTCGCCAAAATCAGACGCCTGTGTCTGCGGATATTATCGAAAAGCGCAAGGGTGATCGCAGGCGCGGTAAGTATCTGCAAGTGATCAAAAATGCGTCTGATCGTTTTAACAGTGAAGATGATTTTTTTCGAACCGTGCATCATCAACAGTTCTCCATTTCATTTATCGTGCCGCCTATCATGGAGGGGCCGATGATGGAGTGCCTGACCAGCTTTGAGGAAGAGCTGCTTCATAGCGATACCGGTGAGCATAAGATCACCAAATTTCTCACCGAAGCCGACGATGCCGATCAGCAAACCGCGCGCTTTCAGATTTACGCCGAGAAAATGGCTATTTCCGCCTTGCTGGAAAAATTGAAGTCCGAATTTGCCGGGTCCGGTATCCATTACTGGATCATGCCGGTGGTCGAGAAGGGCGAAATTTAGCGCTTAATAATGCAAGCAAGCGCTAGGATGGTCGAGTATGGTGTAAGTATTAAGCGAATGGTCTGAAGCCATACCTGTAATTGTTGCGAATTGTCTAATAACCGACCACGTTACCGCCATGATTGATACCGGTGGCGCTGACCTAAACCCTAGTAGAGGCCAGCCCTGTTGACGCGATGCTCGCAATGGCAAAGGCAGCGCCTAAGCGGCGCTTTTTTTGTATTTGGAATTCATGAATATCTACCTTTTTTAGGAAGAACTGAAAAGAGATTTTCAATTTTCTTTGGGTGATATAGTTAAGTTTTTTAAGGCAATTCCACTTTTTCAGATTATCCGTGCCGTACCGGTATATTTGCGTACAGCAACGACGAGGACGCAGTTAAGCTTTGGGGGCGCCCAACCCGTAACCTTAACGCGCAAAACCAAAGCCGTTCCGCCGAACGAGACTACTTAACACTCACCCGCCCCGCCAAACTATTCCCCTGCACCGCCTCGTTATACATATCAAAGCCGCTGGCTGGCGGAATTGCGGCGTAGCCGGCTCTGGCGACTCGCCAAACTTGATACAAGGTCAATTCGCCGCCGGTTTGGAGCTTGGCGACGCGGATGATGCGGTCCGGGTAGCGTTGGGTTTCCTTGATGTTCGCCCAGTAGCTGTCGTCTTTGGGTTGGATTTTGGCGTCGGCCAGGTAGGTTTCGTCGTTTTCCTGACCTTCCGCCAAGCTGGGGATACCGTCTTCGATGACCACATACTCGCTACCGGGCGCTGGCCGACCGGCATCGGCGCTACGTTTGACGCGCACTTCACTGACTACCACGTCGCCGGGTTTCAAGGCCTGGCTCATGTCGATCAACTCGCTGCCCTTGGCGGTGATGCGGCGGAAGTTGCGTTGTACCTCCAGACCGACCGCGCGGGCGGCGACAGCTGGATAGGGCACATCGACAGCGACTGTGGCGCTGGCGATTTCGTCAGCATTCAATTCGGCGAGATGAATTTCGCTAAGATCCGGGCTATCGCCGAAGTGGTTGAAGCTGCCCAGATAGCCGCCGGGTATGCGTTGCAACGCGCCCAACGCAAAGCCGTCTTTGCTGCTGACCGAAATGCTGCGGGCGTTCTGCTTGGCCGCTGCCGCCGCTTCCTTAGACAACAATTCGCGGCTGTTGAAGATCACCTGCGCGGTATCGTATGTCGATTGCCAGTAGCCGTTTTGCTGGGTTTGCAACAACCAGCGTTTTAGCTTGGCCTCCAGCGCCGGCGGCAAGGCCTGCGCCTCGTTTAACGTGCCCAAACCGGCAGAAATCAGGCTGGGTACGCCAAATCCAAAGCCCAAGCTGTTATACAACTCGCCGCGTTGCTGCTGATAGTTCGCTGCATCAAGCGCGTCCAGCGCCAGTTGCAAGCGTTTAAGCAGATCGTTTTTCAGCTGTGGCCGGTCTTTGAATTGCTGGTTAAAGCTATGCCAGTTTTGACTTTCGTAAGCCTTGACGATACGCAACGCGGCTATCAGATCACCTGCCTCGGCATGGACATTGGCAAGCAGTTTTTCGACAAAATCAGCCTGCTGCTGCCACGGTGCGTTGTAAGCATAACCAACCGTCGCGAAGCCGCTCAACACAAAACCATCCGCCGCCGCGTTGCCCTCGGCGTGATTGTTCAGCCAATCCATGCCTTTGAAATAGGCGTTATTCACGCCTTCTACTTGCAAGTCGTTGGCGTATTTCAAGGCTTGCAGGGCAATCAAGGTTACTGGGACCGTGGCTTCGCTATCGCTGGGCCACAGCGAAAAACCGCCATCGGCTTTCTGATTTTGAAGCAGTTTACGCACTCCCAGCGCCGCGTTCTGCTTGGCGCGTTTCAAAGTGTTTTCCAGCGGCCCCAATTGCTCGGGTTTCAGGCCGGCACGCGCGATTAAGTCCATTAACACCAGATTCGGCACGGTGCTATGCGCCAGCTGCTCGGTGCAACCGTAAGGATATTGTACCAGCATGTAAGCCGCTTGCAGTGCGGCACCCAGCAGGCCGGAATTGACCCGCACCGTTACTTGCCGAGGCTGGAATTGCGCGGGTAAGTCGATGCGCAACAGATTGTCCTGCTGAACGCTGCTGTAAACCTGCGGTAGCGCGGCGGCTTTTAACGGAATCTCGAACTCTTCAGCACCGCCTACCCGCACTCCAGCCGGCGCGGTCAAAGCCACCTTCAGTGCCGGCGCACCTTGCCGGTCGTTGGCGCTTAAACGTAACGGCCACAGTTGCTCGGCTTTGGCAGCCAGTTCGGCTTGGGGCGCTGTTTCGCCGCTTTGCAAAGGCAAGGTGTCCGGCAAACTGATGCTGCCGGTCAGTTTCACCGGCTGAGCCAAGTGATTGGTCAGTTTCACCGCCACGTCCACTTCGTCGCCTTGCCGCAAGAATTGCGGGCCGACCATGTCCACCGCCACATCGGTGACGCTGCGGAATTGGCCGGTGGTTTCGCCGATACGGCCTTCCTTGTCGCTGGCGACCGCCGTGACCAGCCATTCGGTGACGTTAGCCGGCATGTCCACATCAATGGTGGCATTGCCTTTCGCGTCGGTGACAACATGCGGAAACCAACCAGCGGTATCGCGCATGGCTTTTTTCGCCAACTTGCTTTGGCTCTTCAAGGCGCTGAGCGAGAAATTGGGTTTACGCAACAAGTCGGCATAACCGTAGCCTTGCAGATCGTCGGAATAGAAAGTCGCTAAATTGCTGCGTTGCAACGGATAGAAAAAATCGAAAATGCCGGGACGGAATTCCGCTTGCACCGCATACACGGCGCGATCGACGATGGACACGGCGATTTCGGTGTTCGCCGCCGGTCCGCCATCCGCGCGTTTGACTTGCAGCTTGATTTGGGTGGGTTTCAGCGGCTCGGTTTCGGCTTTTGCCGGCTCGATAGCGATCTGCAAACGCTTTTCCCAAGGCACAATTCTAAAGCCCAGCGTCTGTTCCTTGTACTTGCCGCCGGCCACCGGCACCGTGACGGTGTGGTAAAAGCCCGTGCCGTATTCGGGTTTGGCGGTGACTTCAAACCAGCGGCTGCGGCCTTGAGCCTGTGCGCTGCGGCTATCAAACAAACGCGCGCCGGCCACGGTTTCCCAGATGGCGCCGCTCTCATTATTGCCCCAGGCCTTGGGCAATAAGGCAAACACCTTGGCTTGCTCGCCGGGGCTGAGGATGGTGGTGGGCGTGTACAGTTCCAATTCCGGATTGTCGGCTACCGCTTCGCCGCCGCTGCCGGCCACGATTAAAGTGCTGGGTTGCGAGTTGGCCGGATGGCTGAGATTTTTGCCATCCAGGCTTTCCAAACGGGCAACGGCGGTCAGCCGACCAAATTCTTTCAAGGCCGGAATGGTGAGTTTTTGCTGACCGCGCTCGTCGGTCGCGAAATCCAGTTTCACCAGGCTACGCTTGCCGCTACCGGGCTGTTCCAGCATCACATCGACCACGCCGCCGGCTTTGGCGGCCGGCTTGCCGTCGGCATAGCTGGATTGCAACAGCAATTGCAAATCCTGATCGCCGACAGCTGCGACGGTTTTATTAAAACGCACGGCCGGTTGCGCCTCGGACAAGGTGGCGTAAATGCTGTCGGTCAAAATCGCATTGCCGCCGGCGGCATCCTGAGCACGGACCATCAAGGAATAAATCCATTCCTGGTCCGGCTTTTCCTGGTCGGCTGCCGGCACGGTAAACTCGAAACTGCCGTCGCCGCTTTCGTCCAGCTTGGCGGCGGTTTCCCAAGGGTTGCTGGCATCGACCGCCTGACGTTCTTCGATAGAGCTATACAACCGTTGCGGCTGGGTCAACGGCGCGGCGGATTTAACCTGGCCGAAATAATCGTTGCCGGCGGCTAAGCCCGCGCCGGCTTCGGTGACGAATTGCGGGGCTTCGAATTTTTTCCGGTATAGAAATACTTCGAATTTGACGTTCTGCGGCACGCCGCCGCTGTAGCGTTTGGCGCGGAATTTTAGTTTAAACGGTTGACCTGCTTGCACCACCGGACTCCGATCCAGCCATTCCAGGTAAAACGTGGGTTTAATGTAATCGCGCACCCGGAACTCGCCGCCATAAGCTTTATGGTCGATTTCCGCCAGCAAGCGATACAAACCAGGCGTCTGACTGGGATCGAGATCGAAACTGCCGGAAAACGAACCGAAATCGGTAAGCTGGGTTTGGCCTTGCAAACCGGTGGCGTTGCCGTCGGCGCGAATCAGCGACACATCGGTTTGCTTGGATTGAAAAGCCGGAATCCGCAATTGGCCGTCCTGTAAATTGCGCACGATGCCTTTGTAATAAAAGGTTTCGCCAGGCTTAAAAATCGGCCTATCGGTCATCACAAATACCGCGTCGTCCTTGGCTTGCGTCGGCAAAAAGTCGGTGGCGGTCAACGCGGTGCGCGCCGCTTCGCCGGTTTTAGCAGCCGGCGCATCAACACGCACCAGCAATTTGCCATCCAGCACGCCGTCAGGATTATTAAAGCTCAGCTCGCCGGCGGCGTTGGTACTGGCCGGCAAGGTTTGCCAACGGCCGCGGCCATCGCGATAACTGACTTTGGCGCCAGCCAGCGGTTGCAAGTCGCGGTTCATCGCCCGCACCAACAACTGCTCGCTGGATTGCTTGACCTGCACCGCCAGACTGCTGACTTGAATCAGGCACTGCGCTTCGTTCTTGCCTTGCACCGCTTGCAGCAGATAAATGCCGTCCGGCAGCGGATCGAGTGCAATCTGGCGGACTTTATAACGATGTTCGCTCCAGGTGTCTTCGTTAAACCACCAACCCAAATCATGGGTTTGCTGTCCGTTGCGTAGCAAATCGATATAGCTCTCTTTAACCACGCTAAAACCTTTAGGCGGTGCGACTAAAACCTGCTGCGGCACCGACACCAACGGTTTTTCGGTGACGGTCAGCACCGAGCCGCTGAAATTGGATTCTTTTAAAGACTTACGAAACTCGACATCCAGCATGCCGCGCAACAACTTCAACGGCGATTGCGCGTTGTTCAGCCCCTTGGCGAAGTAATGGCCGGGATTCAGTTCGCTGACCGGCTGCTCGTAACTGCGGCTGACGTTGAACTGGCCGTCCAGGAAGAACTCCAGGTTGTTGGCTTTCAGCACCCGGATCAGCATCGGCTGATCGGTGAGGGTGTAGTCCAGGCGAATATTGGGCGCTTCGGTGTTGGTGAAGCTGCGTTCGGCGGTTAAATAAAATGGGCTGCCGGCTTGGGCGCTTATTGGTATCAGTAATGAAGCTAATAGAAGTAGATAGCCAATAATTGCAGCAAAATGATTTGGTGTCGCTACCGCGACGGGTGTTTTAACGTCGGTTCTCGGACCGACAGCCGACATTAAATAAACCGTCGCGCTAGCGACACCTTCTAAGAGAGAAAATGAAACCAAGTTTTGAATCGCCTCACCCCAACCCTCTCCATCAGGAGAGGGAGCTGAGTCGTCAGCCTTCAAAAAGCCAGTGGCAACGACAAAGGACATCCCAACCACCACCAATAACAACCCAAAAAGCAAAGTCAAAATAATCATTTCCTACCTTCCTGACCTATCAACTTACCTTCCAAAGCAGCACCAGAATCTCCCTCAACCCTCCCCGCATAACTCAAAATCGGCAAACCGTAAAACAACTTATCCCCCTCCTGCCGCATCGCGGCCTTGGCGGCTTCATAGTCTTGCTGCCAGCGCGGCGCAAATTCATTGGCTTCTTGCACATTGCCAGCACCACCGGCAAGAAATAATTCGCGCGCCGCCGCGCCGGGGTTGACGAAGGCGGTCAGCTGCGCGGCTTGCAGACGCTGTTTCTCAACAGCGCGTTGCCAATCCAAAGGACTCAAAGACTGCTTGTTGCAGGCGTCTTTCATCCGAATCAGCAGGCTTTCCGAACTCGCGGCCAGGAACAAGCTGCCGCCGGCACATTCCGCGCCCAGGTCCGGGTTTTTCAAATATTGCGCATAAGCGGCGCTGGCTTGCGGCTGCCGGGGGTTAGCGACGATGATGCCGACCGCGCCGCTCGGGCTATCGGCGGTGAAATCCCAAACCAAACCTATGCCGGCTGGCTCGGCGCTGGGAGGATTGGTAGACGGACCGTTGGCTGCGAGTGTTTGCCAGTCGGCTGTAGTTAAATCGGGCGATAAGGCAAGGCTAGCGGCCACGCCGGCAAAGGCATCATGCGGGATGCTGGCTAATACGCCTTCGAATAATTGCCCGTGCAACTGGCTTTGCCAGGCAGCGGTCGGCAGATTCAGCGTCCCCAGTTGGCCGTCTTTCAACGCAAAATCCCATTGCAGCGGATAGGTCGGCGAGCCGGTCAGCACCGGCAGCAAATTATCGATAAAAGCTTCGCTACGTAAGGTCAAACTCAGCGGCGCATCGCTGCGGCGGCTTTGCGGGGCGATGCTGTCGATCACGTTCAATAACGCTTCCAGACTTTGCGCCAGATAAATCCGCTCGCGGAATTGGGTGAAAAACAGCTTTTGCAAACCGATTCGGGTTTCCAAGATGGGTTCCGGCAGTTTGTTGAGGCGGTAACCACTGCTGGCCAACACGCCGGCCAAGGCCGGCATGGCTTGATCGGCGAACTGGCTATCGCTGCGCGAGTAGCTGATGACCCAGCCCTGGCTGGCATGGGCCATGTCGTAATGCAGCTCAGCATTGGCGGCAACCGCATCGCGTAGCAGCTGCGCCAGAAACTCGCCTTGTAGACCCTCCAGATTGAGTTGCTCGGCTTTGACTTTCAGGCTTTGCACTAACCCGAAAAACAAACCTTGCACGAAGCGATTGCCGAGCAAGCTTTGCACTTGCGGCTGCGCATCCCACCAGTTTAAAAACGCTTCGCCCTGATTGAAGTTAAGGGTAAAAGCCACCGGATGTTTCTTTACATACCAGGTCGCCTGTTTCGGACAATCGGCCGGGCGCTGCACGGTCACGTCCATCGTGGTACCAGAGCCAACATCGCCGCCGGTCAAGGCCGGGCAATGCTCGTCACCGGCCGGCACCTCGTCGTTGCTGCCGACCAGCGAAGTGCTGGCATCCAAATCGTTGTTAGCGGAATCGCGCAATTTTACGGTCAAATCCAGCAAGGGCAAACCGGCGCGCATCAAGCGGCTCAAGGGTTGCCGGGAATAATCCTGATAAGCAACGACACCGGCGGTTGCGGTCAGCACCGCCGCCGAGGCAATCACAGTCAGGCGTTTTGCGGGGCTAAGCGGTTCCATTCGTACACTCCAAGGAAATAGGGGTTTTCAGCGCGGGGGACCCACACCGGATCGGGCGATTGCAATAACTCGGCGACGCTAACCACGCGGACTTGGGCTTCGGCGCCCTGGGCGCCGTTGTGGTACACCACCAGATTCTGCGGATGGCCGCCGGCGAATAGCATCAAATGATAGGGCTCGTCGTTAACCAGGGGTTTTTGGTACACCAGAAGATCCCCGCTTTGCGCCGCCGCCAGGTCGCGGGATTTCAAGCGAAAGTTGTAGCCGATCAAGGTTTCCGCGTCGGCAAAATGGCCGTAGCGGGCTTGACCGTTGTTGAAACCGGTTTGCCAGATTTGCGGATAGTCGGGGACGGCTTTACGAGCCAGCTCGGATAAAGCTGGCAACATCAGTTTAGCGGGCACGCCAAGTTTAGCGGTGCGGGCGGCGTCGCGTGGTTCTAAAGCGGTGCGATAGGCAAAACGTACTAGGCCGGCGCAGTCGCGTTGTTTAGGCTCCCAGAGTGGGCTGAGTTTACGGGCTTGCAGCAGGGCAACGTCTGTGACGACTTGGCGTAGCGCTTCGGCGTCTTGCGGCGGCAGATAGCCCAATTCTTCCGCACTGTCCTCCGCCTCGCCTTCGCGCTTGGGTTCGTGTTTGATGTATTCCTTTACTTCTATGGGCATATCCCGCTCGGCATCCTGACCAGGCACATAGATTTTTGCCGGCTGGCGGTTGTCTTGGATAACGACATAGGCCAGGGTTTTGGTTTCGCCGGGCCGGGCCAGCGGTTTTTGCACGCGGCGCCGACTTTCTGTGGGCAAACCTTCGTCGAGGATAATATCCAGATTGGCTAGAGTATGTTGCACCGCACCGCCCGGCCAATAATTAGTGTCGATGCGGAACACGCCGAGCGGCGGGGCCGGATGCACATACAAATAAGGCCCGTAGCCAGGCTGGTCGAAGTTGTCGCCGTTTTGATTTAAAAAGAAGATGCCGCCGCTGTTGGAATTGGTGTCGGCCCAATACACATGGCTGTTGTCCGGCTCGTAAATGTGCAAATCGGTATACACGCCGTCGCTATCGCTGGTGAGGACCACTTTCAAACCTATCGAAGCAATCACCGCATCGACGGTGGTAGAAGCCTTGGCGACACCGGCGCTGTTGGCGCATTCGGCGATCACGGTATTCTTGCCCTTGGCAGCCGGGAAGGCGCGGGAGAAGCTGCCGTTAGCGTTGCGGACGTAGTAACGCACGCCATTGATATTTACCACAATCGGATCGGCAGTCGGATCGGAACAGCTGCCGGCCACGGTGATTTGCAAGCCGCTGGTCCAGCCGCCGGCCGGCTTGTTCAGTGTTAAGGTTGGCGCAGTGGCTGGTCCGGTTGCCACGGGATGCTGCTGGCCGCGGCGGGCCAGAATATCCGGGTCATCGCTGGGCGCGGCAAGGCTTTGAGCCGATAAAGATAGCCACAAGACAACATGGCTTCCCAGCCGGCGGGCATCGAACAATTGAGGTTTCCGCATCCAGGCCTCCATTGGGCTAGGGGATTTAATCAGTGCTGGAAATGTAGCAAGCAAATCGGCTAACGGCAAATCTGCTGGACCGCGTTTCAGCATCAGATTGGTCGTGGCCCAACATTTTGCGAATCTATTTAGTCACTCGACGCTGCCCTGCAAACGGGTAATCCAAGCGTCTTTCGCATTCGGGTCAACATGAAACGCCAGCGCCACCGGTTTGTGAAGCAGGCCGTCCTCGCCGGACGCATTGGGGTTGAGCTGGCGTTTCTCGATAAAATCGATCAAGCGCCGCAGATGGTAAACCAGTAATACCCGATTGCTTTCGCTGCCTTTGTAGATTAAATAGCCGACGTTGTCTTCACTCAAGTCCGGGTTCCGGGCGATCAGCGCGGTCAATCGGGTTTCGCAATCGCCGGCCAGGCTTTTCAACACCGAATCCGGATGCCGGCGGATAAACTCAAGTAGATGCCCGACCAAGTGGCCGGCCAACTGTTGCTGTTGCAATTGCTCCAGCTCGGCATCGCTAAGCAAAACACTTTCCGCCACCAAATAATGCTTATCCCGCTCACCGTCGTTGGCAAACAGCGAAATTTTCGCCAGCGCTGTGTCTTCAAGGGCATTTAGAAATTCTTGCGGCGAACGGATGTGTTTGTCGATGGTGACTACCCAGGGTAAAGCCCGCCCCGTCGCTTCAAAGCGCGATTTGACGCTGCCGATCACGCCGGAGCGCGACAACTCCAGCTCGCGCCCGACTGGCTTAACTAAAAAGGCATCGACCGCGGCAATCTGAGTGCGAAAGCCGGCAGCTTGAAATTGTTTAATTGCAGTTGAATAGCGCGGCGAATAGGGAATACCTGTGCCGTCGTAGAGGATATTGATCCGCAGCTCGCGGGCCTGTTGCGCTACCAGGTCGCGCAGGCGGTTGGCGAAGGGTTCGACGTAAACGTAGTCGTCGCTATGGTGATTGGCGGCGGTCAGCAAGCGGTATAGATCGCTGAGCTTTCTGAATTCGTCCAGGGAGGCGATGACAAAATTGTCGCCGCACAGCGCCGTGGCGATTTCCTCGACCGCGGTTTTACCGGCCCCTGCGCCGCCCATGCTCATCAGAAACTGGGGTTGGTCCACAGGGGATTTGCCGGCGAAAATCGCGTCTCGGGCGGCGATTAAAATGCGGGTAATCTTGGCTAAGCGCTCGTAGGCAATTTCCACGGTACGGCGCAAGCGCACTTCGTGACGAGCGGCGACCAGCATTTTTTGTTTTAAGGCTTCGTTGTCCGCCAATAAAAATAGATTGGCTTGCTCGCCGGCGCACTGCTTCAACAAATCCATCAATTCAGCTTGGCTGGGGGAGCGCAAGCCGGTGAGCATGTTCACGTCCAGGCAAAACAGCGGCGCAACGCCGTCTTCACGAATCGGGATCGCGTCAATCTCGAATTTGCCGGGGGCGCGCAAATCTTCGGTAGCCGGCAAATAGCCGATGATGTGCTCGGACACGCTCAAGGGATTATCGGCAAAATGCTGGCCGGCAATGAGTTGTTCGGCGGTAATGCTACTCAGCGGCACCAGACCGCCCGTCACGGTGATCAAGCATTCGATGCCGTCGCTGGTGGTATGCGACAGAAACGGAATCCCTAATAGAAAGCGTTTGTTCTCCGGCCATTTGCCGTAGCGGTTGGCTTGGTTGTGCAGGCTTTTAATCCGCCTGGGATCGAGGGCGTGCGTAAAGGCGCGGCTCAGCGCCCGGAGTTGACTATTATGATCGTGCAGCACCAAAGCGTCTTCGGCAGTTAGGCGGCGAAAATCGATGCCTTGTTCGTAGACGGCCTTGAAGGCCGGCAGGTTACCCAGCGCGGTAATGAAAAAATCCAGCGTCATCCGATTGCCGTAGCCATACGGCCGAATGATCCGCAAGGAATGATAAAAGCTGGCCAGTCGCTCGGCGATGTCCTCGCTATGAATCACAAAGCCATTGTTATCGAAAATCGCCGTATCGGCATTGCTGTCCCCATCCAACACCAAGCGCTCGATGGCGACGCGAAACTGTTTGCGTTTATCGGCATCCGGCATCGTGCCGGGGCGGTGGGTGACGGTGGGCTGCTCCTTCCAATCGCTAAACATTTCGCGATGAATGCGCGAGTACAAGCCGGTCATATAAGTGACGCGCTTGGTCTGGTCGTGCGAGACGGTGATTTCCAGCTCTTGCAACAAGGTCGACAACAGTCCGGCGCCTTGGGCAATAGCCAGCGCGGTGCGTAGGCGTTTTAGCGGCCTGTAACCCGGAAGATTCCGGCTGGGGTTTTGCATAATCCACCCTCTTATTTTTTATAGTTATTATTTTCTGGGGCTGATCTTAACCGGTTATTGGCGGAGAAGGAATATTGGCTGAATGTCTTGCAACGGAAAACTACTATTATTGGCGGTTGAGTAAGTCGGTATGGCATTCCGGCTTGTGAGGACGCTAGTGGGGAGCCAGAGCGCACAGATTCCGCTTGCCTGGAGCGATGTTAGCAGGCTTGAGCGGGATTCTTTAAAGCCCCCTTGGCGCCTGTCTAGCGAGTACTTTTCAGGTACAATAAACTCATTTTTTATCTATCAAGTGGCTCCCGACGTGTCGATTAGCAAAAACGATGTCTCTACTTTTCAGGGCTTGATTCTGACCTTGCAGGAATACTGGTCGAATCAAGGTTGTGTGTTGTTGCAGCCTTTGGATCAGGAAGTCGGTGCCGGCACTTTCCACCCCGCCACGTTCTTGCGCGCCATTGGTCCAGAGCCTTGGAACAGCGCTTACGTACAACCTTCGCGGCGCCCGACCGACGGCCGTTTCGGGGAAAATCCCAACCGCTTGCAGCATTATTACCAATTTCAGGTAATCATGAAGCCGTCGCCGGACAATATTCAGGAGTTGTACCTGGGATCATTGCGGCATCTGGGCCTGGATTTGCTGGAACACGACATCCGTTTTGTGGAAGACAACTGGGAGTCGCCAACGCTGGGTGCCTGGGGATTGGGCTGGGAAGTGTGGTTGAACGGCATGGAAGTCACCCAGTTTACCTATTTCCAACAAGTCGGCGGCCTGGAATGCCGGCCGGTAAGCGGCGAAATTACTTACGGCCTGGAGCGGATTGCGATGTATCTGCAAGGCGTGGAAAGCGTCTACGATTTGGTCTGGACCCGCGGCCCGCAAGGCGTGGTCACCTATGGCGATGTGTTCCACCAAAACGAAGTGGAAATGTCCGAGTTCAATTTCGATCACGCCAATGTCGACTTCCTATTCCAGTGCTTCGACACCTATGAGCGTGAATGCCTGATGCTGCTGGAGAAAAACCTGCCGCTGCCGGCTTACGAAATGGTCTTAAAAGCCTCCCACTCTTTTAATCTACTCGATGCCCGCCACGCCATTTCGGTCACCGAGCGCCAACGCTACATCTTACGGGTACGCAACATGGCCAAATCGGTCGCCGAAGCCTATTACAACCGTCGGGAAGCGCTGGGCTTTCCGATTCTCGCCAGACAGGGAGCGTGACATGACCGAGACCAATCATTTATTGTTCGAACTGGGCTGCGAGGAGTTACCGCCGAAGTTCTTAAAAAAACTCAGTCAGGCCTTGCTGGACAACATTCTGGCAGGCTTGCAGGAAGCCGGTTTGAGCTACGACCAAGGCCGCGCTTATGCCACGCCGCGCCGCTTGGCGGTATTGATCGACGATCTGCAAACCTTTCAATCTGATAAAGTCGTGGAAAAGCGCGGCCCTGCCATCCAGGCAGCATACGGCCCGGATGGTACACCCAGCAAAGCGGCATTGGGTTTTGCCGCCAGTTGCGGTGCGTCTTTTGAGGATTTGGAGAAGCTGGAAACCGACAAGGGTTCATGGTTGATCTTCAAACAAGCGGTGAAAGGCCAAGCCACTGCCGAGTTGATCCCTGACATTATCCGCAAAAGTCTGGCCAATTTACCGATTGCTAAACGTATGCGCTGGGGAAGTTTCGATGCCGAATTTGCCCGGCCGGTACATTGGGCGGTTTTGCTGTTGGGTTCTGAAATTCTGATTACCGATATTCTCGGCCGCACGACCGGCCGCGTCACCCGTGGTCACCGCTTTCATTCACCACTGGATTTGAGCATCGGTAGTCCACACGAATATCTGGACATCCTCAAACAGCATGGCAAGGTACTGGCCGACTTTGAAGAACGCATGACCATTATTCGCGATGCTGCCAATCAAGCGGCCAGCAATGTTGGCGGTATTGCCCATATCGAAGACGATTTGCTGGAAGAGGTGGCGGCATTGAACGAATGGCCGGTGCCGGTCGTGGGTAATTTCGATGCGCGTTTTCTGGAGCTGCCGCAGGAAGTCCTGATCACCACGATGCAGGCCAACCAGAAATATTTTCCGGTCAAAAATGCTGCAGGCCGATTGTTGCCGCATTTCATTACTTTCGCTAATATCGAAAGCTCCAACCCCGATTCCATCCGTCAAGGCAATGAGCGCGTGGTGTTGCCACGCCTGGTCGACGCTGAATTTTTCTGGAAACAGGATAGAAAGCAATCGCTGGCCGAGCGGGTTGAGAGCCTAAAAAGCATCGTCTTTCAGAAGGATTTGGGCACCTTGTTCGATAAAACCGAACGCGTCGCCAGCTTGGCGGCCTTGATCGCCGAGAAGTTGGGCGCCGATGTCGAATTAGCGAAGCGCGCTGCACTGTTGGCTAAAACCGATTTGATGACCAATATGGTCGGCGAATTTGCTAACCTGCAAGGTACGATGGGCCGTTATTACGCGGCGGCCGACGGTGAGCATGCCGACGTGGCGTTGGCCTTGGAAGAACATTATTATCCCAAGCAATCCGGCGGCGCGACCCCGAGCGGCCAAATCGGCCAGGTGTTGGCGCTGGCGGAAAAAATAGACACCCTGGCCGGCATTTTCAGCGCCGGCTTGATCCCAACCGGCGATAAAGATCCTTATGCCTTGCGTCGAGCCACGCTGGGCATCTTGCGGGTGCTGATCGAAAACGGTATCGCCTTGGATGTTGTGGAGCTGCTGGATGCGGCGCTGGATCAATTCAGTCACGACTTTAATAAAGTCGAAACCCGGCAGAAAGTGATCGGCTTTCTGTTCGACCGCTTAAAAGGGTATTGTCTGGATCAGGGCTACACCAGCCACGAATTCGAAGCGGTATTGGCTGTCAATCCGACCAGCCCCTTGGATTTCATGCTGCGTATTCGCGCCGTGCAAAGCTTTAGAGCCTTGCCGGAAGCGGAAAGCCTGGCAGCGGCCAACAAGCGCATCATCAATATTTTGAAAAAATCTGATCAAGCGCCTACCGAGAGCATTGGGGCCCTGGTCGAAGCGGCCGAGAAAAACTTATTGGCGGCAGCCGAGCAATCGGAAACCGACATTTTGCCCTTGCTGGCAGAACAGAATTATCCGCTGGCCTTGAGCCGTTTGGCGCAGTTGCGCGATAGCGTCGATGCGTTTTTCGATAACGTGATGGTCAATACTGACGACGAGGCTTTGCGCAACAGCCGTTTGGCATTGCTGGCCAAGTTGTCCAATCAATTCCTGAAAATTGCCGATATATCCAAATTGCAATCGTGACCGAGCGTTACGTTATTCTGGATCGGGACGGCACTATCAATGTTGATTCCGACGCATTCATCAAATCTCCCGAGGAATGGCTGCCGTTAGCCGGCAGCCTGGAAGCCATAGCGCTGTTGAATCGACATGGCTACAAAGTCGTGGTGATTACGAATCAGTCGGGGATTGCCAGGGGCTTATTCGATTTGGCAACGCTGGCGGCGATACATGCCAAAATGCGGCAATTGGCGTCCCAGGCCGACGGACACATAGAAGCCATTTATTTTTGCCCTCACGGCCCAAACGACACTTGTGACTGCCGCAAACCTCTGGACGGACTGTTTCGACGCTTTGCCGCCGATACGCAAGCTGATTTGAGCCGAACTTATGCGATTGGCGACTCCTTGCGCGATATTCAGGCCGCCGAATCGGCCGGTGCCAAACCTATTCTGGTCAAAACCGGCAAAGGCAAAAAAACCGCTATTAATAATCCACAACTTAACGTTCCTATTTTCGATAATCTTTATGACGCAGCCACGCACATCGTCTCGACAAGCTGATTTCAGAGTCTATTTGGGCTCGACACTGTTGTTCATTTACATAGTATTCTCGACGCTGATTGTTGGTGTAGCCATCTTGGGCGGTTATTTTCTGCCGTTTCCGATGCGCTATAAAATCGCCGATGTTTGGATCAATTGCCTGCTGTTTATGCTGAAGTTATGTTGCGGGCTAAGTTATGAAGTGGAAGGGCTGGAAAACATTCCTCGCGATAGCGCGGCGATTATTCTCAGCAAACATCAGTCGGCCTGGGAAACGGTGGCTTTGCGGCAATTTATTTTCCCGCAAACCGCGGTTTTGAAAAAATCGTTGCTGCAAATCCCGTTTGGCGGCTGGGCGCTGGCGACATTAAAACCCATCGCGATAGATCGGCAAAATCAGAAAGAAGCACTAAAGATGTTGATCGATCAGGGCATCCAGCGTTTGCAGGAAGGCTTGTTCGTGGTGGTGTTTCCGGAGGGAACCCGAGTGGCACCGGGAGCGCATAAAAAATTTAATGCGGGTGGCGCAATGCTGGCGCAAAAATCCGGTTTTCCGGTGATTCCGCTGGCGCACAATGCAGGAGAGTATTGGCCGCGCAACAGTTTTTTGAAATATCCGGGCGTGATTAAGGTCAAGATTGGGCCGGTTATCAGTAGCATTGATAAAAAATCGAAGGATATTAATGCAGAGGCCGAAGCCTGGATTAATAAAGCGATGTTGCAAATCGATGCAGAACGAATAGCAGGGTAATTCGAATTAGAGGGCTAAAATTTAAGCTGCAAAAAAAAGGCCCGCATTAGCGGGCCTTTTTCTTCAAGCTTAAAGATTAAAGCGCTACAGAAGTAGAGCTAGAAACTTTTTGTTTTGATGCATCCGGATCGTCCATGCAACCGCTCAGGCCAGCAATCATCAGGGTCATAGCTAAAAGAGATAATACTTTTTTCATAACATCCTCCAAATAAAAGTTTTTTATATTTTTGCGTGTGCTGAATCTAAACAAAAAATTAAGCACAGCTAGATTTAAACATGCCGAACCAGTTTGGCGCAAACTAAATCTGTTTGGAGGAAAAGAAATCGGGATATAAGGCCCACAGGGTGGGCCTTACTCAGGAAGGAATATCCTGCCAGGGCTAGGATTATTTAACCCCTGAACCTTGTTGGTTAGGTGAGCCATAGCCTTTTGGTTTTGGGTTGCCTTGGTCTGGGTCGTCCATGCAACCGCTCAAGCTTACAATCATCATTACCATAGCCAAGACAGAAAATACTTTTTTCATAACATCCTCCGATTTAAAGGTTTTTATTTTTGTGTGTACTCAAATTCAAGCACGCAAAATTTATAGCATGACAAAACCGAGTATGCAATACCCTAGATGTTTACAAAATATCGATGTCTTTCGGCAGGTTGATCTTTATGTCCTTTCCAGTCCATTGTGCGGAGCCTATTGCTTGCCATTCTCCTGCCAAGTTGCTGTTCCTGAGATCTTTTTCCCATACAAACGGTGCTCGAATTCTCTTCATTTTGACGATAAATTGCGTGCTATCGAG
The DNA here is from genome assembly GCF_002834115.1 of Methylomonas sp. Kb3. Classification (NCBI taxonomy): domain Bacteria; kingdom Pseudomonadati; phylum Pseudomonadota; class Gammaproteobacteria; order Methylococcales; family Methylococcaceae; genus Methylomonas; species Methylomonas sp. Kb3. The sequence goes on along the minus strand of NZ_PIZT01000015.1, from coordinate 119,765 downwards.
CTCTAAACCACTCTTTTTTCCCCAGAACGCCGTGACTTTCATGATGAATTTTTTCAAGCGGAGCTCGTCGATATTTGGGGTTACCGCAATGTTGGCCCACATGGAATGCACCCGTCCCCAATTCGGCGCCAACAGGCGGCCTTGCCGATTAACAAACGGTAACCATTGCTCTTTGCCGTTGGCATCCAAATAGGTAATAGCCAATAAGCGGTCATAGCCTTCGAAATGGTCGTGAAGATACAGCGCGTGAGGGGTGATGCCCAAAAATGTGTGAGACATCATTAAGACCGCATTGCTCATATCCGCCAGCATGCTGGTTATCGGCGACTGGCGGGTATCGACATGCAGGCGGTACAGCAAACCATAGTGAAAGCTGCTGTTGAACTGAAACAAGATCAACACCAGCAACACTTTGCTGATTTTGTGTACGCGACTTCTGGCCGGTAAGGCATGCTCCGCTTCGAAAATTCGCTCGTACAAACTCGGCGGCAGGTTTTCAGCTGATGCCGGCAGACAGCTCACATCGCACGCCAATCGCGTGCGCGAATCGGCAATCGCCCGATAGCGCCCGCATATCCATTGATAAAGCAGCGGCAGTTTCATGGCCCAACCTATCATCGCGGTGTAGCGCATCGAGATTAAAATTTGCGCGTAAGTATCAACGCCGGCATAAACCCGCCCATCACCATCCACCGCGTACAAATCGGTCAGCAGTTGCTTTTCGCCCAATTCGGCTAGAGCTGGATAATCGATTGCAAACACTTGTGCGGGCTTGAAATCGACGCCGTGCAAAACGTCGAAATGATTCAGTGTTAAAACTGTGCGATTGCACAATGGGCATTGTTGGTCGTAAAACACCGTCAATAGTGGTTGTGTGATCCGTAGAAGTCCCCCGATTTTTCTATACCAGGCAAATGGCATTACCAGGGCATAGAAAATCAGCATTCCCATTCCGAACGGGTAAATATTGAAGGACAGGGTAATGCCCAAATGCAAGGAAATCCCGATCAGAAAGTACAGCCATCTGAACTGGCGGCGATGAAAAAACAACAGGAAAGTAAACTGGAATGCGATGATGGTGTAGCCGATGATTTTTTGCAAAATCTCGATATTCAGCAGCCAGGACAAATCCAGCGCGGACATGTAATACGGAATCGAAGACGGCAACCAAGCACCCAAGCCGTTGCGCCAATGCTCGGCAAACATCTTGTGTATCGCGGAATCGAAATACAAAAAGCCCAGACAAATCGCGACAGGTAGATAATAAGTCAGTGCAGACACTTCCGGAGCTTGGTATTGAGAATAATGCGTGAAGGGGCGCAGCAATTTTTTCCTAAGGCCATCAATAGAAAAGGCTTGGTCCATAGGCATGAAGATCAGAAAGAAATTGGCGCCGATCATGAACAAATCGAAGCCGCCGTCGAAATCGCGCTGCATAGGTGAGAAATTAACGAATAGCAGCCAAAAAATGTAGTTAGCAACACTGGCCGCCTGGCAGCGGTAACCGATGGCCAGACAAAACGCCACCGCGGCCCATAGCCAAAGGAAGAACGGAATCATCGGAAATTCGACATCCATGAACGGGATGGGGTCGAATATCAAGTGGTTGAAATACAGCAGAAAAAAAACTTCCTGCAGTGTCACCACCCCAAACAAAAGCCTGAAAAGGCCTACGCCGGTAGCGGGTACTTTTTTAGAATAAAGAGCATTGACTTTCTGAACTAACAGTTTGTACATGGCGGGTCGGCAGGCTAAAAGTCCACAGATTATAAGGGATTTGAAAATGGTATGCGTCAGGCAAAAAAAAAGCGGCTACGGGATCTATCCGTAGCCGCTTTTTCCAGAAAAGCTTTGTAAGCGAGGGGGTGTAGCTTACTCTTCGTCTTTAGGCTCAGCAAAAACCCATTTTACAAAGAAGTATCCTGCAGCGATGATAACTACCGCTCCAATCATGCCCGACGGTTCTTTCAGCATTTCTGTTAAATCTAAGATCGCTCCCATGGGTGCCTCCTACCTTTAGTTAGTTGTTATAAAATTTGCCATGTCTTTGGCGGTCGAGCTTCATATGTTACTTTAGCTACCTTCAAAGTCAAGCGATTCATGGCTATCGCGGAAACATCCGACCGCAATTGCCATCCAGGTGGATTATGGTAGTATGCTTTCTCAACCTGAATTTTGAGAATTATAAAAACAGTTTCAACAAGGGGAATAGAGATGATTGGTGGCGTAATAATGATTTTGACGGCAATCTGGGTATATCAAACCCTGATAAAAGCCAAAACGGGTAATGTGCTGATGTGGGTTGCCGGCTGTGCCATAGTGTTCTTGGTCATTCAGGTGTTGTTCTACAACATCAACATTATGATCATCGACGGCTTAGACGGTAAAGATGTCGGCGGCGAATATGATCGCGACCTGACCAGCGTCGGCGATAGAAAAACCCAGGAAGGCGCCGGCGGCTGGTTCATGCCGGTTTTCTTCGAATTACTACCGCCGTTTGCCGGTGTGTTGGCTGTCGCTCTGATTCGCTGTCAGTTTATTTTGAAACAAGCGCTGACACCAGCCAACCTGTTCAGCGGCATCAAAGAGTTGTTTGTCAGCATCAAAAACAGCTTCAAAACCTCCAGCAACTAACTTGGCTGGCTCCGAAGCCCAAGGCCGCTTGGGCTTCGTTACCGTCGAAATTCCTCAGCCGCCGGTAACTGCGGATACGATGCTGACTATCGTTAAAATAAACAGCACAGTCGCAATCAGCCCGACGACAATATAGGCAGGCAAAGAGCCGTGCTGAAAATCAAGCTCTCTATTCTTATTGCTTTGCACGCCGATCACGGCGGCAAACACGCTTTTTATGACATGCAATAGACTGGGTTTAGACATGATTTCCCTCAAAATTTGGTTTGATAATAAAGCGGACTAGCCCACCGATATTCACCCTTACGACCCTCAGGCAGTATGAACAGCACACAAAGATTACACCAGTTATTATCTCAACGGATTTTGTTTCTGGACGGTGCGATGGGCACCATGATTCAGAGCTACAAACTGGAGGAGAAGGATTATCGCGGCGTACGCTTTGCCGACTGGCCTGTCGATCTTAAGGGCAACAACGATTTATTATCGATTACCCAGCCCGAGGTAATCAAGGCGATTCATCGCGCCTATCTGGATGCCGGCTCGGATATTCTGGAAACCAATACCTTCAATTCCACCCGTATCGCGATGGCCGATTATCGGATGGAAGACCTGGCTTACGAGATCAACGTCGCTTCGGCTCGCGTCGCTAAACAGGCGGCCAACGAAGTCAGCGCGTTAACGCCGGACAAGCCGCGTTTCGTCGCCGGCGTCTTGGGCCCCACCAATCGCACGTCATCAATGTCGCCGGATGTCAACGATCCCGGCTTCCGTAACATCACGTTCGACGATTTGGTAAGCGCCTACAGCGAAGCCACTCAAGGCTTGATCGACGGCGGCGCCGACATCATCCTGATCGAAACGGTGTTCGATACGCTGAACGCCAAAGCGGCGATTTTCGCGGTCGAACAGACTTTCGACAAACTAGGTTACAAACTGCCGGTAATGATTTCCGGCACCATTACCGACGCCTCCGGCCGCACGCTTTCAGGTCAAACCGCCGCCGCGTTCTGGTATTCGTTGAAACACGTGCAACCCGTCTCGATCGGCTTCAACTGCGCGCTCGGTGCGCAGGAACTGCGCCAATACATTGAAGAATTATCCAACATCGCCGACACCTACGTTTCCGCCCACCCGAACGCTGGCCTGCCCAACGAATTCGGCGAATACGACGAAACCCCGGAAATGATGGCCGCCGAATTGGCTGACTGGGCCGCCAGCGGCTATTTGAATATCATCGGCGGTTGCTGCGGCACTTCACCGGACACCATCCGCGCCATCGTTGCCGCGCTGGAAAAATATCCGCCGCGTAAGATACCCGAGTTGGAAAAACGCTGTCACCTGGCCGGCCTGGAAGCGATGAGCATCGGTCCGGAAACTTTGTTCGTGAACGTCGGCGAACGTACCAACGTTACCGGTTCGGCGATCTTCAAGAAAATGATCGTCGAAGAACGTTACGAAGAAGCCCTGGAAGTGGCCAAGCAACAGGTCGAAAACGGCGCGCAGATTATCGACATCAACATGGACGAAGGCATGCTGGATTCGAAAGCGGCGATGGTGCGCTTTTTGGATCTGCTGGCCGCCGAGCCGGATATTGCCAAAGTACCGATCATGCTGGACTCCTCAAAATGGGAGATTCTGGAAGCCGGCCTGAAATGCATCCAAGGCAAGGGCGTCGTCAACTCGATTTCGATCAAGGAAGGCGAAGAACTGTTCATCGAACACGCCAAGCTGGTGCGCCGTTATGGCGCTGCCGTGATCGTGATGGCCTTCGACGAACAAGGCCAGGCCGACACGATGGCGCGCAAGGTGGAAATCTGCACCCGCGCCTACAAAATATTGACCGAACAAATCGGCTTCCCGCCAGAAGACATCATCTTCGACCCCAACATTTTCGCGGTCGCCACTGGCATCGAGGAACACAACAACTACGGTGTCGATTTCATCGAAGCCACCCGTATCATCAAGCAGACCTTGCCGCATGCCTTGATTTCCGGCGGCGTATCGAATGTATCGTTCTCGTTCCGCGGCAACAATCCGGTGCGCGAAGCGATCCACGCCGTATTTCTGTACCACGCCGTACATGCCGGCATGGACATGGGTATCGTCAACGCCGGGCAGTTGGCGATTTACGCCGATATTCCGGAAGAACTGCGCAATTCCGTCGAAGACGTGATTTTGAATCGCACCCCGGAAGGCACCGAAAAGCTGCTGGAAATCGCCGAGAAATATCGTGGTAGCGGTCAGACAGCGAAACAGGAAACCTTGGAATGGCGTGAATGGCCGGTCAGCAAGCGCCTGGAACATGCGCTGGTCAAAGGCATTGCCGATTACATTGAAGAAGATACCGAAACGGCAAGGCTGGAAGCCGAAAAGCCTTTGCACGTCATCGAAGGGCCGTTGATGGATGGCATGAACGTGGTCGGCGACTTGTTCGGCGAAGGCAAAATGTTCCTGCCGCAAGTCGTGAAATCGGCGCGGGTCATGAAAAAAGCCGTGGCCTATCTGATGCCGTTCATGGATGCCGAAATAGACGGCAGCGAGCGGCAAACCAACGGCAAAGTGCTGATGGCCACTGTGAAGGGCGACGTGCACGACATCGGCAAAAATATCGTCGGCGTGGTATTGCAATGCAACAACTACGAGGTCATCGATCTGGGTGTGATGGTTCCGGCCGAGACGATTTTGAAAACCGCCCGCGAGCAAAACGTCGATGTGATAGGTCTCAGCGGTTTGATCACGCCGTCGCTGGATGAAATGGTGCATGTCGCCAAGGAAATGCAACGCCAAGGGTTTACGATCCCGTTGATGATAGGCGGTGCGACGACTTCGCGCGCCCATACCGCAGTGAAAATCGAACCGCACTATCAATCGCCGACCGTTTATGTTACGGATGCATCGCGCAGTGTCGGCGTGGTTAGCGCCCTGCTTAGCGACGATTTGAAAGCCGATTTCGTGGAAAAAACTCGCGCCGAGTATGAAATTGTGCGCGAACGCCACAAAGGCCGGCACGCTAAAAATCCGCAGCATAACCTGGAAAAAGCCCGGCTTAACAAATTCGATTACGCCAGCCATCTGCCGGTTAAGCCTAAATTTCTCGGCACCAAAGTCATCGATAATTTCCCGCTGGATACGCTGGTTTGGTATATCGACTGGACGCCGTTCTTCCAAACGTGGGAATTGTCCGGCAGCTATCCGGCTATTCTTAGCGACCATGTGGTTGGCATCGAAGCGACTAAATTGTTCGAAGATGCGCAAGAGATGTTGAAACACTTGATTCGCGAACAATGGCTGACAGCCAAGGCCGTCATCGGTTTCTTCCCAGCCAACAGCGATGGCGATGACATCGTGCTGTATACCGACGACACCCGCAGCCAGCCACGCGAAACGCTGCATCATTTGCGCCAGCAAAATGTCAAGGCGCCGGGTCGGCCAAACTACTGTCTTTCCGATTTCATCGCTCCGATCGGTAGCGGCATTGCCGACTATCTGGGAGGTTTCGCGGTGACCTCCGGTATCGGCATCGAAACCAAACTGGCCGAGTTCGAAAAAGATCATGATGACTACAGCTCCATCATGCTGAAAGCGTTAGCCGACCGTCTAGCCGAAGCCTTTGCGGAATACATGCATCAAGCCGTACGCCGCGAATACTGGGGCTATGCCGAAGATGAACAACACGATAACCACGCGCTGATCGAGGAAGCGTATCAAGGTATCCGTCCGGCGCCTGGCTATCCGGCTTGCCCAGACCACACCGAAAAAGCCAAGTTGTTCGAGTTGCTGAACGTCACCGAAAACACCACCATCGAACTAACCGAAAACTTTGCTATGTATCCGACTGCGGCGGTTAGCGGCTGGTATTTCTCGCATCCGGATTCGCAGTATTTCAATGTCGGTAAGATCGATCAGGACCAGTTAGAAGACTACGCGCGGCGTAAAGGCTTGAAGATTGAAGTGGCCGAACGTTGGTTGGCGGCGCATTTGAATCATTGATCGATTCAACCGTGGCCGATTTTATCCTGTTCGGCACCGAAGGCTGCCATTTGTGCGAAGAGGCGGAAGCGTTACTGGTAGCCGCCGGGCTGGATTTTACCAGCCGGGACATTATGGACAATGAGCAATGGCAGGGGGCGTATGGTTTGTTGATTCCGGTGTTGTGGCATGCCCCAAGCCAAAAGCAACTTAATTGGCCGTTCGACAGCCTGCAATTAAAAGCATTCAGCATCGCCATCGATCCAAGCGAATACCAGTCAGCACGCCGGACGTAGTATCGGTTTGGCGGTCGCCAAATCGTACGTGCCGGAACAGTGCAACTCAAAACGGCGAACGATAAAATCAGCTAGGCAAAGCCCTCAGAATGGCAGGATAGTCAAAGTTATCAGCCAGATAGGCCAGGGTTTTGCGCAATTGAGGATCCTGCGCCGTTGCCAGAACTATGGCATTTGCTATACGTTCCGGCTCCAGACTTTCCAGTGCATTTTTCAATTCCTCGCGTGCCGATGCCGGCAAGCCGGCTAACATGTTCGGCGTTAATGGCGCGATTGGCGGGGTTTGTTCTGGAACACCCTCGTAAACATAACGCACCCCCAAGTGCTTGGCCAGACATTCGTAGATTTCGTTGAAGCGATAAGGCTTGCGCACAAAATCGTTCATGCCGGCTTCCAGAAGCTCGCTACGCTGCTCCAGGAATGCCGAGGCGGTGACGGCAACAATGACGACCTCCCGCCCGCCAGGCAACTCCCGGATTCTTTTCGTGGCTTCCAAACCATCCATTACCGGCATTTGCCTATCCATCCAGATAAATTGCGGTTGCCATGTTTGAAATAGCGCTATGCCCTCCGCGCCGTTGCCGGCCACTTTGCAGGAGAATCCGACCGATTCCATCAATTTTGCCAGCAATAACTGATTTTCGAGCTGATCTTCAACGATTAATATGCGGTAGTCGCTTTGCCCTTCCACTAAGCCGATGACGGCGCCGGCTTCCGCTTTATCAGCACTGGGGCCGGTAATATCCGCCTGATTCACCTCCGCGAGCGGCAGATCTATTCTAAATAAAGCGCCTTGATTCGGGTGGCTTTCCAAGGTAAGCGTACCGCCCATCAATTCCACAAACTGGCGGGTAATGGTCAATCCCAAGCCGGTGCCTTGGCTATCCCTTTGCTCGCCTAGCTGTACGAATGGTTCGAATATACGTTGCTGATCGGCCAGCGGGATCCCCACACCGGAATCTTCGACCTCAATCTGTAGATGCGAAATGCGATTTTTGCGAGTGCCTAGGCGCAAGGTAACACCGCCTTGCTGCGTAAATTTAATAGCATTGCCCACCAGATTAATCAGCACTTGCCGCAAGCGGGCTTCGTCGCCGACAATGAAACGCGGAAACTGCGATGCCTGATCGACCAACAACCTCAGGCCTTTTTCGGCGGCGCGGACACTCATCATATCGGTAATATCGCGCACCATATTGCCCAAATCGAAAGGCGCGTTTTCCAGGTGTAGCCGGCCTACTTCGATTTTAGCCATTTCCAATACATCGTTAATCAACATCAACAGATGCTCGCCGCTGCGATTGATAATATCCAGGTTTTGCCTTTGCTCGTCCGACAGTTGGGGATTTTTCCGCATCAATTTCGAGAATCCAAGAATAGCGTTCAGCGGGGTACGCAATTCGTGGCTCATATTGGCCAGGAATACGCTCTTGGCCCTATTGGCCGCTTCCGCCGCATCGCGCGCAATTATCAAGTCGGCGGTACGTTGCTGGATTTCATCTTCGAGGTGTTCTTTATAGCGCCGTAATTCTTCCTCGTTTTGCTTGCGATCATGGATGTCCATACGAATACCCAACATGCGTATGACCTTACCGTCCGAATCGCGCTGAATACCGAAACCGCGCACATATTGCCAACGATAACTGCCGTCGGCGTGGCGCATGCGCGCTTGATATTGATATTCCGTGAAATCACGGGCTAACACGCCGCTCATTTTGTCGCTGACTTCCGCTTGATCGTCCGGATGAACGCTTTCGAACCATTCGCGCCGATCAGCCATGCCGGTCCGAACAGGATAGCCGAGCATCGTGTAATAGGTGGGCGAAGCGTACCATTGGTCGTTTTTTACATCCCAGTCCCAAACGCCGACCTGGGCGGCTTCCAACGTCAACCGCAAGCGCTCCTCCGAGTCGCGTAAATGCTCTTCCGTGCGTAAGCGCTCCGCCTTATCGCGGAGCACGGAAATGCCAAAGGCCAAATCTCCGGCCAGTTCCTCTAACAAGCGAATCTCCGCTGCCGTGATCGCATTGGGTTCTGCGGAATAAATCGTCAGCGCACCGAAAATATCCGCGTTCTGATCGGCCAAAGGCAAGGCAATAACCGAGCGATAGCCGCGCGCTAACGCTGCGTCTCGTGCCAAAGCCATCAGCGCATCTGTGCAGACATCCTGAACATAGACTTTTTCGCCGCTGCAAATGGCGGCGGCAGCGGGACTTTGCGCGCCCGCCGCATCCCCGCCACTGTGATCGGTGACGGCCAGATAGCCGTCTTCAAAACCGGCCCAGGCCACCGGGCGTATTGTTTTGGGAGGGCCGTTTTCCAAGTAGCCGACCCAAGCCATGCGATATTCGGCTTCATCGCAGACGATACGGCAAATTTCTTTAAGCAGGCTTGGTTCGTTGTCATGTCGCAGCAAGGCCTGATTGCAATTGCTGATCGCGCGCAATTCGCGATTGAGCTTATATAAGGCCGCTTCCGTTTGCTTGGCTTCGGTGATGTCCGTGCGTAAATATAGATAATTGCAAACCTGATAAGCTTCGTCGTAAATCGGTGAGGCGGTGATCTGTTCCCAGCGCAACTCGCCGTTTTTGTGGCGATTGGTCAGCGAGGATTTCCATAGTTTGCCTGCTGCCAATTGTGCCTGGCAGGCTTGGTAGGTATCGGCAGTTATTTCACTGGACAATAATGCGCGAGGCGTCATTTTGTAAGCCTCGCCGAACGTATACCCGGTAATCCGCGTATAAGCGTGGTTGGTATAGGTCAATACGCCCTGCAGGTCGGTAATCTGGATGCCGGTCGGATTCTGATCCGCCGCTTGCGCCAGCCGATTGATTTCGGTGGCGAATAGGTGGCGTTCTGTAATGTCGCGGTTAGTGATGCGCCGGCCTCGGTAGTTATTGTCCGCCCCGAACACGGCCTGGCAACAATGCGAGATCCAGCGAATTTCGCCGTCGCGGCGGACAATGCGAAAGTCTACTTCAGCGAGGCGTAAATGCTCGACATCGTGGCGATGATCGGTCATTAAGTGCCGGTCGTCGGGATGTATGATGCTCGGCAATAACCCGGCATCGGCCATAAACTCCTCGGCCGCATAGCCGGTAACCCGCAAGCTGGAAGGCGTCATATACAAAATCTGCTGATCGTCGCCTTCCCAATATTCCCAGTCGTAGGTGTAGTCCGCGACGGTATGGAACTTTTCCTCTTCGGCCGCCAACTTGGTGGCAACCTGCAATTGCTTTCGCCACGCACCGACGATGAACCGGGCGCTACTAACCGAAATCAAGGCAAACAGAAGAACCAGTCCGGCCATTTCCAGGACTTCATTCCACCACTCCGCCAGAAAATCGTCCCTAGCCAGACCGACGCTCACCCATAGCGGGTAGGCGTCCAGTTTGCGAAAAGATACCACCCTGGCGGTATTGTCGAAGCTGAGAGGCGTGTGAAAGACACCCGAGGTGTGTCCGGATGCGAGCATCCGGCGAAATTCCGGCGAAATGGTTTTATCGCCAATCATGTTGCCGGGTTCGGCATGGGCGGGATAGCGAACGATCAAGCCCATATCGGCATCTCTTAGGTTAATCGCCCCGCGACTGCCAATATCAACGTTGGAAATCGCTTTACTCAAGTTATCCAGTGAAACATTGGCAAAAACCACGCCGGCAAAACTGCCGTCGGCGCGGTTAAGGCGGCGTGCAAAATTTAGCACCCAAACCTTATTGATATGAGACATCACCGGTTTGTTGATAAATAGCCCAAGCGCCGGATTATCCCGCAAACTAGAAAAATAGAGCCGATCCGCCATGCTGAGCGGCTTATCTTTTGGTACATCCACGCCATAGGCTAGCCAACCTTGCGCGTCGGTAGCTCTAAGTCCGATAACCCATGGCAAACGCGCTTGTAAGCGCTGCATAAAAACCGACAGCGCCTCGGCGTCAACGCTCCCCGAAGCTTGTTGCCGCTGGATTTCCTCCACGGCCACCAACACGCCTAAGTCCACCTTTTCGATAAGGCTATCTAAGTTTTGCGCGATAACCTTGGCCAGATTCTGCGTCGTGATTTCGGCGCGCTGTTGATATTTGTCGAAGCTGCGATATAGCGCAAACCCCACGGTGGCGATAACCAACAGGTTAAGGATTACCGCCCCGGCAATCAGCCGCCTCGAGACATTGTTTGGAAAATCAAGCTGACCTGGCATAGCTGAACTCACAAGACTGTTGTGGTGTATTGGCGGCCCGTAAGTGTGCGCGGGCAAACGGTCCCATCGTATTCCTTAAACGCGCTGCAAAACACCTAAGAATAGGGTTAAGTAACTTTTCTAGCGCGGATTAGCGGAACTTTCCTGTGCTTGTCGAAGGATCGCAGGGGAAATCCGGGCCTTCATAGCCCTTAACCGTTCATGCTTCGACTGCGCTCTCGGCAATTGCTCAGACATCCAGGCCAGTCGAGCACGAACGGTTTGCCGGGAATAGTCATTTCGGGAAGTTATTTTTAGCGGAATTCTAAGGAGCCGCTCAAGCGGGCAGGCAGTAATCCCGTTCCCGAAAAAGCTTTAAACAAATCTCGACTACTTCGGCGTTATACAGCACACCGCGATTGTCGGAAATCTCCTGCAGTGCTGCATCCAGGCCTAAACCGGCGCGGTAAGGGCGATGAGACTTCATCGCTTCCACCACATCGGCAACCGCCAGAATCTCAGCTTCCAGCAATATCTCACCCTTCTTTAGGCCGCACGGGTAGCCACTGCCGTTGGGGCGTTCGTGATGTTGCAAGACGATTTGCGCGATAGGCCAGGGGAAGTTGATGGATTTGAGGATGTCGTAGCCGGTTTCGGCGTGCCGCTTGATCAGGCTGAACTCCAAATCGTCCAGCCGACCGGGCTTGCACAGTATTTCGGCGGGGATCCGAATTTTGCCAATATCGTGTACCACGCTCGCCAACGTCAGTCCCTCTATCCGCTCTTCCGGCAATTGCAAGCCGCGGGCGATAGCCGTGGCGAGGTGGGCGACGCGGCGTTGATGGCCGGCGGTGTAGGGATCGCGCGCTTCGATAGTGGCCGCAATCGCGGTCACGAAATCCAGCATGCCGGCGCGCAAATTTCTCTCGCTTTCCATCAATTTACGGGTTCGCTCTTCCACCTGTTCTTCCAGATGGTTGCGCAAGCGGTCAAACTCCAAATGAGTACGCACCCTAACCAGCAATTCATCGCGCTGATAGGGCTTGGTGACAAAATCCACTGCACCCAAGTCAAAGCCGCGCACTTTTTCGTCGGTATCCATGATCGCGCTGACGAAGATAACCGGCACATCGCATGTATTCGGGTTAGCTTTGAGTTGCCGGCAAACTTCGAAACCATCCATCTCCGGCATGCGAATATCCAACAGCACCAATTCCGGCGGGTGTTTGAAAGCGGAATTTAAGGCTAATTCGCCGCTAATAGCAGAACGGACTTCGTAGCCTTCGTCCTTCAGAATATCCGTTAACAACTTTAAGGAGGCAGGGGTGTCGTCAACGGCGAGAATGTTGCCTTTATATGTCATAAAACTCTTTAATCGGTTTGCCTGAATGCTGCCAGGATACCCTGCCAAATGCAGTTTTCAGCAAAATATGCCAAGGTTTTCCGGGGCTGGCTCATATCGGTTGCGATGCGCCGGAGCGTTAGGTCGTTCGAAACCATTCGGACGCCGTTCGATTTTGAAGGGGCCGCATAGCTGATGCCGCAGGACATTATAGTGTATGCCCCAAGGCGTAGGCAGAACGCAGGTAAGCAGTTATTTTTATCGATAGCCTAAAGTTATCGGCTTGCGGTTCGATAACCTTTTTAGCCGTTACGGCAACCGCTTTCCAAAACCAACCCGACGAGGCCATGCCATGCTTGATTCCGTCTCTTCCGTCGCCACGCTGGCGACACAAATGTCCACCCAAAAAACCGCGCAACAAGTCGAAGTTGCGATGCTGGTAAAAGCCAAGGAGATGCAGGAACAACAAGGCCAAAACGCCTTAAAGTTATTGGAGTCGGCCAGCGTACCGGCGAACGGTATCGATGTCCGGGTTTGAGCGGCGGAAGATTGCTGGAACTTAGCGGCCTTGCTTGTCCTGCATCGCCAGCGCCGCCTGATACAAGGTTTTTTTGCGCTGGCCGGTAATTTCCGCAGCCAGTGCCGCGGCGGTTTTGGTAGAACATTCTGTCAGCAATATGCCCAAAATCCGCCGTTGTTCGTCGGTTAATTCATCGTCTTGCTCACCAGCTTCGCGGCCGGCTACCAATACCACGAATTCGCCCCTGCGCATGTTTTCGTCGGTCTGCACTTTCTCCAACACCTTGTCCAGTTCGTTGCCGACAATCGTTTCATGCAATTTCGTGAGCTCCCGAGCAACGACAATTTGGTGATTAGCCGGAAATACCGTCAGCATATCTTCCAACGCAGCCTGGATGCGATGGCTGGATTCGTAAAAGGCCCAAGTCGAGCAGTCAGCCAACTTGTGTTCGAAGAAGCTGCGCCGCGCCGAGCCGGTGCGTGGCAAAAAGCCTTCGAAACTGAAACGGCTAGTCGGTAAGCCCGCCACCGACAAGGCGGCGATCAGCGCGCAGGCGCCGGGTATCGGACACACATCCACGCCTTGCTGTCTGGCCAATTTGACCAGAGGAAAGCCGGGATCGCTGATCATCGGCGTGCCGGCATCGGATACCAGTGCCACCGATAATCCTTCGCGGATTTTATCGATCAGGCCTTGCGAAGCGTGTTCTTCGTTATGTTGATGCAGCGATTGCAGCGGCTTATTGATGCCGTAATGTTGCAGCAACATCTTGACGTGGCGGGTATCTTCGGCGGCGATCAAGTCCACTTGTTTCAATATGTCCACCGCCCGAAAGCTGAAATCGGCCAGATTACCGATTGGCGTGGCAACCACGTATAATTTTCCGTACATTTATTCTTCGGTCCCCGTGCTATGTCTGATCGCAAATTTGCCGCCATTATGCCGCGTCGTGTTTTAAACCGCTGGTTTTTCGGCCTGTTGCTACTGGCTGCGTGTAGCGAGCAACCGGTCAAAACCAAGACCCAGCTGGAAGTGCGCCCGCAAACCAGTGCCCGCAAAGCCAAGCCGGCCGAGCCACCGCGCAGTTACCGGATGGCCGACAATCAAAACAGCCTGCATCTGCTGGATGCCGACACCCGCCTGCAAGCCGGGGATAGTCAGGCCGCGCAAAAAGCCTTGGATAAAATCAACGCCGAACAGTTACCGCCGGAATTGTTCAGCAAATACAAATTGCTCCAAGCTCAAGTAGCGTTGAGTATGGGTGATGCCGAACAAGCCTTGAAAAAGCTGGAGGGCGTGCGGCCCGCCATACTGACCGACGCCGATCAGATTGCTTATTACCAATCGGTGGCCTTTGTGCATGCTTTGTTGGGCGATGTTGTGCCCAGCGTTAGGGCGCGCCTGAAACTGGGCCGACTGTTGCAAAAACCCGAGCAGCAAAAGCAAAACATTATCGCCATCCTGGATGCGCTTAGCGTGTTGCCGCTGGAAACCCTTAGCGGTCCGTCACCCATCGTTGACGAACTGAGCGGCTGGATGGCCTTGGCTAAAATTCTGAAGCAACGTAACGTGGCGGGTTTCGACACAGCCGGTCAAATCCTGCAATGGCGGCAAATGTTTCCCGGCCATCCGGCCAACGCCGATTACCTGCAAGCCTATCTGAATCCGCCGCCCGTCAGTCAGCAAACCGTTCAAGAACCGGAGCAAGCTGCGCAACCACCTACTCCGGGTGCAACCATTGCCGTGTTGCTGCCTGGCTCGGGCTCTTACGCCAGCGCGGCTAAAGCCATCAGGGAAGGGTTGACGGTAGCCCATCGTCTGGCCGCCAGCGCCGCGCCGCAAATGCCGCTAAAGTATTACGACAGCGAAATAGACGACATAGCCAACATATATAAGCAAGCCGTTAGTGACGGCGCCAAACAGGTGATAGGGCCCTTGGTGAAGGAACAGATCCAAAATTTGGCGCAATCCGCCGAATTAAGCGTACCGGTACTGGCGTTGAATCATGTGGAAAACCTCAGCAACCCCAATCTCTATCAATTCGGCCTCAGCCCGATAGACGACGCGGAACAATTGGTACAAAAAGCCAAGCGCGATGGCCAACAGAATGCCGTATCGCTGACGCCGAATACCACGCAAGGTGAGCGGGTGCGCCATTATCTAATGTCGGCTTGGCAAGCGGTCGGCGGCGCCGTGGTGGGTGTGGAAAGCTACGACCCGAAACAACACGATTTCGCCGCCATTGTAAAAACCTTGCTCAGCAACAGCGTCAGCGCGAATGGCCAGAAGCAACCCTTGGCCTTATTCGTTAGCGCCAGCTCGGAATTGGCCAGAGAGTTGGCGCCGCAACTCAAGTACTCGCAAAGCAGCGAGTTGTCGGTTTATGCGATGCCGAATATCTACAGCGGCCGGCAAAATCCGGTGCGGGATAGCGAGTTGGGCAAGATTAATTTCTGCGATCTTCCTTGGGTGTTCGGCGACGCCTACACCGGCGCACTCAGCCAGCAAGCCGTGCAGAATACCTGGCAAGGCCTCAGCGACAGCCAGGTTAAGCTGGTCGCGTTAGGCATAGATGCTTACAACATCATTGGTCAATTACCGCAGTTGGCCGGAGCGTCTTACGCCGGCGCCACCGGCCGCTTGTCAGTGAACGATGAAAATCGCATTACCCGCAAACTAGTCTGTGCCCAGTTTAAAGGCGGCGTGCCGGTCGCCTCCGGCTTTGTCGAATAGCATGTTATTCGGCAAAACCAAGCCGCTGCATTTGCAAAAGGGCGATAGCGCCGAACAATTAGCTTTGGCTTATTTGCAAAAACAAGGCTTGGAATGGGTATGCAGCAACTTCCGCTGCAAAATGGGTGAGTTGGATCTGGTGATGAAAGACGGCGCGGCGCTGGTGATTGTGGAAGTACGCTTTCGCAAATCGGAGCAATTTGGCGGCGCAGTGGCCAGTGTCACCCGGCAAAAACAGGCGCGCATCGTCGCCGCTACCCAACACTATGTCATAATCAACAACCTGAGCCAGCTCTCGATTCGTTTCGACGTAGTTGCTGTATCCGGCAACAACCGCCTGGACTGGATTAAAAACGCTTTTCAAACCTGAGTATTATGAGTTTACAAGACCGCATCATCGCCCACTTTTCCGATAGCATTCAAACCAAACAGGATGCGATGGCCAGCTTGTGCGAGCTGATTGAGTTCGCCTCGCAAAAAATCGTCGAGGCTTTGGTGAACGACAAAAAAGTGCTGACTTGCGGCAACGGCGGTTCGGCGGGCGATGCCCAGCATTTTTCTTCGGAGATGCTCAACCGTTTCGAACGGGAACGCCCCGCTCTGCCGGCGATTGCCTTGAGCACCGATACCTCAACCATCACCTCTATCGCCAACGACTACCACTACGACGAAATCTTTGCCAAGCAATTGCGCGCTTTGGGGCAGGCTGGCGACATCTTGCTGGTCTACACCAGTAGCGGTAACTCCGGCAATATCATTAAAGCCGTGAAAGTGGCGCATGACCGGGATATGACGGTTATCGCGCTAAGCGGTAAAGACGGCGGTGTGCTGGCTGGCGCGTTGAACGAAGCCGATATTGAAATCCGCGTACCATCTTATTCCACCGCCCGCATTCAGGAAGTGCATTTGTTGATCTCGCATTGCCTATGCGATTTAATCGATCATCAATTATTTGGCGGCTAAGGCACTCAGACGCCCGTTATCACTCAATCGGATAAACGGGCGTTTGCATGCTTGATTACCTGACGTAATGTAGTTTTTGCCCCAACATTTCGGCAGTTACCAGCACTACCCCGCCCTCGCTGACATAAAATCTGTTTTTGTCGTCGTCAAGATTTTCGCCAATCACCGTACCTGCCGGCACCTCGCAACCTTTTTCAACGATGGCTTTGGTAATCCGGCAATTTTGGCCTATGCAGACTTGCGGCAACAGAATGCTGTCTTTGATAAGCGCTGATTCGTTTACGGTGACATTCGAGAACACCATGGAATGCTGAATGGTTGCGCCGGAAATAATCGAGCCGCCGGCAATCATCGAATCGACGGCCAAACCACGCCGGCCGTTATCATCGAAGACAAATTTGGCCGGCGGTGTTTGTTCCTGATAGGTCCATATCGGCCAGGACGCATCGTATAAATTCAAATCCGGCTTGACGCCGATTAACTCCAAATTAGAAGCCCAATAGGCGTCTATAGTCCCGACATCGCGCCAATAACTTTGTTGACCGCTTTGTAAATCCAAAAAGGGATAGGCATTAACAATATGATCGTCGATGACGGCGGGAATAATATCTTTGCCAAAGTCGTTAGTGGAATTTTCAGTGAGAGAATCTTTAATTAATTGCTCCCATAAAAAATCGGCGTTAAAGATATAAATACCCATTGAGGCCAACGCGGTATTGGTCCTACCCGGCATCACGGGTGGGTTGGCGGGTTTTTCGACAAACGCCCGAACGCGGCGATTTGCATCCACGTCCATTACGCCAAAAGCGGAGGCGTCTTTTAAGGATACTTCCAGACAACCTATGGTTAGGTCGGCGTTTTTTTCGACGTGGTCGATTAACATGGCCGCGTAATCCATTTTATAAATATGATCACCAGCCAGAATTAGAATATGCTGCGGCTGGCGAGCCCGCAGAATATCGATATTCTGCAACACGGCGTCGGCGGTACCTTTGTACCAGGAAGTCTCGTCTATCCGTTGTTGTGCCGGCATGATGTCGACGTATTCGCCAAATTCGCCGCGCATGAATCCCCAGCCTTTCTGAATATGCCGGATCAACGAATCGGCCTTATATTGCGTCATCACGCCGATTTTACGGATACCGGAATTTACGCAATTGGATAACGGAAAATCGATAATTCGAAACTTGCCACCAAAAGGTACGGCGGGCTTGGCGCGCCAATCCGTCATATTCATTAAGCGCGAGCCGCGTCCGCCGGCAAGAATTAAAGCAATAGTATTTTTGGTTAATTGATGGATATTGTGTGTAGGCGCTGACATGGTTAAATCTTTAGAAAAATAAGCTGCTGGCCGAATAGGTTTTATAGGGTGTATCAAGTTTTCCCAAGGCTTTTTTCAAACCTAAAAATTACCGGTGAAAACTCAAAATACACGCATTGTTTCAAGCGAAGCAAACGCGCTTGAGTTGTTAATATCCGGAGTGATATGTAGTTCGATAATACTTACCGCAGGCAAGTCGACAACGTGTTGTTCCGATTCCGCCGTGCACCCTTGCGGATTAAAATTCCATTGTTGGCGGACGATTTCGCGAAACGACTGTCCGCTATCAGCAGAAATACGCAGGATGTATTCCTGTGTTCTGGCGATAGCCGATTCCAAAAAATCCAGTTGAATACATTGCACAGGCTGGGCCTGCTTGAAAAGTAAGCGGATAACTTGCGGGCCGGGAATGCCCGCTCGCCACCCGCCGCTAAAACCAGGCAGTAGCGCGGCTTCGATAGCGTGCTCCTTAGCCTCGGATGACACTTCAACGTCAGCAAGCGCTTCCAGATTTAACGGCTCTGTCATTGAGCTGGCTTTGTTGGGCCGACTGTCACCGATAATTCGTTTTTGCATGGTTTACCTGGCGTAGGACTGTATTAATCGGTCGAAATGGTTTGAATCCGGTTTTTGTTTGTCGGGACTGATTGAAATCTTTAACTTGAGTGCGATTGCTCCGTAATTGGATAGGCAGGCACTGCATGCCTAGCGTCCGGCTGTTTGGAAACAAGGAATGTCGGCATGGCTAGGTCCCGGTGAGAGCTGAGTGTTTTACTGCGAAATTGCCTGATGGCAATTGCTGATTACAAATGGCTGTTGCTCCCAAACCCCAGCCGAAAAATATGGGCGCTTCCCTGCGCCCCAGGTCGAGAGGGAGGCTTAACCCTTTAAAAAGCTGGCCATGATGCCAGCCGGGTCAATACCTTGATGCGGGAATTGCTCCCACAGGCCGCCGCAACCTTCTTTATGCGTGGCAATATAGTTGTATTTTGGTGTGTAACCGCGTTCCAACAACCATGTGCCCATGCGGCTACCCAAACCGGTTTTACGGTTGAAGGACTCAACCACCAGCACTTTCGGTGACTTACCGATTTTGGCCAGCATGTCTTCATCGATGACGTTCAAGGTCGGTTTGTTGATCAAGCCTACATCCACGCCTTGTTTTTTCAGGCGTTCGACTGCATCCAGGGCTCGGTACAAGGCTTCACCGAAGCTGACGATATAACCGGCCGTGCCTTCGCGAATGACTTCGTCTTTGCCGGGCACGAATTTGTAGTCGCCACCAAAAAACTCGTTGCCGTTACTGTCCAGAATGGTTGGCACTTTGGAACGGGTGGAGAAGATGAAACGCAAGCCTGGATCGAAGAAGACTTTTTCAACGCACGCCTTCATTTGCAAAGGATCTGCAGGGAAATACAGTTTGGTTTCATAGCCGTCACTTAAACCGTTGTCGGCGAACATGTTGTTCAGACCGAAATGGCAGGTGTTGTCGGCCATGTCGTCGATACCGGAATGCGAGAAGTGGCTCAGTACGTTGGATTTGTTCAACCGGGCCATGGTGATTTCGGACATCAGCATTTCCAGGAAGGCGCTGAAGGTACCGAAAATCCCTTGTTTGCCTGCTTCCATACCAAAACCGGCTGCCGCGGAGAAGTTACCACGCTCCATGATACCGGAGGAGATAAACACTTCCGGAAAAGCTTTATGGATTTTGAACAGGCCGCAAGAACCTTCCAAATCGCTATCGACTACCCGTACTTTGGCAACCCGTTCTGCTTCGCTCAAACGACCCAACACTTCCACGCAGGCATCGCCAAAGACGTTGCGGTTGGCATCCCATTTGTCGCTGGAACCCAAAAATACCGCGTCGTTCTTCGGCGCCTTGACTTCGCGCAGTGCATCGGCAGCGGCTTGTTGGCCATGTGACTCCAGGTATTCCAACGCCACTTTCACCGACACAACGTCATGACCGTGGGTGGAACCTTCCAAGCCGACAATGCCAGGGCACATCGGGCGGTGGTTGATGACCGCAACCGGGCCTGGGGTGTTAATGGCCGTGATGATGCGTTTGTATAAATCGTCCAGATCTTCGCCATCGCCTTCCAGTACGGTAACGCCTTGACCGGCCAGGGTTTTGGCGGTACTGCAGCCTTTCAAATACTCGGATGGGTGGCCGGCGATAGTGACGTTGTTATCGTCGATGATCAGTTTGACGTTCAGGCCTTGCGCCACAGCCAGACGAGCCGCTTCGGCATCGTTACCTTCCTGCTGAGAACCGTCGGAACCTAGGCAGAATACAGTTTTAGCCGGATTGGCGATGGCTACGCCGTTGACATACGGCCACATGTGGCCCAAACGACCGGAGCTGAATTTCACGCCGGGGGTGAAATCCAATTCAGGATGGCCCGGCAAATGTGAATGCGCCGCGCGGTATTCGATCAAGCGTTCTGCCGGTAAATCGCCGTTCAGAGTGGACATCAGATACTGGGTGGCGACACGGTGGCCAGCTTCATCAAAGAAGATAGGCACAAAATCATTGGAGCTGTGGAACAGCGCATCCATGATCATGACTTCCGGCACGGTATCGTATGGACCGCCGGTATGGCCGCCCACACCACGGGCTGCGCCGTTGGCTGTGAAATAGACAATAGCATCACGGCACAACTGAATGTTGGCTTTCAGGCTGGCACGTTGTGCATCGGTTAAAGTTGGGTTTTTTGGATCTAAGTTGATGCGCTGATAAGCGCCAAGATCGATTGGAAATTTGGACATAACTAATCTCATGGTGAGGACATTATTTTTATAGACGCGCAGCTAGTTGTTACGCTGTCATTTTTAAACGCGACATAGAACAAAGATAATATTTAGCCCCGGCAAATATTCGTTGCTAATTAACTACAATACCGCTGCTTTTTTACACAAGCCGTTGCTATTTTGTAGTCTTAAATTTGTTTTTTCATGCCGTCGTATCGAACCTTACACCCATTAAAATGGGCTTTGCAAGACTTATTAAATACCTACTAATTTGTATATAAATTGAAACGGAAAGCCTGTATAGCCCTGAGACAAATAACAGAATACGTTCTATGGAAAATCAATTAGTTATTCAAGTCGCTTCTACTATCAAAGGATTATAAGCAGCAAAAAAATTTATTTTATTTTTCGCGGCAGTGCAGCTTTGCGGGACGAATTGATTGAATGGTAGTGTGTTGCCGAAACACGCCTCACCTATACACAATCCCAAATCGCCAGCGGAAAAATATCAAACATTTCGCCGGAGGGATCGGAACGCGGGCTTGGAACCATTAGTTTCGTTCTTGCTCTAATTGATGGGACAAAGGATGGCTTCGGCAGAGGAGAAGGGAGGCCGATTAGTCAAGCTTTCCGGTGCGGTGACCAAAACCATCGCGTTTCAAACAGCCTGGGGGGAGAGTCGGCAAGACATGGCAAAACGGTGTAAGTGGTCTTTCCAAAGGGAAAGGTCGCGTTAGTTGTATTTATCCGCAACGTGGACTATGTTTCCAACACCTAAAGTAACTTGTTGACGCTATATAGGGTAAGCAAGAGAGTCCAAGCCAATCAACTTAGCGGCAGTCCGGTAGCTTGATTTTCATGGTTTACGTATCGAAGGTAGTGAGCGTTGGCCCAAACCGTATTAACCAGCCTTGGGATACAGCTAAGTACTACCAGAGTGTCTTTATGATATTGATTATTAAAAATATCCCGTCGATTACGCAAGAAAGCGAGTTGGGAGACTTTGTCGCCCCGGCCCTCAGGTTTTGCCTGTTACTTCCCTTCAAGCTTGGCAATATTCTAAAAACCGACATCTTTTGTCTTAAAAATATCAAGACCAATGTGCTGTCGTTTCATGGCCGTATTTTTATTGACGATGACAAAGCCGGTAAGCTCGCAATCAAAAAACTGCATGGCAAGCGCTTCAAAAATAAAATCGTCGAAGTCAGAGAATATTTTATTCGTTCGCATAAAAACGACAGACGCTTAACGCAGCAGCCGGTATCGACAGACATACTGGAAAAGCGTAAAGGCGAACGGCGTTGCAATATCAAGCATGAAGGGCAAGCCGCCGCTTACACGAATGTATTTGATACCGAGAACATCTATCAAATTAGCCGCCGCTCGCGAGATGACGCTTATGATTACTGAGTCGCGGCGCCGGCGACCTAAATTTCGTTCGCATGGCGAAGAGACAGTTGACTTGTGACCTTATAAAGACTGGATCAAACGATACCAGTTTGCTCGACTCTATCCCCGTCAATTTTCCCTTCAAACCGATGCGCTATGCCTTGCATCACCAAAATCAACACCACCCCAGCCAAAATAAAACCAATCTGTTGTAATGAAGTTTTAATATCGGTCTTCTGATGCAAAGACGGGATCAAATCGGCAACCGCGATATAAATAAAACTGGAAGCCGCTAGGGTTAAAAAGTAGGGCAAGATGTGATGTAGGTCGCCAAGACTGAAATACGCCAAAACGCCGCCAACTACCGTGCTCAAGCTGGCAAGAATGTTGTAAAACAAGGCCTCTCCGCGCTTGTAACCGCTATGCAGCAAAATCGCGAAGTCGCCGACTTCTTGCGGAATTTCATGCGCGGCCACCGCCAAGCTGGTGACGATACCCAGTTGCACGTCGGTTAAAAACGCTGCGCCGATTAACACGCCATCGACAAAATTATGGATGCTGTCGCCTAGAATGATAAACATCCCGGCGGGGCGGTGGCCGGCCGCTTGGATTGCATGCGTATGGCCGTGTTCGTGGTGATGGTCTTCATGCGATTCTTCGCCGTGGGCTTCGCAGGCGTGGGAATGACAATGGCGCCAGACCAGCAGTTTTTCCAAGACAAAAAACAACAGAATGCCCGCCAGAATTGTAGCCGAGAGTGCTGACATATCCTCGACCGGTACTTCTTCGAAAGCGTGCGGGATCAAGCCGCAAAATGCGCCGGTCAACAACGCGCCAATTGCAAAACTGATGCCGTGCGGCAGTACATGCTTTTGTTTGTGTTCCGGCAACAATAAAAATACCGCAGCAGCAAGCACGCTAAGCACGCCACCTAGCGCGGTAAACAAGATAATCGACAGCAATACAGTCAAATTAGTCTCTCCAGATCAAACTGGCCATGCGGCCAGTATTCGCGCCGTCACGGCGATACGAGTAAAAACGTTGAGGATCGGCGACGGTGCATAGGTCACCGCCATAAACGTGTTCCACACCCAGTTCCGCCAGTTTAATACGCGCCAGCCGGTAAATATCCGCCAGCCATTTGCCAGGCTGGCCGGCACGAAACGCTACGGACGTAATCGGATTGTCCTTAATAAACGCATCGCGTACCTCGTCGCCGACTTCGAAATTATCCGGACCTATCGCCGGCCCCAGCCAAACATGCACATCTTCACAACTCATCGCATACAGGGTTTCGGCGATGATGCCGGCCTGCAAACCGCGCCAGCCGGCGTGGGCGGCGGCAACCACTTCGCCGTCGTCTCCACAGAACAGCACTGGCAGGCAATCCGCCGTCAGAATCGCGCATACCGTGCCGGATTGATCGGCAAAGCTGGCGTCCGCCTCCACTAAGCTCTCGGTTTCGTCGGCGTTCACCACGCGCGTCCCGTGCACTTGTTGCAGCCAGACCGGTTCGGACGGCAGTTGCAGCATGTCCTTGATGATGTAGCGGTTGGTTTTGACGTGCTGCGGGTTGTCATTAACGTGACTGGCCGGATTCAAACTGGCGTAAGGGCCGGTACTGACACCGCCGGTGCGCAAGGTGACGGCGGCATGCACATGCGCCGGCAGCGGCCAATCAGGCTTGATCCAATTCATTTTCGGCCAATAATTTCAACAGATTTTGCATGTCTTCGGGGATGGGTTGTTCCCATTCGCAGTATTCGCCGGTTTCCGGATGCTCCAAACCCAATTTCGCGGCATGCAGGGCTTGGCGCTTAAAGTTGCGTAAGGCATCTGCCAACGCAGGATTGCAGTCGGCAGGCATCTGGAAGCGGCCGCCGTAGACTTGATCGCCGACCAGCGGATAATTAATATGCGACATATGCACTCTAATCTGATGCGTGCGGCCGGTTTCCAGCTTGACGCGAATCAGCGTATGGCGCTTAAAGCGTTGTTCCAGCCGGTAATGGGTAATCGCTTCTTTACCGCCGCGCCGCACTACGGCATTGCGTTTGCGATCCACCGGATGCCGGCCGATTGGTTCGTCGACGGTGCCACCGGCGGTCATCCAGCCCTTTACCAACGCCAGATATTCACGATGGATGCTGCGTGCTTGGAGTTGCTCGACCAGGCTGTTATGAGCCTGCAAGGTTTTGGCGATCATCAATAAACCGCTGGTATCCTTGTCGATGCGGTGCACTATGCCGGCGCGGGGCAGGGTATCCAGATTGGGGGTGTGATTGAGCAAGGCATTAACTAAGGTGCCATCCCAGTTGCCGACCGCCGGATGCACGACCAAACCGGCCGGTTTGTTAACGATGAGTAAAGAATCGTCTTCATAAACAATGTCTAGCGGGATTTCCTGAGGCGCATATTCGATCACGCGCTCAGCTTCGGCATCCAGCTCGATTTCCTCACCGCCGTCCAATTTTTCGCGGCCTTTCATAACCTCACCATCCACCAATACCCGGCCGGCTTTGATCCAGGTTTGCAGTTTGCTGCGCGAATAATCCGGAAACACTTCGGCCAGACACTGGTCCAGTCGCATACCCGCCAGTTCCTCGGGAACCCTTGCCGTCAATATCGTCATAGTCGTTTTTAAGTTATACTCGCGGCCAGAATGCCGCCAAAAGCTGCAAAAAACCCGCAATATTACAACGTGTTGATAAACGTATGCGATTAGTTTTAGTAAAAACCGTTTTTATCGCCTGTCTGGCTTGGACGCTGCAAGGCTGCGAGACCCTGGATGCCTTTATGAGCAAGGATTCTTCCGCTAGCAAAGACGAAGAATACGCCGGCTGGGACGACAAGATGTTTCATGAAAAAGCCAAGGAAGCGCTGGACAATAAAAACTATCAAAAAGCGGTGACTCTTTACGAAGCGCTGGAATCGCGTTATCCGTTCGGCGACTATGCGGCTCAGGCGCAATTAAATGTTGCTTACGCTTACTATAAAAACGACGATCCGGAAGCGGGCTTAGCCGCCGCCGACCGCTTCATTAAAATCCATCCACGCAACCCCAATGTCGATTATGCCTATTATCTAAAAGGCCTGATCAATTACAACCGCGGTATCGGCTTTATAGACCGCTTTCTGCCCACGGACTCTTCGCAACGCGATCCCGGTCCGGCCAAAGATTCTTATGATAATTTCCAGGAATTGATCCGCCGCTATCCCAATAGCCAATATGTTGCCGATGCCAAACTGCGGATGATCGCACTCCGTAACAATATGGCAATGTACGAAGTCCATGTCGCCGACTTTTACATGCGCCGTAAAGCCTATGTCGCCGCTGTTAACCGGGCTAATTACATCATCAAGGAATATCAACGCACCCCGGCGGTGCCGTTTGCCTTGCAAATCATGCAGGACGGTTATCGGCAGTTGGGCATGGACGAGTTGGCCGCCGACGCCGAACGAATCTATACCTTGAATTACCCCGCCGGCGCACCGCAAGCCAATTACAAGGATGAAGGCGCCATTCAAAAAGTGTGGGACGCCATGGGCCTGGATAAATAAAACTTGCGCCGTTTGACCTTGTTGCGGCCTGCTTGCTTAGGCTGGCTGCTGTTAAATGCCGGCTTTGGATACGCAGCCGAGCCGGTACCGCTGTTTCAAAACCGCTTTTTCACGTTGTCGCAGAACACTGAACTGGTCTGCGCTACCAGCCAGCAACACTTTACCCCTACTGCGGCCCTAGCTGACATCATCCGTTTTTACGAAACAAACCATCCCGGTTTGCGCAAACAAGCGGTGGCGGTGCTGACCGATCATAAAAACCAGGATCATCTCGACGACTTGGCCGATTACCGCGAAGACTGCGCCAACAATATCGCCGGCGAACTCTGCGTACTGGAAAAATATTGGGACGACCGCGAAGCCGCCTGGCGGGCCTTGGCCTTGTTCTACGACACCAAAACCGTGGTCAAACACAGCGACGACTATCGCTACGAAGTGCGACGCTTCAACTTAGATCATCTGCGTTTGTTCGAAAAAGCGATTCGTAAGATCCCGGCCTTTTTAAGACAAAGCATCAGCAAAGCCAAGCCGGTAGATAATTTGGAACAGGAAATCGCCGATAAACCCACGGTGATGCAGGAACTGATTCGCGATGCGTTTCAAGAAGACTACAAAAACAGCATCTGGCAGGATCATACTCATCCGTTGACGCTGGTGCCGGGCATAGGCTTTCGCTCGCAGACCGTGGCTCAGGTATTCAGCGGTCAAAACCTGATCGTGTTTACCGTCAAGGCCTTCGACAAGGGCAAGGAAGGCGGCACCTATCGCGACATCGGCGTGCAATATCTGGTGGATTTTAGGCTGCCTATCGTCGTGCATGAAATCGCCCACACCATCGACAACTTTCATTTTTGGAACGGCCAGGACGATCTGTATTTTTTCTACAAGTACCACAAGATTTCCAACGACGAAGACATCATGAAAATCATCGCCGAGGCTAAGCTGGCATTGTGGCCTTCGAAATGGTTCGAGGCGTTCGAGTATTTGGGCGAAGTCAACGAAGGCCGTTACGATGGCACCACCCAGGAAAAGTTGGCCGAGTTGGTGGCGCAATACATTTTAATTCCGGAACGCTTGCAACAAAGCGCGCCGGCCGCTTATCAATGGCTACGTGAGGACATCTTCCGCGGCATCGAATACCAAGGTTACGACCGCTGCGAGGTGCCGCTGACCAAGCCGCTAAGCTGGTGGCAATACGCTACCGGCAAGATGCTGGGCCAGTAACGCTTTATACTATGCTGACCTTGAATTTTAATCTCGCTAAACCGTTGTCTAGCCATGAAAAAACCGCAAAACCTATCCCTGCAAGAACAACTGCTTAAATCCGGCCTCAGCAACGACGCTAAGCTCAAACAAGTCAAAGCCGAGAAGCGTAAACAAACCAAATTGGAACGCAATAATGGCGTCGAGACCATCGATGAGGTTAAGCTGAGTGCGGAGCAATTGCGCCAGCAACAGGTGGAGCGCGACCGAGAACTGAATCGGCAGCGCAAGCTGGCCGATGAACAAAAGGCCCTGGGGGCGCAAATCAAGCAAATCGTCGAAATGAACCGTATCGCGCTGGATCCGAACGGCTTGGCTTACAACTTCACCGACGACAACAAAGTCAAAACCCTATACGTGGCTGAAAAAGTGCGGGAGGCCTTGATCAACGGCCG
Organism: Methylomonas sp. Kb3; assembly: GCF_002834115.1. NCBI lineage: Bacteria > Pseudomonadati > Pseudomonadota > Gammaproteobacteria > Methylococcales > Methylococcaceae > Methylomonas > Methylomonas sp. Kb3. Next base: position 92,448 of record NZ_PIZT01000015.1, on the reverse strand, counting down.
GGCCGGCATCGCCAAAATAGACAGTCATTATGAGATCGTGCCGGCGGAGGTCGCCCGCAAAGTGCAGGCTCGGGATGCGGGTAGTATTGTGGTGTTGAACGAAGCGACGCAAGATGTCTCTGCCGCCGACGACCCGTATATCGAGTTTCAGATTCCGGACGATTTGATGTGGTGAAAACAGCCAGTTGAGCGGAGCCGGCAATTGTTTCGGCTCCGCTCGGCGAACGTGTCGTAGTCTCTCGATTCGCTCAAATCTTCCGAAAAATCAAATCCCAAACCCCGTGACCTAAACCCAGGCCACGGTTTTCGAACTTGGTTAAGGGCCGATAAATCGGCCGCTCGCAGAAATCGTTGCTCGGGCTGCTGTTTTTCAAGCCGGTGCCGGCAGACAAAATCCCCAGCATGTCCTTGGCGTAATGCTCCCAATCGGTGGCGGCGTGAAAATAGCCGCCGGCCAGTAATTTCTTGTTCAGCAAGTCCACGAAGCTAGGACGGACAATGCGACGCTTGTGATGGCGGCGCTTTTGCCAAGGGTCGGGGAAAAACAGATGCACGCCGGCCAGGCTATGGTCGGCAATTTTTTGCTCCAGAATCTCGATGGCATCGTGGTGGTAAATCCGCACGTTGTTAATCCCGCGCTGCTCCAGCAACATCATCAAATGGCCGACGCCGGGGCGGTGCACTTCAATCCCCAGATAATTCAAATCCGGATTGGCCTCAGCCATCGCCGCCAGGCTGTCACCGTTGCCGAAACCGATCTCGACAATCAACGGCGCTTGCCGGCCGAAGGCTTGCTCGGCATCGAAGTTGGCTTGCGGCGACAGGCAATATTTATCCCAATGGCTTTCCAGTGCTTGCTTTTGGCCGGCAGTCGCGCGGCCTTGGCGACGGATGAAGCTTTTGATGCGGGCGGGGTCGATTTTTTGGGGTTCAATCATTGGAATAGCGAAGATTAATCAGGTGAAGCTAAATATTGGTAGCGGAGTATATCAGCTGAAGTTTAAACATCAGTCTGCCCATGTAAGCGAGAAGGGTTTCCTGTAACTATTTCAATTTGACCATCAAATTAGTGCGGTATTCCGATAGCAAAAGAGAGTGTTTTTCGTCAACGATAAGTCGCCGAAAAACACAGATTAAAAACGCATTTATCTAAATTGTACAAACCGAATCAGTCGTCCTCTATACACAACTGGCCGGTAAATGGTGCGCTCTCGTAAAGAATGTTGCCGGTAATTTCAAATTGTCCCCTACCGTCTTTAAAAGTTTTGCTGCCACCAACTACCGTTAATAATTCTGTCGTCGCACCTTCAGGGTTAAAAATCAGATCCTTAGTAAAAACCCGCCCCAGATCAACTGCCCCGGCACTCAGCTTAATTGCCGACGCCCCGGTTAATTGACCAAGCCCATTTGCAAACAGCCCGGAGAACGCCGTTCCGGTCAGCTTCAGGTTTTTACCAAATGTGGCGGTTAAGGTGCCGATAAAACACACCGGTGGTGCGCCGGGCGGTAGTGGTCCCAAAAAAGTTAAATCGGGAAACTGGCGATCCTTGAATTTTAGAATATTGCAATCCGGGTCAGCGGTGGACGGCTGTATTGTTCCGCTGATATTTTTGCATATATATTGGTCTGCATATAAATTTCCAGATACTAGAGACGCTAGTACCGCAATTGTAACTGTCGACAATTTCATGATGAAATCCTTAAGACTTTAAGATGGGAGAAGCGACTGATCTTTTGCCGGTATCACCACAAGCCGTGCGCGAACTGCTTGATAGAATGCTACCAAGATTTTGACCAGTCTAAGTTGAGTGCTTCACTAATGTAGTTGAGATAATACAAGTATCAAGCTATTCAACGCACTTGTAAGCGAATGATCTATCGTAATTGTGCCAACCGGGTTTGCGCAGCCATGCCGAACGGGGAATACGGCTCTTTTTCTAAAATTTGTTGCAACACAGGAATGCTAGGTTTTGCCAACAACTCAATAGCTTTTAAGCGCACAGAAGGATGATGGGCATGCAAGGCCGCCAACTCTGTCAAATAAGCATTGGCGTCGTTTAACAGCTTCAAAACGACCTTTTCCGGATCTTCGGTAAACAAATCCCTCACCAATTCTCCATATTGCTCTTGGAGTCGGATCAACTCCCGGCGGTCGAGTTTTTTGGGTTCGGTAGGATCGTCACAGCAGGCCATTGTCTTACGTTTTTTGACCGTACTCGGATATGAGGTGCTGAAATTCGAATTCGCAGCCACCGCAGCCGGATGCCGCGCCGGTGATGCGGGAGATTCTTTCGGGATCTACGATACCCTCGGCTAGCAGGGTTTTGATTTGCTGCTCGGTGGTGCCGCTGCAATAGCAAAGCACGTCGTTTTCAGTATTGGGTTTGGTGGCGGTCATGATAAGGATTTTAAGCGTATCAACTCAAATTCTACAGAGTATGTCTTTAGGCAGTGGCTTCGGTTTGTTGGGTTACGCCCTATTGGGCTAACCCAACCTACATTCCGTATTTAAAAGTTACAAAGATAAAAAATCCAATTGAAGTTACTGCAACTATCAGTATTACTTTCTTGTGCAAACTCTCGAATTCCAAATTGGGGATTATAGTTTTTAATAAAAAATAGACCCCAAGAGTAATCGCTAAAATCAGAAGTTTTATTACCAACCGCTCTGATAGTTCCACAGAGTCCCCATTACAAAAACAACCCATCAATCGGCGAAGAGGCCGAAGCAAAACGTTTACGCGGCATCCGTCCAGCCAGGAAGGCTTCGCGGCCGGCTTCGATGCCTTTTTTCATCGCCGAAGCCATCAATACAGGATTTTTCGCAGCGGCTATCGCGGTGTTCATCAACACACCGTCGCAGCCTAGTTCCATGGCGATGGCTGCATCGGAGGCGGTGCCGACGCCGGCATCGACCAAGATAGGTACCTTGGCGTTTTCGACGATGGTCAGAATGTTATACGGGTTACGGATGCCAAGACCGGAGCCAATCGGCGCGGCCAGCGGCATCACCGCCACGCAGCCGATTTCTTCCAGGCGCTTGGCGGCAATCGGGTCGTCATTGGTGTAGACCATCACGTCGAAGCCTTCCTTGACCAGCAATTCGGCGGCGACATAGGTTTCGGCTACATCCGGAAACAAGGTCAGTTGGTCGGCCAATACTTCCAATTTGACCAGTTTGTGGCCACCCAATAACTCCCGGGCCAGCCGGCAAGTCCGCACAGCATCTTCGGCAGTGTAGCAGCCGGCGGTGTTGGGTAGAATCGTATATTTATCAGGCGAAATTACGTCCAGCAAGCTCGGTTCACCGGGATTCTGGCCGATATTGGTGCGGCGAATCGCGACAGTGATAATCTCGGCGCCGCTGGCTTCGGTGGCCAGGCGGGTTTCTTCCAGATCCTTGTACTTGCCGCTACCGACCAACAAACGCGAGCGGTATTGTTTGCCGGCCAGCGTGAAATAATCGTCTTCGCCGCCGCCGATAGCCTGTACGATTTCCAATCTATCGTCAGCTTGCAAGCGTTGGCTGGCGTGCTGGGTAAAAGGCAAAATTTCCTTGTTCAATTCCACGGCGATGCGTTTGCCGGTCAAGCCCAAATCGGCAATTACGTCGGCAACGGTGGCGTTTTCGCCATACTCGCGATGATCGCCATTGACCTGTATTTTCATACGTTAAACCTTGTGTGTATTGGCGGCACGGCGGCGTTCCACGGCGCCGGCCAGATGATGTAACAATTCGGCGCTATCGTCCCAACCCAGGCAGGCGTCGGTGATGCTTTGGCCGTAAGTCAGCGGTTTACCTTCTTCGACATCCTGACGGCCGCCCACCAAGTGGCTCTCCACCATCGCGCCGATGATGCGGTTGTCGCCGCCGCGAATTTGGCTGGCCACATCCTCGGACACCAACATTTGCCGCTGGTATTTTTTCAGGCTGTTGGCGTGACTGAAATCAATCATGATGTTTGGGCGTAACCCGGCTTTCTCCAGACCTTCGGCGACTTGATCGACGCTGACTTCGTCATAGTTCGGCCGGCTGTTGCCGCCGCGCAGAATGATGTGGGCATCTTCGTTGCCGCGCGTCGAGAAAATCGCCGAGCGACCTTCTTTGGTGAGCGACAAGAAATGATGCGGACTCATTGCCGCATTGATCGCGTCAATCGCAATTTGTATCCCGCCATCAGTGGCGTTTTTGAAGCCGACCGGACAAGACAAGCCGGATGCCAACTCGCGATGCACCTGGCTTTCGGTGGTTCTGGCACCGATGGCGCCCCAGGAAATCAAGTCGGAGACGTATTGCGGCGTGATCAAGTCCAGATACTCGGTGGCGGCCGGCACGCCGAGATTATTCACATCCAACAATACTTGACGGGCCATCCGTAAGCCTTTGTTGATGTTGAAGCTGGAGTTTAAATCCGGGTCGTTGATCAAGCCTTTCCAACCTACCGTGGTCCGCGGCTTTTCGAAGTAAACCCGCATCACGATCACCAGGTCGTCTTTCAACTCGTCCATGATCAGTTTCAAGCGCCCTGCATATTCCACTGCCGCTGCCGGATCGTGGATGGAGCAAGGACCGATAATCACCAGCAATCTGTCGTCGGCACCGGTCAGAATGTTGTGAATCGCTTCCCTGGCATGCAGAATGGTGGCTGCGGCTTGCTCGGTCATCGGGATTTCTTCATGAACCTGAATCGGCGCCACCACGTCCTTGGTTTCACAAATTCTTAAATCATCGGTGTTATAGTTAGTTGGCATGACACTCAGCAATACGCTTTCAGTAGAGGAATTAATTGGCTATTTTAACCGTTTTGCCTGTCGGTGTTACAAACTAATGCCGAAACCGACTTGAGAAAATACGGACATGACAGACGACAGACCCATTAAACGCTGCTTGACGGTGTGCCTGGCGCAATCGTTCGAATTCGCGCAATTGCGGGAAAAACTGCTGGATACCACCCGCGCGCAACTATTTAGAAACGCTTTGGTGGTCGATTACAAAACCGGCTGCGCGATTGTGTTTGCCTATGGCGTGATGGTGTGCTGGAACCTGAATCTCGACGACCGCCGCGCCTTGCAGGATTTATTGCTGGATTACGCGATTAAACCCGACGCCGAACCGCAGGAAGACAATTTCAGCTATGAAATAGGTTGCGAGCAGGACCGGATTCAGCACGATCATATCGAATTGCAATCTGCCGACTTCAAAGTGCTGTTGGCGCTTTCGCACGCGATGGCGCAATCGATCAAATTAGCGGCGTTCGAAGGCCACGCCATCGACACCATTCGCGCCACCAGCCATTTACCGCAATCGCTGGCGCGGGAAGGCAAAATCAAGCTGAATCGCAAAACCATGGCGATGATCCGCGGCCAGCTGTTTCTGACCAAGAGCGACATCATCCTCAATTATGATCTGCTGGATACCCCGGAATTTTTTTGGGAACATCCCGAATACCAGCATATTTATTCAATGGCGGCCAATTATCTGGAAATTCAGCAACGCACCGACGTATTGTCAAAAAAGCTTGAGACGATACACGAGCTGCTGGAAATGCTGGCAGATGAACAAAAACACCAGCATTCCTCAGCCTTGGAGTGGATCATTATCTGGCTGATTGCCGTGGAAATCGTGATGTCGATTTTGGACAAGCTTTTTTAGTTAGCCCAACTCTCAGCGGCCCATTTCGGCACCGGGTTTGCAGCAAGCTAACGTTTGCCCAGGAAAATCAAGGGTTGACGGTATCGACCGGCTGCCGCGATAATCGGTCCAGAGATTGAACTCGCTCACAAAAATATTGGTATCCCCTGCGTCTCCGCTTAGTTTTGCTGCTAAGTCTAAGAAGTCGCATCACTAAATTTACTTTAAGGACAAACCATGAAAATACTATCTGCCCTATTAGCGACGTTTTTGTATTCGGCTAACGCGACTGCGGCTCTTGAATTTACTTTTTCAGGCGATTTCGTCAATTTCAGCACCGGCAATTTTTCAGGACAAGTAACGGTCGATGCTTTGTCACCGAGCTCCAGCGACGTTTTTCCGGCGTCAGGCAGCGAATCCGCCAGTTTACGTTTGGGCTATTCGCTAAGTGCTCCGCTTTCCATATTAGCTAATGGACAAGCGTTGGCGATCGATAACGACCACGCTGTGCTAAATATCGTCGACAACGCCACCGTCAGCGAAGCTCAGATAAACAGTCAGGGGTTTACCAGTACTCAAGTAATGCCGGGCACTTATGACATCCTGACCCTTCATATGGAATCGGCTAGCAACCAATACGATGACAGTGGTCTTTTGGTATCCGGTGCGGAATTTTCGGTGACAGGTTTTTTTGATCAGCTATTACTGGGCGGGGTAGACCTTGATCCGACTAAACTGCCCAGCCTGTTTGGCTTAGCATTTGCCGATAATTTGAAGTTTTTGGTTTTTGAAGTTAACCGAAAATTAGGTGACAGCGAAGATTTTCGTGGCGCTGGTGTCATTACCGCCAGTGACATTGTCGACACTCACGTGTTTACCCCTGTGCCGCTACCCGGCGCGGCGTGGTTATTTGCAAGCGTTATCGCCGGATTAGGTTTGCGGATGCGCAAACACGCTTAATTGCCTGATATCAGGATGAGTCATTGCCTGGGTCAAGCGTTGCCAGGCTGACTCGTCCTTCGGTAAGCCGAAACGCACACTGGCCGGCTCCTGAAACAAGCGGGTCAGAATACCCTGCCCAGCCAATAAATCGTGCAGCTTAGCTGCCTGCTCGCACTTCACCCATTGAAATAAATCGCATCCACCGCTGGGTGGCCAACCGCTGTCGGTCAATAGCTGCTGTAGTCGTTGCCCCTGCTTCGCTAACGATGCAGCAGCGGCGGATTGCCAGCTTCGATCAGCCAAGGCCAGTGCAGCGACATAACGGCCTGGATGGCTGATAGCCCAGGGCCCAAGCCGCTCAGCAAGTTTCGCTAATAAGTCCGACTGGGTAATCACGAAGCCGCAACGGATGCCGGCCAAACCAAAAAACTTACCGACAGACCGTAATATTATCAAACCCGGCCGCACAGGTAGTGGTGCCAGACTGTATTCGGCGGGCAAACTATCGATAAACGCTTCGTCGACTAGTAGCCAGCCGCCACGCCGGCTAAGACTTTCATGCCAATTCAATAGCTGTTGCCGGTTCCATAGCCGGCCAGTGGGATTATTGGGATTGACCAGAATCAGCACATCCAACTCGTCCAGCCGGTCGTCTATTGCCTCCGCTTCGACTCTGACAACTTGATGCTCCGCTTTTTGCCAACTGCCGGCATGCTCGGCATAGGCAGGGTGCAGCAAGCCCACTCGTGATTTCGGCCGTAACAAAGGTAACGCTTGAATCGCCGCTTGCGAGCCGGCTACCGCCAGCAAGGAGTCGTTCTGATAGTAAGCGCGTGCCACCACTAATAACTCGTCATCGTCTTCCGGCAAGCGTTGCCAGCATGCGGCTGGAATCGCAGGCACCGGCCAGCCGTTGGGATTGATGCCGGTGGACAAATCCAGCCAGTCGGCCAAAGGAATGGCATATTGGCTCGCGGCTTGTCGCAAGCGGCCGCCATGTTCAAGCAAGGGCATCTCCCGCAGCGATCACGATCAACCACAACAGTAGAGTCCGGTACATCAGGTTGCAGGCGCGCGTAATATCGCCGTTTTCCGGTAGTTGTGGGCCGCCGAACCAGGGTTTTTGTTTCAGTTGTCCGTGATAACAAGCCGGCCCGCCCAGCTGCAACTGCAGTGCGCCGCCGCCAGCTGTCATCACCGGTCCGGCGTTAGGGCTGTCCAGTAGATGGGCTTGCGTCCGCCAGGACTTGATAGCCTGTGCAGTGTTGCCGAGCAGGGCATAGCTCAAGGCCGTCAAGCGTGCCGGCAGCCAATTCAACAAATCGTCGAAGCGGGCAGCCGCCCAGCCGAAGTACAAATAGCGTTGACTTTTATAGCCCCACATGGCATCCAGGGTATTGCTGAAGCGGTAGAGCAAGGCGCCGAACGGCCCCAATACGACGAACCAGAACAAGGGCGCAAACACCGCGTCGGCACCGTTTTCCAGCACCGATTCGATAGTCGCACGGCGCACGTCGGCCTCGGTCATCGCTTCGGTCTGACGGCTGACGATTTTACCCACCTTTTGCCGCGCTAACGGTAAATCGCTATCCGATAAGGCGGAATGAACGGCCAGCGCATGTTGCTGCAAACTGCGGGCCGCGATACAAAAATACAAAACCAGTACATCGATTGTAGTTTGCAGCGGTGGCCAACTCGGTACAAGCCGCAACCAGAGCAGGCAGGGAATTAAGACTATCGCCACCGCCAAAAAGCCGCTGACTCGTTGACGAAAAGCCGATTGCTCGTTGTTTAACAGCCGCATTTCTACAGCGCTAGCCCATTTGCCGAACATCACTAGCGGGTGATAAGTATTGCGCGGCTCGCCCAGCCAAAAATCGATGGCTACAGCCAACAAAATGCTGAGGGTGAGAATCATGATTTACGTTGGATAAACAGGTATTGCAAATCTGGGAGAGCGGAAAGGGGCATATTGGCCGACATATTCATGACCAGCGCGGCGATGAAAATCGCCGCGCTGGATTCTGGAATGCTGTTAGAGGGCTTCGCGAGTGGCTTTGGCAGCCAGTAAGGATTTTACGACAGTTACCAAGCCAAAAATGACCACACCATAGATCAAGGTGGACGTCAGATAAGGCGGATAATACATCGCAACGCGCTCAATATATTGCGCGAATGAGCCGTTGGGATAGCGTCCGGATAGCCAGTAAAAACTGCCGTTGGAAAACAGAAACGCGATGGATGTAGCCGCTACTAGAGCCATCAGGCGTTGCGCGGAGGTGGCTATCGACAACCCAGTGAATTGTCGGCACCATTTGCCACCCAGCCACATTGCGCCATAAGAAAACACCAGAAACCCGTAAGCTTTTGACACGCAAAAATCGCTGACACCGAGTTTAGTGATCGCCAAGTAATCAATCAGCACCGCTTCCGCCAGCAGTAAGGCGAACAAATAGCGTCCGCCCAGCCATAAGCCGGCGAAAAAAAACACCGCCAATGAAGCGTCCGGCAATGCGAATGGGGTGCCGAAATGGTGAAAGCGGGTGGCGGCCATCAGGGCCATCAACGCGACCGCGCTGGGTTTAACAGCCAAGGTTTGATTCAAACTCATAGGGTTCTCCAAAAAAGGTTTAATAATTGTAATGGATCGAAAAATAGAAATTTCTGCCGAAGCTGTTATAGGTGTTAACCGTTTGATAGCGTTTGTCGAACATATTATTCAGTTTGGCGCTTAACATCCAATTTTTGTCGATGCGATAAGCGGTACGCAGATCGGCGGTCATAAAGCTGCCCAGACGGACCCGGTTCGCGGCGTCGTCGAATCGTTCGCTCTGAGCCAGCACGGAGGCACCAATATCAATGTCACCGAACGAGCGCGAGACATCATAGGACAAGCTTTCCGTCACTCGACGCGGCAGGCGCAAATTAGTCTGCCTGTCCTTCGGTGTCATCAGGTTCATGCTTAGTTTGTTGTTCCAGCCGAAAATTGGCGCGGACACTTCGGCTTCTATGCCGTCTATCTGCGCCTTGCCGATATTTCTGGCGGTGGACGGCGTGCCGCTAAATACAATCAAATCCTCGATATTGGTGTGATAAGCGCGCAGTTCCCAGTTGGCCCAATCGTGATGGCCGGCAAAACCGGCTTCGAAGCTGGTGGACTTTTCCGGACGCAAGCCGGGGTTGCCGAAGCCTGGGAAGTATAACTGGTTAAAGGTCGGCGCCTTAAACGCATTGCCGAAACTGGCAAAAGCGCTGAGACCGTAATCCCAATTAAACCGCCAGCCGAAATTGCCGGTGACACTATCGCCGAAAGCCTGGTTTTCGTCCCACCGCAAGGAAGCGTTCAAAAAATGCTTGTCGAAAATCCGGCTGTGCAAATCAGCGAACACTCCGACATCGTAACGCGAGGTTTCGACATAGCGTGTGGTGCTGTCGACTTCGTCGAAGCGGTAATCGGCGCCCACTGTCAATTGGTGATCCTTATGCAAGGCCAGTTCGTTCAGCCAACTGGCGTTCCAGCGCGTGGTGTTGAAACGGCTGGTAAACCGACCGTTATGCCGAAACTGATCGGCATCGTCCATGCTTTGTCCCACCCGCAAAGTGGATTTCCATCTATCGCTGAAATTTGCGCTGGCTGTGGCTCCTAGTGTCTGATTGACAAACTCAGTGGTGCTACTGATGGAGTTGTCGATCTCGGTTTCGCCTTCGGCTCGCAGGAAAAATGCTTCCAGTTCCGCGCCGTTGTCGAAGCGGTAACCGGCTTTGGCATTCAGACTGGTGTTGTTATAGCCGTCGCGGTCCGGATTATAGCCGCTCGCGACGCTGACACCGCTCAGCGCATTGATGCCCTGGCTACCGAGTTGAGCGGCGCTCAAGCTATACCAAGCCTTGCCCCATTTACCGTTGACGGCCGCCGAGCCGTTATAGGTGTCGTATGAGCCGCCGCCGGCTTCCAGCGCAATGTTCGGCCGTTCACTGGTGCCGCCCTTGCGAGTAAATATCTGAATCACCCCGCCGATCGCTTCCGAGCCATAGAGGCTGGACTGCGGGCCTCGAGTGATTTCCACACGTTCGATTTGATCTATAGGAATAAACTGAAATGCGCTGGTGCCGGTGGTCACCGAGCCGGCCTTGATGCCGTCGATTAAAACTAGTACATGATCGGAGTTAGTGCCGCGCAGATAGAGATTGGTGTCCTTGCCGTAACCACCGCTTTGCACCATGTCCACACCCGGCGTGCCTTTTAGTAATTCGGGTAGGGTTCTGACCTGAAGTTTCTCGATGTCCTGACGATTATAAACCGTCATCGCCGTGGCTAATTCGTTCTGCCGAGTCTCGGTTCGGGTAGCCGTCACGACTGTTTCAGCAAGGTTGATAGCCTCATCGCTAGTCGCCGCCCACACTGTAAAAGGCGTACTCGCCAGCAATAAAGATCTGTATAGAATTGTTTGCATATTATCCTCTGCGCCCGCCGCGCATCCGGGTGAAAAAGGACAGAGGAAAAACGGAAAACGAAAAAGACGGAGGCAGGCTAGGCATGGACTCAGACCATTCCGTCAACAGCCCTCCGCTGTCTCGAATGATCTTCCGGGCCAGTCTCCGGGCTTATAAGTGGCTTGAGGCCTGATCTGCGACCTTCCCATGCAAAGCGCACAGTGGCAAAAACGCAGCTCTTTACTTATCTACCGTTGCGGGGGCAGCGCCGGCATGGGCGGTTAAAACCGCCGCACCGACTTCCTGTTTAAGCTTGGCCGAGAAAGCGGCGCAAACACCTGAAAGAAGCGCGCAATTTTAGGGAGTCGGGCATGATAAAGCAAGAGTGTCCGAGCGGGTCGCCCACAATCGGCATTGCAAATACCCCTTTCCGTGCTATACATTGGTGCATTGATTAATGCTGTTAACTTAGACTTCAACGAATACGGGCGGGATCATGGAAATTCAATCGAAATTGTTAGGCAACCAAGACATCAATCCGGACACTATCATCAATTTTCCGCGCGGCCTACCCGGTTTTGAAGATCAGACCCGCTTTAAATTATTTCATCAGGAAGGCAGCGAGATTGTCTATTGGCTGCAATCGGTCGATAACGCGGAGCTGACTTTTTCCGCGGCTCATCCGTCGCACTTCAACATCAATTATAACTTTACGGTAACCGACCCCGAAGAAGCGCTGCTGCAACTAGAGCCGGGCGACGAACTGGTGATATTAATTCTGCTACACAAAGACAACGAGCAGGATAATGGTAAGCCGACCATTAAAGGCTCGATCAAATCGCCAATCTTAATCAACGCCAACAAACGCATCGGCATGCAAAAAGTATTGGTGGCAATCGAACAAAGCATCACCCTGACCGAGAAGGTCAGTGAGATAGATGTATCTGAAGCTTAAAAAATGCAAACATCCACCGGCGATTGCGTTTGCCGGCGGATGTTTAAATCAGGCGGCCTGAACAGGAATGGAATGACTGGAATGGCTAATACGATTGTTGCCGTCGAAATACACCAAAGTCGGCTTGTAGTTCGTCAGTTCCTTCTCGTCTAAGCTGGCGAACGCACAAACGATAATCAAATCGCCAGGGCACGCCAACCTTGCAGCTGCACCGTTAATCGAAAATACGCCGGAATCTTCTTCGGCGCGAATCGCATAGGTGGTAAAGCGTTGACCATTGTTAATATTGTAAATATGGATTTGCTCGTACTCCCTGATGCCGGAAAAATCCAAAATTTTACCGTCTATAGCACACGATCCTTCGTAATCCAGCTCGGAATGCGTTACCCGCGCACGGTGTAACTTAGCTTTAAGCATGTTTATGTTCATGGTAAACAAGGTCGAATACTAGGGCCGGCGATTATGCCTGAAATTGACTCTGCTATCAAATTTAAGCATTAGCTTTCAAAGGTAAAAACCAACGCAGTCAGTTGTTTATTTTAGAAAAATACAAGTTATCGATCAGGCGAGTAGTGCCCAGCTTGGCAGCAGCCAAAATCAGCAGATTAGCGTCGCAGGTGCTGGCGGGCAATAAATCCTTGCTACGGCAAATGCTGAAATAGTCGACGGCAAAACCGGCTTGCTGCAGATTTTGGCGCTGCCGTTCCGCCACAGCTGGATAATCGACATGCCCTGCTAAAATCTCGTCGCGTGCAGCGATCAAGGCTTGATAGAGCTTGGGCGCGTGCTGTCTTTGTTGGTCGGTCAGATAGCCGTTGCGGGAACTCATCGCCAAGCCATCGTCCTCCCTAACCGTTGCCACGCCCTGGACTGCAACGGGTATATTCAAATCGGCGACCATTTGCCGAATCAGCGTCAGTTGTTGAAAATCCTTCTCGCCCAACAACAACAGGTCGGGCTGGACCATGTTCAACAGCTTGCAAACAACCAAGGCTACGCCGTCAAAATGTCCGGGCCGGCTGGAACCGCAATGCAGGGCCGACAAGCCGCTGACTGAAATGCCGGTTTGCGTGGCTTGCGGATACATTTCCGTCACCGCCGGCAAGAACAGTAAATCGGCGTCGCTGGCTATCAGCTTTTCCTGATCCTGCTGCTCGGTGCGCGGGTAACTGGCAAAATCTTCGTTCGGCCCAAACTGCGTGGGATTGACAAAAATACTGACCACCACTTTATCGGTCTGTTGCTTGGCCGTGCTAACCAGTTTGATATGCCCGGCATGCAGATTGCCCATGGTCGGCACGAAACCGACGCTATGGCCGGCTTGCCGCCATTGGCGGATGACTTCTCTCAAGGCGGCGACGCTGGTGACTATCTGCATACGCTTAATAACTGTGTTCGGACGCTGGAAATTGCGCGGATTTAACCGCTTGATGATAGTGGCGCACCGCCTCTTCTATGCTGGAGGCGTCGGCCATAAAGTCTTTAGAAAAGCGCGGCCGCTTGCCGGTGCTGATATTCAACATGTCGTACAGCACCAACACCTGGCCATCGCAATCAACACCAGCGCCGATGCCTATGGTCGGAATACTTAGGCGCTGACTTATTTCGGCGGCCAGTCGCGCCGGCACGCATTCCAGCACTAAAAGGCTTGCGCCGGCTTGTTCGATTTTTTCCGCATCCGCCAAAATTTGTTTGGCTTGCTGTTCTTCACGACCCTGCACTTTATAACCGCCTAAGCGATTTACGGATTGCGGTAACAGACCTAGATGGCCGCAGACCGGAATGCCTTGATCCACCAGAAAGCGAATGACGTCGAGCTTGGCGCCTTCCAGCTTGACCATTTGCGCGCCACCCAACTGCATCAAGCTTGCCGCATTCAGCAATGCCTGCTCCGGTGTAGCGTAACTGGCAAACGGCAAGTCGGTAACCACAAAAGCTCGCTTCCTGGCCATTGCCACGCTACGGCTGTGATACACCATATCGCTCAGTGTGACCGGCAAGGTGCTGCCGTGTCCTTGTATCACCATGCCCAACGAATCGCCGATCAGCAGTACGTCGATACCCGCTCTGTCCAACAGCGCGCCGAAGCTGGCATCGTAAGCAGTCAGACAACTGATTTTCTCGCCGGCTCGTTTCATTGCCGCCAGATCGCTGATCGTCAGCGCCTTTAAGGCATCGGCATATAAGTTCATACTGCTATTTTCCGCAAACCGCCGGGAGGACAAGCCGCCAAGAGTTGTGGCAACGAATCCAAGCCCGGAATGGTCAAATCGCTGCTTGCTACATCGGCCAAGGGGTACAACACAAAGGCGCGCTTCGACAGCTCCGGATGCGGCACAATCAGGTCCGGTTCGTTAATGCGCTGTTGTGCGTAAAGCAATACATCCAAATCCAGGGTTCTGGCTCCCCAACGCACGTTGCGCAGCCGGCCATGCTGGTTTTCGATTTGCTGTAATTGTCTGAGCAAAACCAAAGGTCCCAGCTCGGTCGAAATTCGCAGCACCGCATTCACGTAATCGGGCTGATCTTGCGGCCCAACCGGCAAGCTGCGGTACAAGGGCGAGAAGGCAATTTCGACCACACCTGGCAAGGCCGCGATTTCCTGTCTGGCCCGATTGACATGATCGACAGAGTCTTCGAGATTGCTGCCCAAGCCTATATAGGCCTCGACAGCTGACTTAGCTAGCGTCATTGCCGACGGGGGCGGGTTTGCCTCGAGAACGGTAACGACCGGTTTTCCGGTTACGGGGTTTACCGCCGCCGGATTTTGGCGGCGCGGTCATTCTTTCCCGCTCCGCATCGTCGGCTTCCTGAAAACGTGTCCACCATTCGACCAGTTCCGGATCGGCGCCGCCGGTTTCCGCGCGTAGCCGCAAAAAGTCGTACGCTGCTCTGAATTTAGGCTGCTCCAGCAAACGATAAGGCCTTGGCCCAACCGTTCTGGAGAATTTGTTTTGCAAGAACCAAACTTCGCGCATCGATTGGGTGATGTGGCGCGGTAGCGCAGTGACCTTGATTTGTCTGGTCAGCACTTCGTTGGCGGCGTTCTGATAGGCTAGCGTTTCGTTTTCGCCGTGGGCGATGCGTCTTTGCGCGGCCAATTGCAGCGGCTCCCACAACAAGGCAGCTAATAAAAAATAAGGCGTCAGTGTTTTGCCGTCGTTGAAGCGGGTGTCGGAGTTTTCCAAGGCTCGGATCAAGAACAAGCGCGGAAAATCGTGATCTTCGCTGGCGAGGCAGCGGTCGGTTTCCGGAAACAAAATCGCAAACAAACCGTAATGCCTGAGCATCTCGAAGGATTGCAGACCGTAACCGGACAAAAACAATTTAATGACTTCATCGTAAAGACGCGCCGAGGGGATGCTCTTCAATAAATCGGCTTGGGCGTAAATCGGCTTTTCGGTATCCGGATGCAACGTAAAACCCAGCTTTACGGCAAAACGGATGGCGCGCAGCATCCGCACCGGGTCTTCTCTATAGCGTACTTCCGGGTCGCCGATGAGACGCATGACAGCCGCTGCGTGATCCTGCATGCCGCCGGTATAATCCACCACGGAAAAATCGCGGATATTGTAATACAGTGCGTTGACGGTGAAATCTCGGCGCCAGACATCCTGTTCCAGCGTGCCGAACACGTTGTCGCGCAATAACCGGCCGTCTTCATGAACGACTTGCTGGTCAGATTCTTCGGATTCGGAACCGCGAAACGTCGCCACCTCGATAATTTCGCGGCCGAAAAACACATGCGCCAGTCGAAAGCGCCGGCCAATAATTCGGCAATTACGAAATACTTGCTTGATTTGCTCCGGGCTGGCGTTAGTGGCCACGTCGAAATCCTTAGGCTCCCGCCCCAGCAGCAAATCCCTGACGCAGCCGCCCACCAAATAGGCCTCGTAATCGGCCTTTTTCAAGCGTTGCAGCACTTTCAGGGCGTTTTCGCTGATTTGTGCACGAGAAATGCAATGCTCTGAACGCGGATAAATCTTCACGGCACTCGACCCCGCCGATTCATTAACCGGTTCGGCAATTTGCTCATCCGGTGAAAAGATTTTTTTGAAGAAACTAAAAATGACTTTATCCCTTAATTTAGAATGACGTGTGCCAGCTTTTTCGAGGCTTCGGGCGCGAACGTCCTAGCGGTCTTATCATAACACCTCGCCAGATTTAAGCTCAATCCAGCACATTCTTTTACATTCCCTTGGGTTAAATGTAGAATTTCGCCATTCGCCGAATATTTTGGTGTAATAACATAAAAATTGGCTGTACTTGTCGCCCTTAGGCCGGTGACGGGGAATTTATATCGGAGAGTGGAGCGTATGTTTAAAAAAATTTTACTGGGTTTTGTAGACCAGCCTGTATTTACTAGTCTATTCGTCGCCGATTTCGCATTATTGGTTTTCCATAGACCGCCCTTTTTATTTTCAATTGTCATGATCGGCGCGCTGGTGGGCATGAGCATGTACATGGGGCAAAAACTAGCGATTTTCGACAAATAATTGCGACAATCCGCTAAAGCAAGCACCCCAAAACCCGGCGTGGATTTACCGTCCCCTCCGGGTTTTTTGCGTCGGCTGGCGGCTGCTGGTTACGATGCTTTCTTACTGCTGGCGATATGGTTTTTCGCCACGGCCATCGCTCTGCCTTTTAACGCCGGCCAAGCATTTGCCAGCGATCAGTTTTTTTATCCACTTTATCTGCTCGGCATCAGCTTTGTTTTCTATGGCTGGTTTTGGACCCACGGCGGCCAGACCCTGGGTTTGCGCGCCTGGAAAGTTAAAGTCAGCGCCTTGGATGGTCGCTCTCCCAATTGGCAGCAAGCCAGCGTCCGCTTCGTTGGCGGTTTATTATCCTGGGCTTGCTTGGGGCTAGGGTTTTTCTGGTGCCTATTCGATAAAAACGGCCAATGCTGGCACGATTACCTGTCAAAAACCCGGCTGGTTTTTCAGGAAGAAAAGCGCTGACGGCAAAAGCGGATATGCTATATTCCAGGCTCGATCAACCTACCAGCCGGGAATATACGATGAAAACAATAACAATACTTTTCTCCCTGTTTGCCGCCGTTGCCGCCGGCACCGCCAATGCCGAAGTCAAACTGGCGGATAACTCCAAATTACTGGGTAAATGGCAGGTCACTCACGAAGCCCTGGCTCTCGACCGCGAAAAGAAGCCCTTGCACGTCACTTGGGAATTTCAAAAAGACGGCACCTTGATAACCACCGGTGAAGATGCGCGTAGCGGCATCGGGGAAATGACCATCCCAATCAAATATAGCGTGGCCGACGGCGTGATAAAAAAGCAAGTCACACCTGGCCGGGAAAAATACGAAGATTGCGCGGTGGTGGAAATGGACGAAAAAGATGCGATTTTGAAATGTAAGTTTCTTTATTTGTTCATGACGCGCAAATAACTGCCGTGATAACGCTCCACGGAACGGAAGCAAGGGGTTTCCGGTCCGTGGAGAGACAACTATGCCGCCTAGCTGACCCGCTTAACCGCGATCAGCGCGCCTAAAAACACCAAAGCACTCGGCAACATCGCCATCAACATCGGATTCATGTCGTAAACCAAACCGACATGGCCGGCAATCTTGTCGAAAATGTTAAACGTCATCCCGATCACGATACCCATCATAATCCGCGCGCCGGTGCTGGTGCCGCGACCGATACCAATCACAAATGGCGCCGACACCATCAACATCACAAAGGTTACAAACGGGTTGATTAAACGGCTCCAGAATGCCAACTCGTAACTTTGCGACTTTTGATTGTTCTGCTTCAGGAAGTCGATGTACATGAACAAATCGTAAAGCGACAGGTTGTCGGATTTAACGACGGCCACTTTCAACAAATCCGAGTCGATGCTGGATTTCCAGCTTTGTTCTGCTTGAGTGCCGGCATAAATTTGCTGCCGATTGATTTCGGATTGTTTGACGCTTTCCAAGCGCCATTGTTTGTCGCCTAAAAACTGCGCATGTTCGGCCTGAGTGATGCGGGCGAGTTTATGTGCATCGTCGACATCGTAAATGCGTACATCGGCCAGCGAGCCATCGTCGAGAATTTTGCGGACGTTGATAAAGCTATTGCCTTCTCTCAGCCACATCCCGTATTGCGAGCGCATCACCACGCCGTCGTGCAGCGCCGTGGTTTTCAGCACTTGCGCGGCGCGTTCGCAAGACGGCGCGACGAACTCGCCCACCAGTACGGCAACGCTTACCAACAGCAAGCCTGCCAGCATAATGGTTCTGATAATCCAGGCGATGGATAAACCGGCGCCGCGCATCGCTACAATCTCGCGGTTATTCGCCATCGAGCCCACGACGAACAAGCTACCCAGCAACGCCGCCGACGGTACCAATTCGTAAAATACCCGTGGTGAGGTTAAGGTCAAAAACCATAAAATCTGTTTCAAGCCGTAACCGCCTTGCCCCAAATCTTTTAACTCGTCGCTGAAGCTGAACAGATTGAACAGCGTCAATAACAATATCACCGCAATTAAGGAGCCCTTGACGACTTCTTTGACGATGTAAATGGTCAATACGTTGATCATGACAGCTTCTCCTTAAGACTTTGCGACAACCATTGCCAGCCGTACAAACGCATCAACATTAACAAACCCAAGACCAGTAACAAGGCGTCCACCCAGAAATAGCCCAGCCAGGAGGGCAGCGCCCCGCTGATTACCCAACTGTGATTGACCCTCTGCAAATTGCCGTAAACGAAATAAATCCCAAAAGCCACCAGCATACTGCCGTATATGCCGCCGCGCGGCGACAGCTTAGCTAAGGGCACTGCCAGAAAAGCCAATAAAATAACCCCTAACGGCGTGCTGAAACGATCCTGTAACTCGGCGACATCGCGCAGTTCCGGAGACAGCCATAAATTCTCGGTAGTAGTAGCCTCGCGGCCCAAATTCAAAATGGTGACCTTTTTTTCGATCAGCACGGCATATTCTTTAAATGTCTCAATGGTGAAGTTCTTGTTACCCGGTACGCCTTGAATCCGTTCGCCATTTTCCAACACCAGATACAAGCCGCCGGGCAAATTTTTCAACCAACCGTATTCGGCGTTTACCACGCCGGCTTTGTCGCCTTGTTTGTTTTGCACGAACACCTTGTGCATGCGGCCTTCGTCATCGACGTTTTCGGTGTAAAAAATCAACTCGCCGTCGCTGTACTCGCTGAAGCGGCCGGCAGCGATGCCGCGAATATCGGCATTTTGTTTATCCTGATGCATCAACTGCTCGGTTTTGGCCTCCGCCCACGGCGAAGCCAGCATCGATAGCGCCATACCCGCCAGACTTAACGGTATGACCAGCATGAATATCGCCCGATAAATGGTAAACACGCTGCCGCCGGCCGAGGAAATTGCCGCCATCTCCTGCTCGCGGTACATGCGGCCCAATACCATCAATACCGCCATGAACAGCGCGGCGGGCAGGAAGGTGGTCGTGGCGACGACGATTTTCAAACCCAGTAAGGTCATCACCGTATCGTTGGCGATATTGCCTTCGATGGCCTGCGCCAATACCTTGATAAATTTGCGGCTGACGATGATCACCACCAACACGACCAACACGGCGGTGACGGTGTGAAACAGCTCCTTGATTATCATTTTATCCAGCACCGTCAACAGCCGGAAAGGCCGGCCCGCGCTGGGTAATCCTCGCTCAATGCTCAACAACTCACTCCTAATTTCTAAGGTATAATCGAACCACAGACCGCTGCATCCGGCGCAACCCCTCAATCCCAGATACTTACAGACTACTCTCATGGACTATTCTATAGAAAGCTCACCCTTAGACAAACTGCAAAGCGACTGTCTGCTGGTCGGAATCTACGAAAATCAACAACTCAGCCCGGCGGCAACCCAACTGGACAGCCAATTCGGCGGTTTGTTGAGCAAATTAATCGGCCGCGGCGACATCAGGGGCAAAAACGCCGAAACCTTATTGATCAATAACCTGCCCGACGGCAATATCGCTCGCATCGTATTGCTCGGGTTTGGCGAGCGCGGCAAGGTCACGCGCAAGCAATACCGTAAAGCCTTGGCGGCTGCGATCAAAATCATCAAGGACAGTAAAGTCAGCGCCGCCAGCTGCGCACTGCTAGATATAGACGTCAACGGTGCGGACAGCCAATGGAAAGCCCGCCAAGTTGTAGAAGTATTCAACGATGGTCTGTACCAATACAGCGCCACCAAAAAAGTCGACGACAAAAATCCGCTGCAAAAGCTGGCTGTAGTGGCCGACGATAGTCAACAAGCTTTGGCCGAATCGGGCCTGCAACAAGGCATCGCCATCGCCAGAGGCATGGAATTGGCCAAACACTTGGCCGACCTGCCCGGCAATATCTGCACGCCCACGCATCTGGCCGAGCAAGCCCTGGCTCTGGCCGGCGAGCACGACAAACTCACCTGCGAGATTTTGGAAGAAAGCGACATGGAAGCCCTGGGCATGGGCTCCTTTCTGTCGGTATCGCGCGGCAGCCGTCAGCCTGCTAAATTGATTTGTCTGGATTACCAAGGCGGCGACAGCAACGCCAAACCCATTGTCTTGATCGGTAAGGGTCTAACTTTCGATGCCGGCGGCATTTCCTTGAAACCCGGCCTGGGCATGGACGAAATGAAATACGACATGTGCGGTGGCGCCAGCGTGTTAGGTCTGGTGCGCATGGCGACATTGTTGAATCTGAAACTGAACATCGTCGGCTTGATTCCGGCCTCGGAAAATCTGCCGGATGGCGCGGCCAACAAACCCGGCGACATCTGGACCAGCATGTCCGGCAAAACCATCGAAATCCTGAACACCGACGCTGAAGGCCGCTTGATTTTGTGCGACACGCTCACCTACGCAAAGAAATATAACCCGGATGTGGTCATTGATATGGCGACCTTGACCGGCGCCTGTATCGTCGCCTTGGGCCGGGTACCGAGCGGCTTGTTCGGCAACGACGACAAACTCTGCAACGATTTGCTGAGCGCCGGCGATGCCGCCTGCGACTTGGTGTGGCGCATGCCGATCTGGGAAGAATATCAGGAGCAACTAAAATCCAACTTCGCCGATCTGGCCAACATCGGCGGCCCGGACGGCGGCAGCATCACGGCAGCGGTATTTTTATCCAAATTTGCCGAAGAATACCGCTGGGCGCATATCGACATCGCCGGCACCGCTTGGCGCACCGGCGCCAACAAAGGCGCAACCGGCCGGCCGGTCCCGCTGGTAAGCCAGTATTTGCTAAACCGCGCCTCGGCTTAAGGCCGAGCGTAACAGAGGCTTTCGCGGTGATCCGGTGTCGCGAAAGCCCCTGCACTTTCCGCAGGCTTAAAACGACATGACCGACCCCAGTCATTCGCCATCCCTCCCCGAAGTCAGCTTCTACGTGCTGGCGACCCATGACCAGCAACAACGCCAGGATTTCGCCTGCAAGCTGATCGAGAAAATCTACCGTAGCGGCCATTTTCCCTATGTGCTGACCGACTCGGCGGAGCAAGCCGAGCAAATCGATAAAGCCTTGTGGACCTTCCGGGCCGGCAGTTTTATTCCGCACCAAACCTATCGCGGAGAAATCCCGGCATTTACCGGCACCATCCTAATTGGTGGCGAAAACATTCCTGAGGGCTGGCAGAAAATTGTCGTCAACCTATCCAGTTTGTACCCGCCGACCACCGCCCCGACCGAGCGTATCCTGGAAATATTGGACAACAGCGAAGCGTGCAAACAGGCCGGCCGCCAGCGTTACCGGCATTACCAGCAAGCCCTACTGGCGATTACTACCCACAAAATGTAGGGTGGTCACGTGGCGAACTAGAAAATGCAACGAGGACTTCGCCCCGGTTATCGCCAACCAAAGCAAAGCTCAGAAAAGTGGAATCCCAATTTGTACAACGCATCCGCCCTCTCGCGCCATGAAAAGTAAAACGCTGATTGTTGCCGCCTTGCTTATAGCTGTCACCGCACTATTTCTCTATAGCCGCCGCCCGCAGCCGGTGGCAGTGGAGGCTTACACTTTGGCGGAAGGCGAGGTGCGGGCGACGGTAGCGAATACCCGGGTGGGTACGGTCAAAGCGTGTCGGCGGGCCTATCTGGCGCCGGCAACCGGCGGGCAAGTGGCGCAGCTGCGGGTTAAGGAGGGCGACAAAGTCAAGCAGGGTCAGGTGTTATTGGAGGTTTGGAACCAGGACTTAAAAGCTCAGGTTGAACTGCAAAAAGCCCAGATCAATGCCAGCCGAGCCAGCGCAGAACAAGCTTGCCAATTGGCCGGTGGCGCGGAGCGGGAAGCGGCCAGGATGACGCAATTGCAAAAACACAAAAACGTGGTGTCTGTGGAGCAAGTCGATAAATCAGTGACGGGCGGCAAGTCGCAGCGCGCGGCATGCCGGGCCGCGCTGCAAGCCATTGAGGTGGCAGAGGCGCAATTGGGCGTGGCGGAAGCGGCGGTGCTGCGTACCTTGGTGAAAGCGCCGTTTGACGGCACGGTGGCGGAAGTGAATGCCGAGTTGGGCGAATTTGTTACACCGTCGCCGCCGGGGATTCCAACCTTGCCGCCCATTGACTTGCTGGATGTCAGCTGTTTGACCGTTTCCGCGCCTATCGATGAAGTGGACGCAGCCAGCATCAAGACCGGCATGAGTGCTTGTGTGTCGCTGGATGCGTTTCCGGATAAGCGTTGTTCCGGCATTGTCACCCGCGTCGCGCCCTACGTGTTGGAAAAGGAAAAACAGGCGCGCACGGTGGAAGTGGAAGTGACCTTGCGCGATCCCAAAGATCTGGCGGAGCTGTTGCCGGGTTACAGCGCCGACATTGAAGTGTTGCTCAGTCAAAAAGAGCGCACGCTGCGTTTGCCGGCCGAGGCGATTCTGGAGAATCATCGCGTATTGTTGATAGACGCAGACCATGTGTTGCATGAACAGAGCTTCCAGCCCGGTTTATCCAACTGGAGTTTTACGGAAGTACTGTCCGGGCTGAAAGCGGGCGATCAAGTAGTGACGTCGGTTGGCAAGGAAGGCGTGGCGGCCGGCGTAACGGTCAGTGTCAAGCCATGATTCAGCTCAGTGGCATTCGCCGGGTATTTCAGGTCGGCGAGCAGACCGTACAGGCTTTGAACGGGATAGACCTGTCTATCGGGCCCGGCGAATATGTGTCGGTGATGGGGCCGTCAGGATCGGGCAAATCGACGCTGTTAAACATTGTCGCGCTGCTTGATCAGCCCTCGGCCGGCCAATACTTATTAAACGGCACCGATGTCACCCGGCAAAGCGATGACGAGCTGGCGCGGATTCGACGCGACAATATCGGCTTTGTGTTTCAATTTTTTCATTTGATCCCCAGGCTCACCGCAGCGGAAAACATCGAAATGCCGATGATTCTGGCCGGGGTTGATAGTAAGCAGCGCAAGCAGCGGGTGTTACAGGCGCTAGCGTCCGTGAGTTTACTGGATCGTGCCGAGCATAAGCCCAATCAATTGTCCGGCGGCCAGTTGCAGCGCATTGCCATTGCCAGGGCGATGATCATGCAACCCGGTATTTTGCTGGCCGACGAGCCGACCGGCAATCTGGACAGCAAGTCTGGACAGGACATCATCGAGTTGTTGGAGAATTTAAATCAGCAAGGCGTGACTTTAATCATCATCACTCACGATCAAAATATCGGCGGCAGAGCCAAGCGGCAGTTGCGCATTGTGGACGGCCGTTTGGCGGACGGCGCGGTTTAGTTTTTCATTTAGAACGGTGCTAAAAAAGCTTGGCGGCGATAACTTTGTCGTTAGAGTTTTCCTGGTTGTGCGATACTGTCAACAGAGTTGACACGCCAGTAGGCTGAGGAGGGATGATGGAGCGATATAGATTAAGTTTTTGTAATGCCATCAAGCTGGATGAGGACTTGGCGGAGTTTATTGTCGATGAGGGAGTGGAACTCAACTTGGCGCTTGTCGACGAATATCATGCTTGGATCGTGGCGCATTTGCAGAGGCCCTATCTGCTGCTGGTGCACAAAGTAAACGCCTATCACTATGACTTTGCCTCGCAAACTGCTATGGGTACTTTGCTTGGTATTAAAGCGGCGGCATTTGTGGTGTATACCCATATTAGTCAGCTAACCACCCAAGTTATGTTGTCAATGCCGCGGGATGCCGATTGGGTTTATCGGATTTTTAATAATCGTGACGATGCGTTGATGTGGTTGGGAATGCAGCGGGAATCGAACGATCACGACGGAAAAACTTTAAAATCCACCTCTAAGTCATTAATTCGTTAGAATCTGTGTTTTCAGCCACAGATTGGGAAGTTTTTTGTGACTCAGCTCAAATATCGTTCTATTTTTACGCCAGCCAGCGACGTGCAACGGCAAGAAAATTTTGCTGATTATTGGCTGTTTACCCAACAACATGGCGGTGAGTTATTGGAAGCGGACCGGGATTTGGCTAAAAAGCGCGAGCGATTGGCTTATTTTCAAAATAATCCGGTGCGCTTGCACAAGCCCTTAGCGGACCCGGAAGCATTTTATCGTAATTATGTGAAGATGGTGGACGATCCAAAATCCTTGGACAGGCTGACCTTATTACTCTGCGGTATTTATAAATTCGCGCGCCACGAGTGGGTAGGTATCAAAGGCGCCTGGGATGTGGTGCCGGATATGGCTAATTCGCATAGCGTGGAAGACAAAATTTCCCGAGTGCATCTGGCCGAAGAGTTTTGCCATTGGCGTTTGTTTGATGAAATGCTGAAAACCTGCGGATTAGAGCGGGTGGTATGGGAACCGTTGACCCCGTTTAAGGAAATGATCTACGAACAATTTCCGAAGTTGCCGGGGGTATTGATGGATACGCCGGCCTTCGTCACCGAGTTAATGGGTGTCAGCTTCTATTGCCATTTGTATCCCTTATTCGACGAGTTATTGGCCGACGAGCCGGAAGTTAGAGATCGTCTGAAAGCCTTGCTGGACGAAATCACCATCGACGAAGTCGCGCACGTCGGACAACGCCGTAATTTCATCGGGTCGGTGGGCATTAAGATTGCCCGCTATCTGGTTAAGCCGTTTTACATACTGTTTTATCAGGACATTCCGGAAGTGGGCGAATTATTCGATGTCAAGCAAATGATCGCTCACGGCGAAGCGTTTGATTTTAATCAATTGCCGGACTACATGGTCGCCCGCAGTTGGGTTCCTTCTTATTGCAAGGTTGCCGCTTAAAATCTGGTCTCGAAAGCGACTGCCAATTCAGCAATGACATGCCGATGGTCAGGCGTTGCAAGCAACCCGGTATCTGAAGAACAGGCGTTTAGCCAGTTTGGCTTAACGCAGAAACGGCAACATCACCCCAAACACCAAAATCAGCGTAGTGCCGATCAGGGCCGTTTGGCCGGGAATTTGTTCGAATAGCAAGACGCTCCAGGCTAAGCTTAATACCGGGGCCAAATACCCTATGGAGCTCACCAAGGCTGCTGGCGCGGCTTGATAAGCCCGAGTCATATAATGTTGCGCGCCGCTGCCCGACACGCCTACCAGGAGCAATAAGCCCCAGCTTTCCGCCGAGCCCGGCAGGCGATAGCCAAACCGCGCAAAATAAATGCCGTGTAACGCCAAGCCCACCAGGCAAAAATAGAAAATTACCGTTTGCGGGGTATTGCTGCGCCCGGCACGCGCCACCATCAAATAGGCCAGCGCCGACAACAGGCCGGCCAGCAAGGCCATGGCTTGTCCGAATAAGTTGTGGCTATTTTCGAAATCAAATAGCAGCGATACCCCACTGAACGAGCCGATAATGGCCAGCCAAACCAATAGCGAGTTTTTTTGGCCCAAAACCAGTGGCCCTAACAACATGACGAACACACCGCTGCTGGCGGTCAAAAATGCGCTCTCGCCGGGGCCGATGCGGACGATGGCCGCAAACGACAGCATCAAGGCCGTGCTGCCGAACAAGCCGCGCAACCACAGCGAGGGGCGGGCGTCGCCGAACAGGCCGAGCAGTCGGCCGCCGATCAGCGCCGGAATTGTCAGGATCAAGAAATTGGCCAGGATGCGGATAAAGCTGATCATGCTGGGCGGCAAGCCGGTATCGAATAGGCCGATGGCGTATGCGCCGGCGTTCATCACCGAAAACAAGACACAAGCGACCAGCATATAACTCAGACCGAGGCGGCTGTTAGGCAGCGGCAAGATAGGCGTGGGAGTTTGGATGGTTTGCGGCTGATTAGTGTCGGCGGGCACTGGTGGCTTGGCTTAAGAGCGTCGGTAAGGGCGAATAGGTTGAGGATAGGGCCGTATCGGTTCGGCCTGACGGCTTGCGAGTCCAAAATGCACATCATTGCGCCGGCTACCGACGCACGGATTTGGTCAGCGTCGCAGGTATATTAACCTCTTAAGGTTTGGATGTGTGGTTTTTGGCGATACTGCGGGGGGATATGCCGAAATATTTGCTAAAAGCAGTGCTGAAATTGCTGGCGTGATTGTAGCCGACATAGGCGGCGGCAACATCGATTTGACAGCGGCTGGATTCTAATAACTGATAGGCGGTTTTCATGCGAATCTCTAATAATAAGCCATACGGCGTCGTATTAAAAAAGTGATGAAACAATTGTTTTAATTTAAATTGATTGGTGCCGGCGCGTCTGGATAATTCGGCAACCGATGGCGGGTTTTTATATTCATTTAACAGAATGTTATGCGCGGCTTGGGCAATGACTTGGTCTTTTTTTGAAAATACCGGCGATGTCTTCCGATTATCTTGCCATAGATGAGTCATTTCCGCGGCTAATATCGACAGGGCTTGGCCGTGCATAAATACATGTCTTGCCGGATTATTCGGATCGCAATTTAATAGCTGTCGCGTGGCTATTAATGCCCTATTTGAAATGGGTTTATAACTTATTAAACTAATGCCGTTCTTATTAAAAAATCGCGTTGCGGTATTTTCGCCGAAGTATCGACTCAACCAAGATTTACTCATCGAAAACCGCACTTGGGCCATTGGATTATTGGCTTGATATTGGCGTTCGCCAATACTGGAGCTGAATGCGGTTATCGACGTATAGCCTTCATTAAAAGTAATTTCCTGGCCCTGCGCATCAACGAATCTCGATTGCCCTTGCATGCCCAAAGTCACCACCAGGCGAGGGTTGTGCTGATCCATTCGGGTCAGAATAGCTAGATCCTGACTGGGCTGATAATGGGTTTCGATATAGTTCAAGTCTGGGTCGAGCGGAAATAATGTCGAGTAGCCTTTGCCTATGTCATCCGGCAGATACTCAGTCAGGCAGTTGCCTTGCTGGCGGGATTGCAATTCGTCGTTTTTGATGCGCCAGCGTCCCGCCGTTTTCTTCGTCATGGCAATCCCAGTGTTGGTGCTAATAAGCAATTTTATTTAAACTATGTTATTTGGCTTAATTAATAGTTGCTAAATAGGCCGCTGAGTTTTTTTTGATGAGGTAGTCGAAAATTCGGATATTACCGGCTGCTACTTATAGCATAAAAAATATTACTTTTAGCATATGAAAGTAACTCAGGCGGTTGCGAGTGATTCGTTAAAATCAGCATTGTGATAAACGCTTTCCATATTCGAACATTCAGCGATAAATGTTCGGTGGATAGGGTTTTATTTTTGCCGAATGTTGACTGGAATGATCATGAAATACGCCGTGCTGCCCTTACTGAATTTACCCAAATCCTTGCTGGTTTTTTTTGCGCTACTGCAAGCCGGTACCGCCGTCCTGGCAGAGGAAAAGACTGACCAGCTCGATTCCACCGAGGTAGTCGCCAACCCTGTTATCGAAGAAAATCATGTGGACGAGTTCTCCGGCGTATCTGCGGTCGTCACTGAAGAACAAATCCGCGACCAAAATGCCTTGGACTTGGCGTCCGTCCTGAAAAGAACACCCGGCGTACAAATTTCCCGCTATAACCCCGTCGGCGCCTTCGGCGGCGACCAGGGCGGCGCGGTTTCGATTCGCGGTCAGGGCTCTGGCCGTCCGGGTAGCGAGATCAAGACCTATATCGACGATATTCCTTTGTATATGGCTACCTGGAACCATCCTTTGCTGGATTTGTTGCCCGTCAACGGCATGCAATCGATTACGGTTTACAAGGGCCCGCAGCCGGCTATCAACGGCAACAATTTCGGTTCTATCAATCTGCAAACCAAGGCTGCGGCGGAGGACGGTTTGCACGGCAGCGGCCGATTGTCCGGCGGCTTTTTCGGCACGATTACCGAACAAGCGGATGTGCAAGGCAAGTACGGCGATTTCGATTTCTCACTGGCGCAAGGCTACGCCAAATCAGACGGCCACCGCCAAAACGGCTACGGCGAATTACGCAACGTGATGGGCAAGGCTGGCTACCAGCTAAATCCGCAATGGCGCTCGGATGTGACTTTTCTGTACGCGGATAATAGGGCCGGCGACCCCGGACAATACGGAGTAACACTGCCTATCGGCGAGTACGATACGGTTGCCGGCATGGTCGCCGCCAGCCTCAGCCACGCGCACGGCGATTGGCAGGGCAAATTTACTCTCTACCATAACGGCGGCGACGGTAATTGGTTGAGTCAAAATACTTACTTCACCGGTTTTGCCGACAACCGTTCGAATCTGCTCAGCCAATACAGCATGGACGGTTTTCGCTGGAAGGAACAGCTTTCGCCCTGGCAGGGCGGCACCTTAACGGCTGGGATAGATAACGAGTGGCTGAACGGTAAAGTGACTAACCTGGGCAGCCAGACCGGCAACCAAGTCTATCAATTCGCTACCCCCACTTTTAGACTCACCAGTCCTTACCTGGCCTTGAGTCACGACCTGGTGCTGAGCAAAGAGTGGGTGATGGTCCCGTCTGTCGGAGTGCGTTTTTACGACCATAGCCACTACCAGTCCAAAGCCTCCCCGCATGCCGGTTTGTCATTTGTCTCCGAAGATTTAACCGTGTTCGGCAACGTCTCAAACGGCGTCAACTATCCCGGCATTGACGCGGCGGCTAACTCAGGCGCCTTGTCGAACGTGCCGTTAAATCTATTTTCCGGCGGCTTTTTGCCGAATTTTTCAGCCGACGGCTGGCAAAACTTGTCGCCGGAAAACGTCGATCATGCTGAAGTGGGTTTGAAAGCTTCGCCCTTTAAAAGTACGCAAATCGACCTGAGCTTTTTCATCGATAACGTCAAGAATCGCTACGTGTTCGACTTAACCCAGGGTGCTTATATCAATTACGGCTCGTACTGGATGCGTGGCTTGGAAGCGTCGGTAAAACAAGACTTGATCGCCGACTGGAGTCTATTTGCCGGATTGACGCTACTCAACCCCAGCATCCCGAATTTGCCCTACACCCCGGAACAAGCGGTGACCGCCGGCATCAACGGCCCCATCGGTCCGCTGCGCTTTTCTTTCGATCTGCAATACCAATCAAGAACTTGGGCGTTGAATCGCGCCCGGAATGTCGCCGAGGTGAATAACCAACGTGTCGAAGCCTTTACTGTGGCGAATACCCGGCTGGCCTATCCTATTGCCGAGTTAGGCAAAAAAGGCGAAGTGTTTGTCAGCGTGGAAAACTTGTTTGATAAACGCTATGTCTATCGCCCTGGTTATCAAATGCCGGGTATTTGGGGGCAAATCGGTATTGCCGCCAGCTTCTAGGCGATTTAATCCCCATCAACTCGACAGCGCCGGCTTTCGCCGGCACTGCTTTTTGCGAAATAGCCATGAAATCTCAATCTAGTTTCAACCGCTGCCTCCAATTGCTTTCCGCGCTGGTGCTGACCTTGCCGGGCAGCATCGCCTTCGCCCAAGACCAACCGCTGCTCATCGCGGCAGCGCGGGTTTTCGATGGCTATACGCTCAGAAGCGATGCTGCGGTGCTGATAAGCGACGGGAAGGTCGCCAGGATAGACAGCCGGGAAGCGTTTAACGATAGCGATGCGCCTCGGCTTGAGCTAGGCGATGCCACCTTATTGCCGGGCTTTATTGAATTGCACGCGCATCTTAGCTACCAACACGTACCGGCTGATACCGTGCTGCGCCATGGCATCACCACGGTGCGTGATGTCGGCGGGCCGCTGCATCAGCCTTACGGCGGCGACGGCAGCTTAAGGCTGATGACGTCCGGGCCGATTCTAACCGCGCCGGCAGGCTACCCGATCCCTAACCTTGGCGAAACCGACATTGCCATGCCGGTAGCCGATGAGCAGCAGGCGCGGCAAGCGGTGCGTAAACTGGTGGCAGGCGGCGCGGTAGTGATTAAAGTGGCGCTGGAGCCCGGCGGCGAAGCGGGCGCGCCTTGGTCTGGCGGACACACGCACGCTCATTCCCAAGACCCACGCAGCAAAGCGCACGATAAACCACATAGCTGGCCGATGTTAGCGCCGGCGGTGTTGGCGGCCATTGTCGACGAAGCGCATCTAGTCGGCCGCCGGGTGGCGGCGCATCTTGCCGAGCCCAAAGGCGCGCAATTGGCCTTGGATGCCGGTGTCGACGAATGGGCCCACGCGCCCTGCGACAGTTTGCCGGACGCGCAATTGCAGCGGGCCGTGGCGCAACAGGTCAGAATCGTCGGCACCATCGATACTTTGTCGAAATGTCCGGGCGTGAACAGCAATGTCAGGCGCTTGGCCGAGTTGGGCGCGGAGTTTTTATATGGCGCGGAAATCGCTCATCCCGACATTCCCTGGGGCATAGATGGGCAGGAATTGCTGTACCTGCAACATCTGGCCGGAATGACGCCGTTGGATGTGATGCGGACCGCAACCTCCAAAGCGGGTCAATACCTGAATACGCCCTTGCTTGGCTCCTTATTACCCGGCGCGCCGGCCGATCTGATCGCGGTAAAAGGTGATCCGACGCAAAAGCTTAAGTTGTTGGAATACCCTGATTTGGTGATGTCCGGCGGCAAGCTGATAATCAATTACTTCGAAAATTGATCGGTCCCGGTTCTATAGGGGCTCTGCTCAGCCTCTGGAAAACCAAAACTCAAGGCTCTAACTCCGAAGTCTATGGAGCGCTCACGTTTTAGCTGGGTATTTGTTGGCGGTTCCGGCTAAACTGCCGGCTAAGCTTGTTACCCAATCGCCATGCTCAGTAAAGACTTACTTCTTCAGGCCGGCAAAGCCATCCGGACTCAACCCCTGCGCGCCGCACTGATTATTTTGGCGATGAGCATAGGCGTGGCTGCCGTGAACGTGTTGACTGCATTGGGCGACAGCGCCCGCAATTATGTGGTCCACGAATTCGAATCGTTGGGCACCCATCTGCTTATTGTCTTGCCCGGCCGCACCGAAACCACCGGCGGCCACCCGCCCCTGTTCGGCGAAACCCCTCGAGATTTGACCTTGGATGATGCCGCTACCTTATTCCGCAGCAAGCACGTTGCGGCGATTGCCCCGGTCAGTATCGGCTCCGCGCCGGTATCGGTTGGCGGTCTGGAGCGGGAAACCAATATCATGGGCTCTACGCATGCCTTGCTGCGCGTGCGGCATCTCACCATGGCCCAAGGCCAGTTTTTGCCGGAGGCCGACGCGGATAAGGAAATCTCGGTGTGCGTGATCGGCAAAAAAATCAGCGAGGAACTGTTTGCCCATCAACAAGCGGTAGGGCAATGGCTGCGCATCAATGATCGGCGGTTTCGAGTGATTGGCGTGTTAGCCAAGGAAGGTCAATCGATAGGCACCGGCTTTGATGAACTAGTCATCGTACCGGTGGCTTCCGCGCAAGCCTTGTTCGACAGCCATTCATTGTTTCGGATTTTAATTGAAGCCTACTCTGAAGCAGCCATGTATAAGGCCGTCGACGAGGTCCGCACTATCATCAAGCTGCGCCACGAAGGCGAGGACGATGTGACGGTGATTACCCAGGATAGCGTGGTGAATACCTTCGATAAAATCCTCACCGCGTTGACTTTTACCGTGGCCGGTATTGCCGCGGTCAGTCTGGCGGTGGCCGGGGTGTTGGTGATGAATGTGATGCTGGTCAGCGTCAGCCAACGCACTGCCGAAATTGGCTTGCTGAAAGCCTTGGGCGCCACGCAAAGCCAACTGCAACGCTGGTTTTTATGCGAAGCGGCCTTGTTGTCGCTGGCCGGCGCGCTGGTCGGCAGCGTACTCGGTCAGTTCGGTATTTTGATCTTGCAGTGGTTGTATCCGAATTTTCCGGTTGCTCTACCGATTTGGGCCAGAGTGTCGG
The DNA here is from genome assembly GCF_002834115.1 of Methylomonas sp. Kb3. Taxonomy (NCBI): domain Bacteria; kingdom Pseudomonadati; phylum Pseudomonadota; class Gammaproteobacteria; order Methylococcales; family Methylococcaceae; genus Methylomonas; species Methylomonas sp. Kb3. The sequence goes on along the minus strand of NZ_PIZT01000015.1, from coordinate 60,338 downwards.
CCTTGGCCGTCGCTTTAGTGACGGGGCTGGTTTTTGGGGTGTTGCCGGCTCGCAAGGCTGCGCGACTCGACCCGGTCGCGGCTTTGGCGAGGCGCTAAGATGATCTGGCTGGATTTAGCCAAACTGGCGTTACGCAGCATCAGCAGCCATAAGCAGCGCTCGTTGTTGACCGCCTTGGGCCTGATCATCGGCATCGCCGCTGTGGTGATTTTGACCTCCATCGGCCGGGGCATTCATAGTTTCGTGTTAGCGGAATTTACCCAGTTCGGCACGCATCTGATCGCGGTTTATCCCGGAAAAACCACCACGTTTGGCATGTCCGGTGCGACCATCAGCACGGTGCGGCCTTTGTCCACGGCCGATGCGGCCAGTCTGGAAAATCTCGATCACGTGTTGGCCGCCATGCCCATGGTACAGGGCAATGCCCGGATTGAGGCCGGCAACAAACAGCGCCGGGCCAATGTGTTTGGCGTCGGCGCCGCCTTGCCGCAAGTATGGCAATTGAAAGTCGATAGCGGCCGCTTTTTACCCGACGATGGTTTGGATAATCCGCGAGCGTTCGCGGTGTTGGGCAGTAAGATGCGCACGGAATTATTCGGCAATACCAACCCTCTGGGGCAACGGATTCGCATCGGTAGCGACCGGTTTCGGGTAATCGGCGTGATGCAGGCCAAAGGACAAATGTTGGGTTTTGACCTGGACGATACGGTGTTCGTTGCCAGCGGCAAGGCCATGGAGATGTTTGATCGGCAGAGTTTGATGGAAATCGATTTGCTATACAGCAGTGAGACCAGCGCGGAAACGGTGGAGCAAGCCATCAAACGCCGCTTGATAGCGCGGCACGGTGCCGAGGATTTTACGATAGTTACCCAAAACCAGATGCTGGAAAAAATGGATTCGGTATTGAGTGTATTGACCTTGGCGGTGGCGGCGCTGGGTAGTATCTCGTTACTGGTGGGCTCGGTCGGTATTCTCACCATCATGACCATCGCCGTGTCGGAACGAGTATCGGAGATTGGTTTGTTGCGGGCTATTGGTGCCGAGCGTGGCATGGTGTTTAAGCTGTTTCTCGGCGAAGCGATGTTGTTGAGTCTGGTCGGCGGTTCCGGTGGTGTTTTATTGGGCGTGGCACTGGTAAAGCTCGCCGCTGCTTTCGTGCCGGCATTACCGGTGCAATTGGCCTGGAATTACATCGTTGCCGCTTTTGCAATTTCCCTATTTATCGGCATTGCGGCCGGTGTGGTGCCGGCCATCAAGGCCGCTAGATTGAACCCGCTGGAAGCGTTGCGGGCGGAATGAGCTATGCCCGCCGTAAAAAATGAGAATAATCAGGGCCTCTGTCAGCCTGGCGAATGGATTCGGCCAAGTCGGATTCTGGGCTATGCTTATCAGCATTGGTAGCCAATGTTTTTTAAGAGGCCTTTATGCTGAATATTAGTAATTATTACGAGCGATTGGTGATAGATCGGCTTTGGAAGCTTGCTGAGCAGGCCGACGAGCCTTTCAGTCAAGCGTTTCAGGAAGACGTGGCTTGTCTGGCGCTGAACCAATTACCGCCGTGTTATGTGCGGAACACCATCGATAAGGGTATTAATGTCAGCGAGCAGCAATATCAGGAGATGGCCGGTGCTGTCGATCTGGCGGTGGAGCAGGCGATAAAGCAGGTTTTGCGCCGTCCTCGCGAGCACCGCAATGATTGAGTTTTTGCCCTTAACCTTTGACGTCGCCGATTCGGTAAAGCCATGAAAAACGCTTTGATCTTTTTACTAATAGCTGGCGGTTTGCCGGCTTGCGATTCTTCGCCGCCAGACAAGGCGAATCCGCCAGTGGTGCAGCAGCCGCTGGCTGATGCAATCAAGCAACCCATGGATCAGGCCAGGGATGCGGAAAAACAAATTTTTGAAAGCGCGGATCGGCAGAAACAGCAGGCAGACGAGATTTAAGATGGGGCAGAGATTCGATAACCGTGTTATTGAATCTCTGCCGCCAATTACCCTGCCGCTGGCGCGAGCAGGGTGGGTTGGGCTTACTTAAATTTAGGGCAGTCGAGATAGTCGGGATGTGCGGAAATAACCACGGCAACCCGGTGATTCTGATCCGCCGTGTTATCGGGGCCACCCGCTTCGCCGATAGCTTTGGAGACCAGTTGCGAGGCTCTGGCACCGTTTTTAATCAGCAGTTCGGTAACGGATTTAGCCCTTCTTTCCGATAAGGCTTGGTTAGCCGCAGGTTTACCCACTGTGTCGGTGGAAGCAGTGACAGTCGCTGTTGCATCCGGGTGGTCGTGTAAAAAGTGACCGATATGGCTGATGGTGTCTTCCTTGGTTTTAAACGGCACATGGCTGCCGGTTTTAAAGTAGGCCACGGTTTCGTGAATGGTTTCCACGTGATGGTGGTTTTGCGAATGGGCTTCTGTCAGCCATTGGCAATACTCTTTTTCCGAGGCCAAAACGTGTGCCGCGGCCGATTTTGCGGCCTCTTGCGCTTTCAGACTCTCGTCGATGTTCCAGTAATAATCGTTTTGCCAATGTTTCAACACATGATTGGCGGTTTTCAAGTCCTGTTCAGCCGCGGAAGCATGGAGCAAAGCTTGGCCGTAATGACCTTTGGATGCAGCATCAATCTCAGCGCTGAGCCCGGCCACATCCTTTTTCGGCGTGGAACAGGCGGCCAGCGACAAAGCCATAACGGCAAGCGGGATGTATACGTATTTTTTTGTCATGATCTTATCCTCAATATCGAGCGGTATCGTCCGCGTTACTTGCCATGATCCAGCGTGTCGGTATAGCCGTGATCCAGCGGGCCGAAATGAGTCCAGTAGCCGGGGTAATGCAGACCGAAGTAACGGGTATCTTCGCTAAAACGATCCCAGACGTAGGGCGGAGAGATAAATTCATCGGTGGGAATCGGCGAGGCAATCAGCTCCGCTACGCCTATTACAGTGCGGCTGACGGTGTGAGCTACGCCACGCAGCAGACCCCAACTTGAACCCAGCAGAATGTTTTGGTCGTGAGTGATGTTGACCACGTTTTTAGGGATTTCAATAAAACTGAAGGTGGTGTTAGCAAAGCCTTGGCTAACTCTGGAAGTGAAACCTGCCAGATAACCCGGATGGTTTTCGTCCGCATTTGCCATTTGGCTGGCCAATAATGCACCTGACAGCAAACAGGTGGTGAGGAATTTATTTTTATTCATGTTAGATACTCCCGTGGTGTTACAAATTTAATTCTACGTAGCATGCCTAAGCATAGCAGCAGAACGCCGAAAACACTGGAAGTTGGACAGTAACGCACGGCGCGGATAAATGCAAATACCTTATGAAGCCAGGTGTTTGTATTGGCCGGCTGGCAAGCTAAAGTTATCGGGCGTCGATTTCTACGCGATTTCGGCCGTTTTTCTTGGCGCGGTAAAGGGCGTCGTCGGCTGCTTGAATAATGGCTTCCAGGGAGGTGTCGGCCATTATTCGGCACGAGCAGACGCCAATCGACAGGGTGGTAGGTATGGGCTGGCTTTGGTATTGAAACGTATGTTGCATCACCGTCAGTCTGATGCGCTCCGCCAAGGTGGTTGCGGCATCGCTGGAAATGTCACGCAACAACATGATGAATTCTTCGCCGCCGTAGCGGGCCAGGAAATCCTCCTGGCGCATTTCCGCATTCAGGATTTTCGCCAGTTCTTTAAGGACCTGATCGCCGGCGAGATGGCCGAAATTGTCGTTGGTGCGCTTGAAATGGTCGGCGTCGCACATCATCACCGTTAATCGGGTTTCGTTGCGTTTACAAAAAGACAATTCCTGTTGCGCGCGCAGCATGAAGGCGTTGCGGTTCAGAATGTTGGTCATCGCATCCAGATTCGCCGCCGCGTATAGCGCCTGTTCGGATTTAGCTTCGTTGGCGCGTTTGTAATCGATTTTTAAGTAAGTGTCGCCCAATAGGATTCTGTCGAGTAATTCGAGTTTATGTTTTGCGACCCGCTTGCCGTTGACGTAGGTGCCGTTGGTGGAGTTTAAGTCTTCCAGCAGGATATGCCGGTTTTGTACCCAGAGCCGGCCGTGGCGCCGGGAGACCTTAGGATCGGGAATCAGAATATCCACGGCCGGTTCGCGGCCCAACACATGCTGATGATGGTGCAATTTGTATTGCTTGCCTTGATCGCTACCGGATAACACCACCAAATACGGCTCAAGCTCCGAAGTGTCACGACTGTTTTCGGATAATTTGCCGATCAAGGTGTTGGACAAGATTAACTGAGTTTTGTCGGGAGGCGTGGTCATCGGGCGAGTCCTAATCATCTCCTGGCTTAGGTAATGAAATATGCTTTTGGGGCGTTACTCGGGCAGTTGCGAGACTATCTTGCCAGTCAGGCGCGCTGTAAGAAACCTCCTACAAGGCCTCAGTGTCGCAGATAGCCGGATAGCTAGCAAGGGATGTGAGCACGTGGCCAAACGATTTGAGGCCATGTTCAGCGTGGCGCGCTAAGAACTGCTCAGCAGAGCCGAAGCGCGTGGCTTCGGCTCGAGCAATGGTTAAGCGAAGGCTTTTTTGAAAAACTCCGGCATTGCCAGACTGGCTTTGTGGATGTCGCTGTTGTAATAAACAGTCTCAAAACCCTTGTTGACCGCGTCCTGCTCGCGGAACTTCGACAAATCGGTTTTGCTGGCCATCGTTGCGCTCCACCAGCCTGATGGATAAATGCATTGCGGGAAGAAGACCGTTTGGAAGTTTGCAAATCCCCCCGCTTTCATTTCCTCGCGCATTTCCTTGAGAATTTTCATATGCAGCAGGGCTGATTCGCTTTGTTGCACCACGATGCCGTTCTCGCTTAAAGCTTTATAGCAATCCTTGTAAAAATCAGCGCAGAACAAGCCCTCGGCCGGGCCGACCGGATCGGTGCTGTCGACGATGATGATGTCCACGCTATTCGGCGCGGCCTCTTTCACCCATTTAATACCGTCGATGAATTTCAGGTCGGCGCGCGGATCGTTGTTGGATTCGCACAGTTCCGGGAAATAGATTTCCGCCAAGCGGGTGACGCGCTCGTCGATGTCGATTTGCACGGCTTTTTCGACGCCAGGATGCTTCAGCACTTCCCGTAAAGTACCGCAGTCGCCGCCGCCGATGATCAACACATTTTTCGGGTTGGGATGGGTGAACAACACCGGGTGGCTGATCATCTCGTGATAAAAGAAATTATCCCGAGTCGAGACCATGGTGCAGCCGTCGATTACCATCAGATTGCCGAACTGTTCGGTTTCGTAGATTTCCAGAAACTGAAATTCGGATTGCTCCTCGTGCAGTTTGCGTTTGATTTTTAACGAGAAGGCCGAACCGGAAGGCTCTTGGGCTTCGCTAAACCATTGATCGTCGAGCATGGGAAAGTCCTGTAAAAAGTCATATAACGTTCATCATTATACTTTAGAATTTCTACCTCTTTATGACAGTTAGGATACCGCGCGTGCCGACACAACCCTGGTCGATTGAACAATCCAAGCAGCTTTACGCTATCCAGCAATGGGGTAACGGTTATTTTTCAATTAACGACCAGGGCCATGTCTGCGTGAAGCCGCAAGCCGATTGCGCGACCGAAATCGATCTGTTCGACATTGCCCAGGCCTTGCGGGGCAAGGGCTTGAACTTCCCGGTGCTGGTGCGGTTTACCGATATTTTGTGCGACCGCATCCGTCAGCTGCAGCAGGCCTTCGACCAAGCCAGAGCCGCGAACCATTACAGCGGCCATTACACGCCGGTCTATCCGATCAAGGTTAATCAGCAAGGCAATGTGGTGGAAAGCATTGTTGCCGCCGAGCATATCGGCCTGGAAGCCGGCAGCAAACCGGAGTTATTGGCGATTTTAGGACTGGCCAAACCTGGCGGTACCATCGTCTGCAACGGTTACAAGGACCGGGCTTATATCCGCATGGCTTTGATGGGCCAGTTAATGGGCTTGTCGGTATTCATCGTCATCGAAAAGCCCTCCGAGCTGGAGATGATCATCGAAGAAGCCGCTAAGCTACAAGTCACACCGTTGATCGGTTTGCGGGTGCGTTTATCGACCATCAGCGCCGGCAAATGGCAGAACAGCGGCGGCGAGAAATCCAAGTTTGGTTTGCACGCCAGTGAAGTGTTGCAACTGATTGCCCGTTTGCAACAAGTGGACATGCTGCACTGTTTGCAGTTGATGCACTTTCATATGGGTTCACAAATCGCCAATATCCACGACATCAAACTGGCCTTAAAAGAAGCCGGCCAGTTTTACCTGCAATTGCATCAATTGGGTGCCAACATTACCACGGTCGATGCCGGTGGCGGTTTGGGTGTGGACTACGACGGCAGCGGTTCGCGGCGGGAATGTTCGATCAACTACAGCGTCAACGAGTACGCGGAAAACATCGTCCGCGCCTTTGCGGAAATGGCGCAGCAACACGATTTGCCGCAGCCCAATATCATCACCGAATCCGGCCGGGCCATCACCGCGCATCATGCGGTGTTGATTACTAATGTTACCGAAGTTGAAAGCCTGCAAGGCGCGGCGACGGCGGTGGCGATTAGCGGGCAAAATATCGCCGAGGCTTATCACAATGCCCAATTCAACATGGCTGAAGCCCGTGCCCAGTTCGTGCAAGGCGATTTGTCTTTGACCGATCTGGCCGAAGCCGAAAAGCACTATGTCAGTTTGTGTCAGCAAATTCAGCGCGAGCTGAATCTGGATAACCACCATCATCGGGAAATTTTGCAGGAGCTGGATGAAAAACTGGCGGACAAGGTATTCTGCAATTTCTCCTTGTTTCAATCGATGCCGGACATCTGGGGTATCGATCAGATTTTCCCGATTATGCCCATTCATAATCTGCAGCAGCAACCCAACCGGCGTGCGGTCCTGCAAGACTTAACCTGCGATTCCGATGGCCGTATCGATCAATACGTCGATCATCAGAACATCGCCAACACCATGCCGCTGCATACCATTCCCGAAGATCAGGACTATCTGATCGGCTTTTTCATGGTCGGCGCGTATCAGGAAATTTTGGGTGATATGCACAATCTATTCGGTGATACGCATTCGATTAACGTGCAGCTGGACGAGCAAGGCTATATTTTCGGCGACTTCATGGAAGGCGAGGATGTCAGCGAACTGCTGGATTATGTGCATATCAATACCGAAGCGTTAAAAACCGCCTACCGGCAAAAGTTGGGCGTCAGCGGATTAACGGCTGCGCAAAAGCAGGCTTTCGAGCAGGAACTGTTGGCCGGATTGAATGCTTATACCTACCTGGAAAAATAGCTAAGGCGATAGAAGGATAGATAAGGGTGCTGCGCCCCAGGCGCTTAAAGGATCGAGGGCGTGCATGAAAATAGTTCTGATGGTTGTAGCATTGCTATTCGGTGGTATGGCTTGTAATAAACCAAAGCCAGCCTTAAGCAAGCTGCCGGATAACGCCGTCATTCTGGCCTTTGGCGATAGCTTGACTTATGGAACCGGTGCTTCGGCCCAGCATGATTACCCCAGCATACTCACGCAACTGACCGGCCGCGAGGTCATTAATGAAGGCGTTCCTGGAGAGATCAGCAGTGCAGGCCGGCAGCGCTTACCGGCATTGCTGGATGAATACAGGCCCGATCTATTAATTTTGATACACGGCGGCAACGATATTCTGCAACAACTCGCCGCCGATCAGACCCGGGACAATCTTAAAGCCATGATAGCCGAAGCCCGGCAACGCAATATCCCGGTAGTGATCTTCGGTGTGCCGGCGTTTGGGATCGTGTTTTTACATAGCGCGAAAATTTATGAAGAGCTGGCTGCATCTGAAGGCGTGCCGAGCGATCTGGATAGTTTGCCTAAGATTCTGGCAAATAACGAGCTTAAGTCGGATACCGTCCATCCTAATGATAGGGGGTATCGGCTTTTGGCGGAAAATGTTGTCGCGTTATTACAAAAACACGGAGCGTTATAATCGCCCGCACGGTCTGTTAGGACCCAACTAAGACGCTATAATGGTCCAGACAATATTTCGGGGGATATAACATGCGGGTAGGCTTGATCGGATTGGGGGCAATGGGCCAGGGCATGGCGCGTAATCTTGCCAAGGCCTGCCACTTAACCGCGATTTACAACCGGACCTTTAGTAGAGCCGAGGCATTGGCGGCGGAATTGCAAGTCCAGGCTTGCGAGACTATCGAACAACTGGCCGGTCAAGTCGATGTCGTGTTGATCTGTGTGTCGGCGGACAAAGACGTATTGACGGTGGTGGATGCAGTCGCTAAAACCGTTCGCCCTGGTAGTGTGGTGGTGGATATGTCCACGGTCAGCAGTGAAACAGCGATTGTCGCGGCGCAAAAACTTGCGGAGAAGAATGCCGCATTTCTGGATGCGCCAGTGTCCGGCGGCGTGGAAGGCGCCAACAAAGGCACGTTGGCCATGATGGTCGGTGGCAGTGCGCAAACCTTGGAGCTGGTTCGGCCCGTGTTGGCGGCCATGACCGCACGTATCGAACATCTGGGCGATGTCGGTGCCGGGCAAGCCTGCAAGGCAGTGAACCAGATTATGTGTGCGGGGATTAACCAAGCGGTGACCGAAGCTTTGGCGTTTGCGGAAGCGCAAGGTTTGCCGATGGACAAAGTCATCGAGGTCGTCAGCGGCGGGGCGGCGGGTAACTGGTTTTTACAGCATCGCGGCAAGACCATGACGCAACACCAATTCCCGCCAGGATTTAAACTGGCGCTTCATCATAAAGACTTAAAAATAGCCCAGCATATGGCGCAGCATGCCGGTGTAGGTTGTCCGCTAACCATCGCCACACTGGCGGATTATGCCAAACTGATGGCCAAGGGTTATGGCGACGAGGATATTTCCGCGTTGTATCGATTAAAACAGAAACGAACTTCCAATTAGTTTACAAGGTGTAACGATGAAAATTACGGTGTTTGGCAGTGGATATGTGGGTTTGGTGACGGGCGCCTGTCTGGCCGAAGTGGGCAATCAAGTGCTGTGCATGGATGTTGACCAGCGCAAAATCGACCAACTCAAACAAGGCGTCATCCCGATTTACGAACCGGGTCTGGACGAGATGGTCAAGGATAATGTTGCAGCAGGACGTTTGAGCTTTACCACCGACGTGAAAGAAGCCGTGGACTTTGGTTTGTTTCAATTCATCGCGGTGGGTACGCCGCCGGACGAAGACGGCTCAGCCGATTTGAAATACGTGTTGGCGGTGGCGAAAAGCATCGCCGAACACATGAGCGATTACAAAATCGTCGTCGATAAATCTACCGTGCCGGTCGGCACTGCCGACAAGGTCAAACAGGCCATCAAGGATGTATTGGCCGAGCGCAGTCAGGAATTGGAGTTTGACGTCGTCTCCAATCCCGAGTTTTTGAAAGAAGGCTCGGCGTTGGACGATTTCATGAAGCCGGACCGTATCATCATCGGCACCGACAACCCCAGAACTGCCGAATTGCTGAAAGCGCTGTACGCGCCGTTCAACCGCAGCCGGGAGCGGGTGATCACGATGGACATCCGTTCCGCCGAGCTGACTAAATACGCCGCCAACGCCATGCTGGCGACCAAAATCAGCTTTATGAACGAGCTGGCCAATCTGGCGGAAAGACTGGGTGCCGACATCGAAAACGTCCGCCACGGCATAGGCTCCGACAGTCGTATCGGTTATAGCTTTATTTATCCCGGCTGCGGCTATGGCGGCTCCTGCTTCCCGAAAGACGTGAAAGCCCTGGAACGCACCGCCCGCGATTACGGCTATCAAGCCGAATTGCTCAGCGCGGTGGAAAACGTCAATGACCGGCAAAAGCACCGTCTGTTTGAAAAAGTTTCCACGCATTATCCCAACGGCGTTAAAGGCAAAACCTTTGCGTTGTGGGGCCTGGCGTTTAAACCCAACACCGACGACATGCGCGAAGCCCCCAGCCGGGTATTGCTGGAAGCCTTGATTGATGCCGGTGCCACAGTGCGAGCCTACGACCCGGAAGCAATGGAAGAAGCGCATCGGATCTACGGCGATAAAGCCGGATTGGTGTATTGCGCGAAACAGGCAGACACCTTAAGCGATGTCGATGCGTTGATCATCGTCACCGAATGGAAACAGTTCCGCAGCCCGGATTTCGATGATTTGGGTCGCTTGTTGAAAGACAAGGTGATATTCGATGGGCGGAATATGTATGAGCCTAGGTTGGTTAAGCAGTTTGGGTTGCAGTATTACGCGATCGGAAGGTAATACTCCCTCTCTTGCTGGAGAGGGGCGGGGTGAGGAGATTTTGGTGTCGCTGGCGCGACGGCTTGATTTAATGTCGGTTCGCGGATCGACGACCGCGATACTTTCTTTTGCTTGGCCAAAAGAAAGTATCCAAAGAAAAGGCCACCCGGACGCCGCTTATCTCCTGCGCTCCGAAGCTTTCGCCGGGGGTAGACGAAAGGGGCTTCCTGCCTCTTCGTCAACGCGCCGCATCCATGCGACGCCCCTGCGGGCTGATCCCGCCGAAAGCTCCGGTGCTCGGCGCGGCATACGGGAGCCCCCTCGCCCCAATCGCAGCTTATTCTTTACGAAGTTTTCCCTCGTTCCCACGCGCCGCGTGGGAATGCAGACTATCCGCGCCAGCGGTAACATTAGACCAAGCTATCAAACGAGGTCAATCGTACAGGCGGAGCGTGGGGTATTGCGAAAAGCATTGTCCTACACAAAGTCCTGGGCAATGGCACGTTGCGGCGTTATGGTTTAGTTGTGCCATCAGAACTCTCAACAGCTTAGGCTGTTGGATTCAACCGCCGGATGCGGAAAACCGCATGTCCGGTGGTGTGGCAGAGGTGACGGGCGCAATCCCGTCATCCCGAGCCGATCCGAATGATTTAAGGCCAACATACGGCGCAATACGGCTGCGCCTATTGACGCCCTACGAATTGCGCCTTACGGCCTTATTCATTTGGCTTGACTTGGATAACAGTATCTGCGGCACTTATAAGACGAATGATGATGGAGACATTAACGTAAATGATATTATGCCCATTGAGATCAACCAATCAAAAAAACGTTATGGCAAAGCAATTTAGGCATGGCAGTCAAGATGTTCAGGGCGGAAAGTTAGCTGGTGCGACTGATAGAACTGACTACTTTTATTTTTTCTGCCCGAAATGTGAGGGCAGGAAGATTATGAGGTTGCTTGATTATAGGATTTGCGAAGAATCGGAGAAAAACAGCTACGATGATTTGCCAGAAATTAAGTCAAAATCTGCTAAGGGATTTACCTTGCAATTCAGGCTCCACTGTGAAAATTGCAATTATTCTGACACCGTAAAAATATCAAATACGGGTTGGCAGGGCGGCGACCATTCAGCAGCTTTAGGTTAGATATTGAGGGTGTTTTTCATGCATTTCTCGTCGGTTTTGGCGATTCCATTAATAGCCCTAATATTGGTTGGTTGTATTCGTGCGCAACAACCAACTCGACAGGCAGTTGAAAAGATTGCAATGCTCAATTCTGGAATGTCAAAGGAAAATGTTTCGCGAATAATGGGTTTACCTGCTCGCACTGAGTTCGCCGGACAAAAAGAGGCTTGGCATTTTTGCAGAACAGGCGAGGGTTCGGATGAGTTTGCAGTTGTTATTTTTTCTGAAGGAAAAGTTGTTGCAGCAAAAAACTATAACGTTTCGATCGCTCAAAATGGTGGCGCTTTAGGAGATTGCTCAAAGTTTGTTCGCTCCGTACTTCAAGCCGACAAGCTGGAATGAGGAACTTGTAGGTCCGATTAGCACGGCGTAATCGGACTTATGTGTAAATTAAACCTCTCGTTATCCGCGACGGTTTTCTCCCGTATGCCGCGCCGAGCACCGGAGCTTTTGGACGGAACAGCCCGTAGGGGCGATGCAGGGATGCATCGCGTTGCCGAAGGGGCAGGAAGCCCCTTTTGGCAACCCCGTTCAAAAGCGAGGAGCGCAGGGAATGAGCGGCATCCGGGTGGCCTTTTCTTTGGATACTTTCTTTTGGCCACGCAAAAGAAAGTATCTCGGCCGTCGGGCCGAGACTCGACATTAAAATCAGCCGTCGCGCCAGCGACACATTAATTTGGAGATTTAAGCCCGCTATCCATGGCTCTGGATGCCCGCATCCCGGCGGGCATGACGCCATCCAAAGCTAAGAAGACCGCAACTGACTATGCTTCACCCCATACCCAAAATAAATCAAAAACCCAATCACCAGCCAAACGAATAACCGAATCCACGTATCAATCGGCAAACCCGCCATCAAACTCAAACACACCAAAATCCCGCCAATCGGCACATAGGGCACGGCCGGGCATTTGAAATGGCGCTGCATTTCCGGATGGCTGTTGCGCAAGATCCAGACGCCGCCGCAGACCAGTACGAACGCGAACAGGGTGCCGATACTCACTAGCTCGCCAAGCTTCTCGATAGGCATGAAACCGGCGAGTAAGGAGACCGCGACGCCGACTAGGATGGTCGATAAATGCGGTGTTTGGTATTTCGGATGCACCTGCGCGAATAGCGGCGGTAACAATTGATCCTTTGCCATTGAGAAGAAAATCCGGCTCTGGCCCATCAACAACACCAACATCACCGAAGTCAAACCGGCGATGGCGGCTATTTTAATGATCGGTGACAGCCAGCCCATACCGACATGATCGACCGCCAGCGCAATGGGTGCTGGGACGTTGAGTTCGGTGTAGGAAATGATGCCGGTCAATACACCGGCGACCAGAATGTACAGCAAGGTGCAGACGGCTAGAGAGCCGATGATGCCGATGGGTACGTCGCGCTGCGGGTTGATGGCTTCCTGGGCGGCGGTGGAAACGGCGTCGAAGCCGATGTAGGCAAAGAAAATTACCCCGGCCCCGGTCAAGACGCCGCCAAACCCGAATGGCATGAAGTTGGACCAATTTTCTCCTGTTTCTATGTGTTGGGAGCCGGCGACGATGAATACGATGATCACCGACAATTTGATCAGTACCATGACGAAATTGAAGATGGCTGATTGGCGGATGCCGATTACCAGCAGGCCGGTCAGCAATAAAATGATTGCTACCGCCGGTAGATTGATGAAGCCGGCCGCGGGGTTGGCCAGATAAGCGGTGGTGAGATAAGTGGGTAAATGTACGCCAAAATTTTCCAGAAAGCTGGTGAGATAACCGGCCCAGCCTATTGCCACCGTGCTGCTGGCCAGAGCGTACTCCAGGATTAAATCCCAGCCTATGATCCAGGCCATCAGTTCGCCCATCGTCGCGTAAGCGTAACTGTAGGCACTGCCGGAAACCGGAATCATCGCCGCCAGTTCGCTGTAACACATGGCTGCCAGGCCGCAGGCGATGCCGGCTAAAATGAACGATACCACGATGGCAGGACCGGCATATTTGGCGGCGGCGATGCCGGTCAAGACGAAGATGCCGGCGCCGATGACCGCGCCTATGCCCAGGATGGTCAAGTCCTTGGCCGTCAGCGTTTGCTTTAAGCCGTGCTGGACATCGGTCAAAGCTTCGACGGATTTACGTTGCAGTAATTGCTTGGGGATTTGCATGAAGTGGTCTCGATTATTTGGATGAGGTGGGCTTGACGGAATCAGGCAGGTTTTGGGCGCCGTCGAAGCGGGTGCCGGTCGTCACGGCCTCGGTAAAAATCGCGTCGTGCAATTTGGCTTGCGAGAAATTGGCGTTGGTCAGATTGGCACCGGTCAGATTGGCGCCGTCCATTTCGGCGGAATACAGATCGGCGTTTTGTAAGTTGGCGTTATTCAGTTTGGCGTGTTTTAACATGGCCCGGCCAAGCTGGGCGTTGCTGAGATTGGCACCGGTCAAATTGGCGCCTTTCAAGCTGGCGCGCATCAGGCCCATCGATTGATTCTTCATGTCTGCCGCCCATTGCACGTTGCTGAGATTGGCGTGGCTTAAATTGGCGCCGTCCATGATCGCCACCACCCGGCTGCCGCTCATATCGGCGTTGCTCAGGTCGGCGTGCATCAGGCTGACGCCGAAGATGCTGGTGTTGGCTAGATTAGCGGCGCTGAGCTTGATATTGGTCATCACCGTCAAATCCAGCGTGAGGCCTTGCAGATTGCTTTTATTCAGATTGGAGCGTCTTAGATCGGCGCCCCATAAATCGGCATTGCGAAAATCCAGATTCGACAAGTCCAGGTCGGTTAGGTCCTTACGGCGCAGGTCGGCGGGGTGTTGCTTGTCGGCCTTGGCCAGCATTTGCTCGACTTGGGCGCGGGTGAGATCGGCGGCATGGGCTATGCTTTGACTCGCCAGAAATAGCGCTAGAAATATTTTGATCGATAAGTTTGTCATTAAAACCTCCGCAATATTGTGATTGTTGATTCGGATAATCCGCTTGGCAGGACCGTATTGTCGTTGATAGTAACAGGGTCACAGACAGACTCAACGAGAAAAATGCTGCCCGGATTGTACTTGGAATTTTCTGGGGATTACGCGGGACGCAGCCAAGGGAGGTTGTGGGTGGCCGCGCGGGCCCAGTTAAACGTAGCTTGCGGAATTGCTGTTACATTACAATGCCTTCGATGAGCCAGATATTTTCGATTTTTTCAGCGTTGCACCAATCACTCTAAAAGAAACATAACATGACAGAAACTTCGCTAGCCGCGCTTGTCGTTGATTTGGATGGCACGCTGACGCCCACCGACACCTTGGTCGAATCGGTATTACAGGTCTGTAAACGGCAGCCGCACGCTATATTCAAATTACCGTTTTGGTTAGCGAAGGGGCGAGCGGCGTTTAAAGCGCGCGTGGCGCAAGCATCGTCGCTTGATGTCGAGAGTTTGCCTTATCGGACTGATTTGCTGGAGTATTTGCGCGCGGAAAAACGGAAGGGCAGGCAGTTGGTGCTCGCCACCGCAGCACATACCGATATAGCCGATGCGGTTGCCAAGCATCTGGATTTGTTCGATAAAGTGTTAGGCAGCGATGAGAACCATAATCTTAAAGGTGTCAACAAGCTGGAGGCCATCCGCGAGGCAGTGGGGCCGAATTTTGTCTATGCGGGTGACAGCAAGGCCGATTTGCCGATTTGGCGAGCCGCACAGGCCGCAATCCTGGTTAATACCTCAAAGCCGGTCGCGAAATTCGTGCGGGAACATACACCGATAGAACAGGAATTTACTGCCAACCTGAACCAAATCCGGTTGTGGTTGCGCGCGCTGCGGGTGCATCAATGGCTGAAAAACCTGTTGATATTCGTGCCGCTGCTAACGGCTTTTTCGTTTGATGATTTGGATAAGTTGGGTACCGTTGTACTGGGCTTCTTCGGGTTTTCCTTGGCCGCGTCCGCCACGTATATGGGTAACGATTTGTGGGACCTGGACAGCGACCGTAATCATCCGCGTAAGAAATTTAGGCCGTTTGCCAGCGCTGAATTGCCCATTTTGAAAGGTCTGGCAGCCGCTTGCGGGCTATTGCTGACCGGCCTGGTGTTAGCGCTCGCCGTGTCGCAGGCCTTTTTGGGCATGTTGCTGTTGTATTTATTCGTCACCACTACGTATACATGGCTATTGAAATCCTATGTATTGATCGATGTAATGGTGCTATCTCTGCTGTATACGCTCAGGATTATTGCCGGTTCCGTGGCCGCGTCGGTAGCGACCAGTTCCTGGCTGTTGGCTTTTTCGGTGTTTATCTTTTTCAGTCTGGCTTTAGTCAAGCGTTGTTCCGAACTGGTTGCTTTGCAACAAAAAGGCCGGGAAACCACACACGGCCGCGATTATCGGGCGGTGGATCTGGTCGTGCTCTGGCCCTTGGGTGTCAGTTCCGCGTTGTGCGCGGTGGTGGTGTTTGGTTTATTTATTACCTCGGCGGAGACTCAGATACGTTACCTAAATCCGCAGCTGTTATGGTTTGTGGCGATAGGCCTGATTTATTGGTTAGCACGCCTGTGGATTAAAACCGCTCGCGGGGAAATGCACGATGACCCGCTGGTGTTTGCGGTTCGCGACTTCGGTAGCCGGATCACAGTTCTGTTGATGCTGTTCGCCACATTAGCCGCTCATTTTTCACATTGGGAATAAGCCATGCAAATTCTACTGATCGCTATTTTTAGCATCGTCCTGTCTGTCGCCGCGCAGTTTATGCTGAAACTCGGCATGTCCAGTGTGGATGTCAAGCAGGCGATGGCCGGGCCGCTGACACCACGCCTGCCTTGGATCGTATTTACCAACAAATTTGTGTTTGCCGGTTTTACCTTGTACGGCGTGGGTGCGATAGTTTGGTTGAAGGTGTTGGCATCATGGGATGTCAGTAAAGCCTATCCCTTGGTAGGCTTGGGCTTTGCGTTAACCGTGCTGATCGGCATGCTGCTCGGCGAGACGGTCACCGCTTTCCGCGTCTTGGGCATTTTGCTGATTTGCGAGGGCGTTTGGCTCGTGGCCAATTCCTGATTCTGTTCCGAGATAACTAACAAGTATGACTTGGCAACTTAGAGCACTGTTACATCAATTATTCATTCTGTCTGTGATATCGCTACTGGTGATGGTGCATTTGCACTATAGGTCGCCGAGTTTTCCGTTTACGCCTGACAGCGCCAGCTATATCGAACAAGCCAGAAATTTTCTCAATTCAGGCAGCTTGCTGATTACTCCGTATGGCTTGGCGCCGGGAGATCAGGATCAGGTCGAGAATCGTTTGTTTCCCGTGGGTTTTGCTGTCGTTCTGGCGGCCGTTTCCAGTTTCGGTATCGATGCGAAAGATGCCGCGATAGGTTTGGCGCATTTTTCCGCCATTACATTGCCGTGGTTATTATTTTTCAGTTTTCGGCAGAGCCTTGGACCACTTTATGCTTTGCTGCTGGCCGGATTAGCAGCATTATCACCCGGTGTGCTCAAGCATTCGCTGATGGGGCTGACCGATGTATTCGGTTTATGGTTAGCGGTGGTTGTTATAGGGTTGACGCTTAACTCGCGGTCCATCGTCGGCTTTATCTTCGCTGGTTTGCTTGCCGGTATGGCTTACGCAATCAGAAATGCGCATTTAGCGCTGCTGGCTAGTGTTATTTGTTATTTTTGTTATTGCTGGTTAAGCAGTGCCGCTGGGGAACGGCGCGTTGTTTTGCTGCGCGCTGTTGCGGCGATGTTTGGCATGGCCGTGGTCGTAGCGCCGCTGCTGCTCAGAAATATAGTGATGTTTGGGTCGCTGAATCCCTATGTGATGGGGCCAAGCACGATAGGTTTTGTCGAGAATTTACGCACCTATATCGAGGCTTTGCTAAAGGATGCAACGGCTTGTAGCGAATGTGCCCGGTATGTGGCTTGGTCGCTGCCTGGTTTACTGGGATTCGGGGTTTTGATTATCGCCGCTGCCTACGCGGATTATAAATACCGCTGGTCCAATCTACCGACTTTCGGTAAAAAAACCTTGGCTATTTCAACTATTTATCTGGTCATGGGGTCCTGTGTGGTCGTTGCTGCCCGTACCCGCTATCAATGGGGCGAGGTGATTAATCTTCGCCACACCCTGCAATATTCGCCTTTTTTATGGGCTGGAATGTTTGCGCTGTTGGCTGATCATGGCAGGCAGCCCGCTATTATTGCCTGGAAGCAGGCCAAATTGGCGATTTCTGTTTGCTTGGTGTTTTTCCATGCTAGCTATGCGGTCAATTCGGAGAGTTTCCGCAACAGCGATAACGACTACCCGAAATTGGCGCAGGCATTTTCAATTGGAAAAGCCTATTTGTGCGGCAATCAGGCAGATACTTACTTGGTATCGAACTGGGCGCATGTGTTTCGGATAGAGTGCGGCGCACGAGTCCGCCAGATTGAAGCCATTGCCGCAGGGACAAAGGGTGGTGAAATGCGAGCGTTCATGTCCGCAGGTGATGGGTATATGTCAGTGCTCGAAGCTGTCAGTGACATAAAACAGCAAGCCGGCAGCCGACCAATTCGCGTCGGTTTATTTCCGGGCCGATTCGGTGTGGAATCTGAAAATTTGCCTTTGTCAGCCGTTGATGAACGGCAAATAGTGGCAAATGGCTGGCATATTATTAAAAACGATCAACAGGGCCTGATTCTGGAATATCCAAAAGCCGGCTCAGAGCAAATGAATTTGCAATGACTCGTTATCGCAAAAATGTGCTTAAGACCGCGCTGGATTTTGACAACAAGCAGTTGAATCTGTGTATGGCCAAAATTAACGCGCAACAGGCCTTGCTGACCATTGTCAGGACGGCGTTACCGTCTGAGATTGCTCCGCATGCTCAACATTGCGTGGCGTCAGGTGCGCAGATACTCTTGTACTGCGATTCGGCCAGCTGGGCATCGCAAATTCGGTTTTTCAATCGAGCGATTTTAGACAAATTGCATGATGCGGGGCATCCCTATATTGTCCGCTTGCAAGTACGGATTGTGCCGCCGACAGGCGAGCCGATTCGGCCAAAACGCACACCGCGCTTGCCGTCAGCGGAAAATGTCGGTTTGATTGCACAGCAGTTTAAACAGGCGGATGAGCAGGATGTTTTGGCGGCGGCTTTGGCGCGTTTGGGTGCTACGTTGGCGAAACGCTTGCGGGAAGATTAGTAGGTTTTGGCAGGATTGTGGCCGATCAAGTTGACCGGCCACGGCACAGCTTAATGTCTGTGTGATGCGGGATTAGCCTGTCGCGCGTGCTGATGTTTGCGCGGAATGCATAAAGGAAATCGGTGCGTCCTCGGCATTTTCGAAAGTCACCATTTCCCAGGCGTCTTTGTCGTTCATCAGGCTCAGCAGCAACTTGTTGTTCAGCGCGTGGCCGGATTTAAAACCCTGGTATTCGCCAATCAGGCTGTAACCCAACAAATACAAGTCGCCGATGGCGTCGAGAATTTTGTGTTTCACGAATTCGTCGGCATAACGCAGACCGTCTTCGTTCAACACTTTATCGTCGTCCACCACAATGGCGTTATCCAGACTGCCGCCCAGCGCCAGATTGTTCTCGCGTAAAAACTCGATGTCCTTCATAAAGCCGAAAGTACGGGCCCGGCTGACTTCTTTAACGAAG
The DNA here is from genome assembly GCF_002834115.1 of Methylomonas sp. Kb3. Classification (NCBI taxonomy): domain Bacteria; kingdom Pseudomonadati; phylum Pseudomonadota; class Gammaproteobacteria; order Methylococcales; family Methylococcaceae; genus Methylomonas; species Methylomonas sp. Kb3. Next base: position 41,342 of record NZ_PIZT01000015.1, on the reverse strand, counting down.
GTCGTCGAAGAGAAATCCATCACCGCGGTTTTCAAATGCTCGGAAAACGCCGGATGTTCGAAATCGATGGTAAAGGTCACTTTAAAACCCTCGAACGGTTCGAACGCGGCCCACTTGTCGCCGTCTTCGACGCGGATTGCGCGTTTGATACGGATATATTGTTTGGGTACGTCCTGCTCGACCACGCCGGCCGATTGCAACAGAAACACAAACGGTCCGGCACTGCCGTCCATGATAGGCACTTCGGCGGCGCTGACATCGACAATCGCATTGTCTATGCCCAAACCGGCCAAAGCTGACAGCAAATGTTCGACGGTGGACACCTTAACGCCGTCGCGGACCAAAGTCGTGGACAGCTTGGTTTCGCCGACATTTTCAGGGCGCGCGGCTATCATCACCGGGGTTTCCAAATCCACGCGGCGAAAACGGATGCCGGTATCGGGCTCGGAGGGGTGCAGGGTCAGATACACTTTATCGCCGGTATGCAAACCAACGCCGGTGGCTCTGATGGTGTTTTTTAAAGTACGCTGTTTAATCATGAAATGCCGACAAATAGGTAAAACAAAGCCGGGGAGTCTATCACAGATTATGCGATAGCTCCCCCCGAACTTGGTTGTGCAGCCTCATAAGGACTCGTCGCAAGCGGACCTCAGTCTGCTTGACGTCTCAAGAAAGCCGGTACATCCAAGTAATCCAAATCGACGTCGTTTCTAGGTTGCGCGCCGAAGCGGGATTCCCGAGTCGATTCCTGTTTTTGCTGGCGGACGATGGTCGGTTTGTCCAATTGATCGTAATTGATCTCGCCGGCCGCGACTTTTTTCACCAGACTGATAGGCGAAGCCGCTTGCTTGGCTTTTTCACCCATACCGGTGGCGACGACGGTGACTTTAATTTCCTGGCCCATGGCTGGATTAACTGCCATACCGATTTTCATGTCGGCGTCTTCGGAAGCGAAGGCGTGCATGATGCTGCCGATTTCGTCGAACTCGTTCAAACCCAAGTCGCCGTTGGAGGTGACGTTCACCAAAATGCCGCGCGCGCCTTGCAGATTGTTGTCGTCCAACAATGGGCAGGCAATGGCTTTTTCCGCCGCTAAACGGGCGCGATTTTCTCCGCTGGCGACGCCGGTGCCCATGATGGCGCTGCCCATATTGGACATCACAGTCTTGACGTCGGCAAAGTCGACGTTCATCAAGCCAGGGTGAGTAATCAGCTCGGTGATACCTTGTACCGCGTCGCGCAACACGTCGTTAGCGGCGCGGAATGCTTCTACCAGCGATTTATTGTTGCCCAAAGTCGGCAGCAGTTTTTGGTTAGGAATGATGATCAAGGAATCGACCAGTTTTTCCAGTTCGCGTAAACCGGCATCGGCCACGCCTTTTTTCTTGGAACCTTCAAAATCAAAAGGTTTGGATACGACAGCGACTGTCAATACACCCAGTTCTTTCGCCACTTCGGCAAATACCGCGATGGCACCGGTACCGGTACCGCCACCCATGCCTGCGGTCAGAAACACCATGTCGGCGCCGGCAATGACTTCGCGGATGCGGTCACGATTTTCTTCCGCTGCGGCTCTACCGACTTCAGGGCGAGTGCCCGCTCCCAGGCCTTTGGTGAGTTCAACACCCAATTGCACGATGGACTCTACGTTCATTTCCCGCAGGGCTTGGGCATCGGTGTTGGCGCAGATAAATTGCACGCCGTCGATACCGTCTTCCACCATGTGGTTAACCGCATTACCGCCACCGCCACCGACGCCGATGACTTTGATAACCGCGGTGCCGCTACTATCCAATAATTCATATTTCATTTTCACACCCTCCAGACAAAAAATTAAAAATTTCCTTGAAACCAGCTTTTGATTTTTGACAACAGATCCGCGCCATCATCGTTCATGCCTAACGCCCGGCCGTGATGGTCCTTGCCGTACAGCAACAAACCCACCGCGGTCGAATAAATCGGGTTTTCCGCTACATCGGTCAATCCGGATACATGCAGCGGCACCCCCATGCGAACCGGCATATGGAAGATTTCCTCCGCCAATTCGACCAACCCTCTCACTTGCGAACTGCCGCCGGTGATCACCATGCCGGCGGCAATTAAATCTTCATAGCCACTTCTTCTTAACTCTGCTTGCACCAACAACATCAATTCTTCATAACGCGGCTCGACGATCTCAGCCAGATTCTGCGCCGAGATCTTGCGCGGCTCGCGGTCGCCGATGCTGGGCACCGCGATGGTTTGTTGCGGGTCCGCCAATTGCGTCAACGCGCAAGCATATTGGCGTTTGATTTCCTCCGCGTTTTTGGTCGGTGTGCGCAACGCCACGGCGATGTCGTTGGTGACCTGATCACCGGCAATGGGAATCACCGCCGTGTGCTTGATCGCGCCTTCCGAGAAAATCGCAATATCGGTGGTGCCGCCGCCGATGTCGATCAGGCAGACGCCCAGATCTTTTTCATCGTCAGTCAATACCGCCGCGCAGGAGGCCAGTTGCTCCAACACGATGTCGTCCACGTCCAGCCCGCATTTACGGATACATTTGACGATGTTTTGTTCGGCACTGACGCTGCTGGTGACCATATGCACCTTGGCTTCCAAACGAATGCCGGACATGCCGATGGGCTCCTTGATGCCTTCTTGCTGGTCGATCACAAACTCCTGCGGCAGGATGTGCAGGATTTTCTGATCCGCCGGAATCGCCACCGCCCGCGCCGAATCGATCACTCTATCGATGTCGTGTTGGGTCACTTCCTTTTCCTTGATCGCCACGATGCCATGTGAATTCAGGCTTTTAATATGGCTGCCGGCGATACCCGCAAATACCGATTTGATCTGGCAACCCGCCATCAATTCGGCTTCCTCAATCGCCCGCTGGATGGAATGCACGGTCGATTCCAGATTGACCACGATGCCTTTTTTCAAGCCCTTGGACGGCGCGGTGCCGATGCCGATCACTTCGATCTCGTCGCCACCGCGGTATTCACCAACGATAGCAGCGACTTTCGACGTGCCTATATCCAGCCCCACTAATAAATTTCGATCTGTCTTTTTGGCCATTGTTTATGCTCAGTAAGCGTTTAAATCAGGTTTTTATTTTTTTCCACGATTGCTTTCCAATCGATGTTAGTGACTTCCGGTTTCCAGGTCACTGCAAAGCCGTTCGGGTATCGGGTATCCACGCTGGCTATTTGCGCCAGCTGTTCCTCGCCCAATAAATCCATGGTTTTTAAAAAGCGTTGCATATTTTCCAGCGGCGCTTTTCTCCCCAATTGCATTTCCATGCCGCTGGCTAACTTAATCCGCCAGGCCCGCCGTTCGTTGACATGAAATTCCGCAAGCTGCATCGATTTATCCTTCAGCACGATGTAGACGCCTTTCATGATCTCCAGCAGTTTCTTTTCCTGGCCGTCCGGGCCGGTAATCAGCGGTAAATTTTTAAATTCGTCGATATTGTCCGGCACCAACAAATCGCCTTGCTTGTTCAGCAGCGCCGATTTGCCCCAGCGCACCACCGGCTTTTGCTCGCTGATTTTGATATGCACCGCATCCGGCCACACCCGCTTTACGTCAACCTTATCCACCAAGGGCAGCGCTTTGATCGCTTGATGAATCGCGTTCATGTCGGCCTGGTAATAGCCCTGTTTCATTTGCGGCGCCAATACTTCTTTCAGCCGATCTTTGCTGGTGTATTGGAACGCGCCTTCAATCTTGACGTAGCGGATCGGCTTGCTGCTCAGTGCGCTGGCGCCGAATTGCTGCCAAGCCCACCAGCCGCCGCCGATCAACAGCGCGGTCATTAAAATCACACTAAACCGGCTCACCTGCACCCGCCATGCTGGTTTCCAAAATCCGCCAGACTAATTCCTCGAAACTGATGCCGACCGCTTTCGCCGCCATCGGCACCAAACTGTGGTCGGTCATGCCAGGTACGGTATTTACTTCGATCAGTTGCGATTGGCCATTGCTGTCGATAAACACATCCACCCGCGCCCAGCCTTTTACGTTCAAGGCCTGGCAGGCTTGTACCGCAAGCGCTTGCAATTGTTGTTCGCGCTCCGCGCTCAAGCCGCAGGGACAATGGTATTTCGTGGTGTTGGCCCGATATTTGGCGTCGAAATCGTAAAAGGTATTCGGCGTTTCCAAGCGGATGGCCGGCAGCGCTTCGCCGTCCAGCACACCGACGGTGTACTCCTGGCCTAGTACCCATTGCTCGGCATAAACGTCGCAATGGAATTGGCCGGCGAGTTCTAATGCGGCCGCCAGTTCATCGCGGTTCGTGGCTTTGCTCATGCCAATGCTGGAGCCTTCCTGAGCCGGCTTGACGATCACCGGAAAACCCAGTTTGGTGATGCAGGCGTCAATATCGGCAGCGCTTTTCAGCACAAACCACAGCGGTGTGCTCAAGCCCAAACCTTGCCAGCACAGCTTGGTGCGCAATTTGTCCATGCTCAATGCTGACGCCATGACGCCGGAACCGGTGTAGGGCAAGCCCATGACTTGCAATACTGCTTGCAACACACCGTCTTCGCCGCCGCGGCCGTGGATGACGTTGAACACTCTGTCGGCGTTAACACTCGCCAAGGCATCAATGGGGCTGGCGGTCACGTCTATCGCGACGGCGTCGATGCCTTGTGCTTTCAAGGCTTGATACACCGCATTGCCGCTGTTCAAGGATATTTCGCGCTCGGCAGCGGAGCCGCCCAACAGCACGGCGACTTTGCCGAAATCGGCGGCATTTTTGATGCGTAATGGCTTCATGCTTTTTCACCTACCCGGCAGACTTCAGTTTGCAGACTGATGCCGAACTGCGTTTGTACTTGGGTTTGAATATGTTCGATCAAGGCTTCTATATCTTCCGAGCTGGCGTTGCCACGATTTTCGATAAAATTGGCGTGTTTTTCCGACACCACCGCGCCGCCGATGGCAAAGCCTTTCAGGCCGCAGGCTTCGATCAAGCGCGCCGCGTAATCGCCGGGCGGATTCTTGAATACCGAGCCGCAAGTCGGCTTATTGGTCGGTTGCGAGGCGTTACGTTTTTCCAACAGCGCTTTGATGTGTTGTTGGCTGGCTTCGCTGTTGCCTTTGCTCAACTTCAACTGAGCAGACAAAAACCATTCGTCGGCCAGTCCTTTGACTGAGCGGTAGGCCACTTCAAATTCGTGATGGTCGCGCAGAATGACTTCACCACGCGGGTTGATCATTTCCACCCGTTCCACAATGCTCCAGGTCTCGCCGCCAAACGCGCCGGCATTCATTTTCAGCGCGCCGCCCATCGTGCCGGGGATGCCAGCCAGAAATTCGGCGCCGGTCAGGCCCAAATCCGCGCAAAAACGGGCGACATGGGCGCAAGGTACGCCGGCTTCCACGTATACCCGTTCGGAATCGGCCAGATACATTTCTTTCAGGCGACCGCGAGTGTTGATCACCGTGCCGCGAATGCCGCCGTCGCGCACCAGTAAATTGCTGCCCAAACCCATCCAGTACAACGGTTCGCCGGCCGGCAGGCTGGCGATAAATTCGATCAGGTCGGCCTTGTTTTCCGGGATGTACAGGTGCTGGGCCGGACCGCCGACCCGCCAGCTGGTATATTTCGCCAGCGGTTCGTTATTTAATAAAGTGCCTCTAGCCACCATCACTTTAGGGCCTCGGCCAATTGTTGCGGCAATTCGGCGGCGATCTGGCCGACGTTGCCGGCGCCCATGGTCAATACCACGTCGTCTTTTTCGACGATGCCGGCCAGGATGGTCGCCAAATCTTCGCGGTTTTGCACGAACACCGGGTCAACCTGGCCGCGCACCCTGATCGAGCGGCTCAAGGCTTTGCCGTCGGCACCGGTAATCGGCGCTTCGCCGGCCGAATACACATCCAACAAAATCAGCACATCGACACTAGACAATACTTCGACGAAATCTTCGAACAAGTCGCGGGTGCGGGTGTAGCGGTGTGGTTGAAACACCACGACTTTGCGGCGGGTTGGCCAGGCTTGACGCAAGGCTTCCAGTGTGGCGGCTAGTTCGCGCGGATGGTGGCCGTAATCGTCGACCAAGGTCAGCTTGCCGCCTTGGAAATCCACGTCGCCGTTGATTTGAAAACGCCTGCCCACACCTTTGAATTCGGCCAGACTCTTTACAATAGCCGCATCGTCCACACCCAGGGCGGTGGCGATAGTCGTGGCCGCCAAGGCGTTCAGCATGTTGTGCCAGCCGGGTAGGTTCAGCGTGACTTGCAAGGGCGGTAAATCACCCCAGCGCAATACCGTGAAATGAGTGCGTAAGCCGTCCTGGCGAATATCCACAGCGCGTACGTCGGCGTAACTGCTGACGCCGTAGGTCTTCACCGGCTTGGATACATTAGGCAGCACGTCGCAGACGCCCGGATCGTCGATGCACATCACCGCCAAACCGTAGAACGGCAATTGATGCAGGAATTTCAGGAAAGTGTCCTTGAGTTTGCTGTAGCTGCCACCATAGGTCTCCATATGGTCTTGGTCGATGTTGGTGACAATGGCCATCATTGGCTGCAGGAATAAGAACGACGCATCGCTTTCGTCGGCCTCAGCCACCAAATATTTACCCAAACCCAATTTGGCGTTGGCGCCGGCGCTATTCAAACGGCCGCCGATTACGAAGGTGGGATCCAAGCCGCCCTCGGCCAGCATCATCGTGGTCAGGCTGGTGGTAGTGGTTTTGCCGTGCGTGCCGGCCACCGCGATGCCGAATCTGAAGCGCATCAATTCCGCCAACATTTCCGCACGCGGAATTACCGGGATGCGGTTTTCGTAGGCGGTGACGATTTCCGGGTTGGTTCTATCGACAGCGGTGGAGGTGACGACCACATCGACATCGGTCACGTTGTCGGCGTGATGGCCAAAATAAACCTTGACGCCCATCGCTTGCAGGCGGTCGGTAACCGCCGAGCCTTTAATATCGGAGCCGGACACGGTATAGCCCAGGTTGGATAGCACTTCGGCGATACCGCTCATGCCGGTGCCGCCGATGCCCACGAAATGGATTTTGTCGATGTCGCCCAGTGCTTGGTTTTCGATGTGGGGGCGGTTCATACGGCAGCCTCCGCAACGCAAATATCAGCCACGGTCTGAGTGGCGGCGAGTCTGGCCTTGGCTTTGGCGGCCCGGCTCATGGATGTCAATGATGTCATGGCTCGTTCTAGGGTTTTACGCAGATTGTCTGCGTTTAATTCGGGTTGCGGCAGCAACAATGCGGCGCCAGCTTCGGTTAAATATTTGGCGTTGGCAGTTTGATGATCGTCGATGGCGTGCAGCAAGGGCACGAAAATCGCCGGTAAACCGCAGGCCGCTACTTCGCTGACTGTCATCGCGCCGGCCCGGCAAATTATCAAATCGGCCCATTGGTAGGTGCCGGCCATATCCTCGATAAAAGCCACGGCTTCGGCGTTTAAGCCTAAAGCACGATAGCGTTCGGCGACTTCGGCTTGCATAACGCTACCTGTTTGGTGTTTCACATCCAGATTGGTCAGCCCCGCCAATGCCGCCGGGACGGTGTCGTTCAGTACCTTGGCGCCCTGGCTACCACCCAGGATCAAAATCCTTAAATTGCGTCCGGCTTGTGGATGCCATTCGGATTTTTCCGGCAGACCGATGAATGCATCTCTTAACGGGTTGCCGGTGCAGATCGCTTTTACAGATTTGGCGAAGCTGTCCGGGAATGCTTCCAGCACTTTGCGGGCGGCCAGTTTCACCAGTAAACGGTTAGTGGTGCCCGGAACCCTGTTTTGTTCGTGAATCACCAACGGAATGCCCAACCATTTCGCCATCAGCCCGCCTGGCCCGGCCACAAAGCCGCCCATGCCCAAAACCACGTCGGGTTGTCGCTGTTTCAGTATGCGCCGCGCCTGCAGACAGGCTTGAATCAATTTAAAACCGGCTGCAAGTTTGGAGAACAATCCCTTACCGCGCATACCCGCTACCGCCAGCCAATCGATGTCTATGTTGTTGGCGGGCACCACCCAGCTCTCCAAGCCTTTCTCGGTGCCCAGCCAGCTGACTTGCCAGCCACGGGCGCGCATTTCCTGGGCGACCGCTAGTGCCGGAAACACGTGTCCGCCGGTGCCGCCTGCCATGATGACGATGCGGCCGCTCATGCGTGTTTCCCCTTCACATTGCTTTTATTGTGTTCGGTGACTTCGTAGTGAATCCGAAACAATACCGCCATCGCGCCGCACATCACGATCATACTACCGCCGCCGTAACTCATCAGCGGCAGGGTTAAGCCTTTAGTGGGCAGCATGCCCATGTTGACGCCCATGTTCACGAAGGATTGAAAGCCAAACCAGATACCTAAGCCGTAAGCCGCCAAGGCGGAAAATTTTAGACCGGCTTGCTCTGCTTGCTCGCCAATCGCAAAGGCGCGCACGACCAGGGCGGCGAATAGGCCGATGATCAGCAACACGCCGAGTAGGCCCAACTCTTCACCCAGTACGGAGAACAAAAAGTCGGTATGCGCTTCCGGCAGGTAAAACAGTTTTTGCAGACCGTTGCCCAAGCCAACGCCGAAAAATTCGCCGCGACCGAAAGAAATCAAAGCCTGGGTGAGCTGAAAGCCGGTATCTCTGGCATCGGCCCACGGGTCCATGAAGCTGGTGACCCGCGCCAATCGATAGGGCGATTCAATGACCAAGATCACCGCTAAACTGGCGACCAAACCCAATAAAATAATGAATTGAGAAATTCTGGCGCCGCCCAGAAACATCATGCCCATGGCAATGATCAGAATCACCACCGCCGAGCCGAAGTCAGGCTCGAGCAATAACAGTACGCAAGCCACCGAAAACAGCATCAACGGCTTGACCAAGCCGAACGCGGAGCGGCGGACGTGGTCGGCATGACGGGTGACGTAACCGGCCATATAAATCACCGAGATGAATTTCACGACCTCCGATACCTGGATCCGCAAACCCAGAATCGATAGCCAGCGGATACTGCCGTTAACCCTGATGCCGACGCCGGGAATCAATACCACCAGCAGCAAGGCCAGGCCGGCGATGAACAGGGTTTGTCCCATTCTTTCCCAGCTTTGCATCGGTATGTTCAAAATAATCGCGGAAAAGCCCAAGCCAAAAGCAATATGAATGAGTTGCTTGAAGGGATAGTGGGAAATGTCGTCGGCCATTTTGACGCCCAAATGCAAAGAGGACGACGTGACCAGCATAAAACCGATGCCCAGCAGGCTGAAGCACGCCAACATCAACACCGGGTCGACGTGCAGGCGGTTTTGCGCGCGGGGCTTGGGCGTCGGTTTCAACATAAGGGCAGGCTCATCACGGCTTCGGCGAACTTATTGCCGCGGTCAACATAGCTGCGGTATTGATCCAGGCTGGCGCAGGCCGGTGACAGCAGCACGCTGTCGCCTTCGCTGGCCAAACTGGCGGCGATGGTGACCGCTTCTTTCATGTTGCCGGCGAAATGGACAGGCACACAGTTATTCAAAGCTTGTGCGATCAATGGTGCATCTTTGCCTATCAGGACCACGGCCTTGGTTTTTTCGGTGACGGCAGGCACTAGTTCAGTCATGTCTGCGCCTTTAGTTTCGCCGCCGGCAATTAAAACAACTTTATGCTCGTAGCCGTTTAGCGCGGCGATACACGCACCGATGTTGGTGGCTTTGGAATCGTTAACCCAATTGATGCCGCCTTTTTCCGCGACTTTTTGCATGCGGTGCGGCAGGCCTTTGAATTTTCTGAGCGCATCGCACATTTTGGTGATGCTTAGACCGGCAGCCGTGCCTAGGGCCAGCGCCGCCAACGCATTGGCGATGTTGTGGCTACCTTCCAGGCGCAATTTGCTGGCTGCCATCAAGGCTTGTTCGCCTTGCATTAAAGTATCGATTTCGCCGCGACGCAGATAAAAATCGGCTTGAGTTTGGGTGGAAAAGGTCAATGTTTGCCGGGTGGGATCGCGCATGGCCATGACCATCGGGTCGTCGGTATTCAAGATCATCACTCCGTCGCCCCGGAACACCCGTTGCTTTTCCGCCGCATAACCGGCCATGCCGTCGTGGCGATCCAGATGATCCGGACTGACGTTTAACACCGTGGCGACTTTTGCGTTCAAAGCCGTGGTGCGTTCCAGCTGGAAGCTGGACAATTCCAATACGTAGAGTTCGGCGTCCTGTTGCAGCAAATCCAGTGCAGGTGTGCCGAGGTTGCCGCCGATGGCGGTTTTGACGCCGGCGGCGTTAGCCATTTCGCCCAGCATGGTGGTAACCGTGCTTTTACCGTTGGAGCCGGTGATGGCGATAACCGGTTTGTCGGTGGCGCAAGCGAATAAGTCGATGTCGCTTAGTACGGTGACGCCCGCCTGCACGGCCTTTTGGATGGCCGCTTCGTGTAAAGATACGCCAGGACTGACCAGCAAATGAGTGGCGACATCCAGTGCGGACTGGTCGAAACCGCCGGAAAATACCGGTACGTCCGGCATTTGTTCGCGCAAATTATCGATCAGCGGCGGATTTTTTCGGCTATCGATTACGGCGAATTTAATCGGGGTCTTTTGCAAAAATTGCGCAGCCGAATACCCGGTAGCGCCCAGACCGACGATCAATAGGCGAGCGTTATCCGGATTTAAGTTGAAATGAGTTTCCAGATTGCTGAGTAGGGCGGTGGTGTTCATGCTTATCTCAGTTTCAAAGTGGCCAGACCGATCAACACCAAGATGACCGAGATAATCCAGAAACGCACGATGATGCGCGGCTCCGGCCAGCCTTTCAATTCGTAATGATGGTGAATCGGCGCCATCAGAAACACCCGCTTTTTACGGGTTTTGAAGGAGGCAACCTGGATAATCACCGAGATGGTTTCCATCACGAAAATCCCGCCCATAATCACCAGCACGATTTCTTGTCTAACCAACACCGCTACGATGCCCAGTGCCGCCCCTAAAGCTAGCGCCCCGACGTCGCCCATGAACACCATGGCAGGATAAGTGTTGAACCACAAAAAGCCCAAGCCGGAACCGACCAGGGCCGCGCAGAACACCACCAACTCGCCGGCTTTGGGGATGTGCGGGATAGCCAGGTATTGCGAGAAATTAACGTGGCCGGATAAATACGCAAAAATCGCCAAGGCGGCGGCGATCATCACGGTCGGCATGATGGCCAGACCATCCAGGCCGTCAGTCAAGTTGACGGCATTGCTGGAGCCGACGATGACGAAATAGGTCAGTACGACGTAGCCCCAGCCGATGTCCACGGTGACGTTCTTGAAAAACGGCACGATGAATTGGGTTTCCGCCGCTACTTGAGCGGTGTTGTACAAATACAAGGCGGCGCTCAGTGCCACTAGCGATTGCCAGAAGTATTTGGCGCGGGCGGATAGGCCGTCGCTATTACCGAGCAGGACTTTTTTATAGTCGTCGATAAAGCCGATTACGCCATGTGCTAGTGTTACCAGCAACACCACCCAGACATAACGATTGCTCAAATCCGCGCAGAGCAGGGTGCTGATCGCTACGGCGAACAGAATCATCGCGCCGCCCATGGTTGGTGTGCCGGATTTGGAAAAATGGCTTTGCGGGCCGTCGTCGCGCACGCTTTGGCCGATTTTTTTACGAGTCAATTTTTCGATCATGGCCGGGCCGACCATCAGGGAAATAATGAGCGCGGTCAGCACGCCCAAGATGGCGCGAAAGGTCAGGTAATGTAGCACCCTGAAGCCGCTGTCGATATTGCTTAAATAATCCGCGAGTAAAAGTAACATTAGGCTGCTCTGAAATTGTTGACCATCGCCGCCACCACGTTTTCCATTTTCTGGGCGCGCGAGCCTTTAACCAATAGGGTTTCCTTACCTGTGACGGCTGTTGTCAGTGTGTCTATTAATTGTTCCTGATCGTCGAAAAACTGGCCGCCGTCGCCAAAGGCTTCAACGGCATGTTTTGCCAATGCGCCGGTCGCGAACAAACGCTTCACTGATTTTGCTTTGATTAATTCGCCCATTTCCCGGTGTATCGCCGGGCTGTCCGGGCCGAGCTCGCCGAAAGCGCCCAATGCTACCCACGCTTCGCTGCCGCAATCGGTCAGTACGTCCAGCGCGGCTTTCAAGGAGTTGGGGTTAGCGTTATAGGTATCGTCGATGATGATATTGCCCTTACGGCCTGTTAAGGGTTGCATGCGGCCGGTGACGGGCTGGAGTTGTTCCAGGCCTTGTTTAATGTCTGTCAGGCTAATGCCGAATTGCAGTGCAACTGCCGCTGCGGCCAAAGCGTTTTTCACATTGTGAGCGCCGGCCAGATGCAAGCGGATTGGTAAGGTGTCGGTCGCCGTTTTTAATTCGAAATATGTATTAAAGCCTTGTGCGTCCAAAGCTGTGGCAATATTTAACGCCGTGACGTCGGCTGCGGGGTGCAAGCCGAAGGATACGCTGCGATGGTTGCCGGCCATGGTCAGCAAGAAATTGTAAAAAACGTCGTCGCGATTTAATACCGCCACGCCGTCTTCACCGAGGCTTTCGACGATTTCGCCCTTGGTTTTGGCGACGCCTTCGATGCTGCCGAAACCTTCGATATGGGCGGCGCCAATATTGGTGATGACGCTGACATCGGCTTGCGCATAACGGCTGGTATAAGCAATTTCGCCAGGGTGGTTGGCGCCCATTTCAATCACCGCGTAGCGATGAGAGTCATCCAGTTTCAGCAGCGTCAGCGGCACGCCGATGTCGTTGTTCAGATTGCCTTGAGTCGATAAGGTATGGCCTTGGGTGGCGAAAATCGCCGCAATCATTTCCTTGACCGTGGTTTTGCCGTTGCTGCCGGTGACGCCGGCTACTTTGACCGACAAGGTTTTGCGCCAGTATCCGGCCAGTTCCGCCAGTGCCAGATGGGTGTCTGCGACGATGATTTGCGCTAAAGTGGATGGCGCGGCTCGCTCGAGTAACAGCGCTGCCGCACCGGCTTGCTCGGCTTTATCGATAAAGCTGTGGCCGTCGAAATTCTTGCCGTTTATCGCGATGTATAGCGCGCCGGCTTGTAAGGTGCGGGTATCGATGCCGGTGGCGCGAATTTCTTTGTCTTCCCCGATTAGCTTGCCGTTGACGGCTTGGGCTATTTCGCTGAGTTGCAGCTTCATGGTTTGCTCCACGCGGCCAGTGCTTGCTTGACGACAGCGCTATCGCTGAACGGCTGCTTTACGCCGCCGATTTCTTGGTAGTCCTCGTGGCCCTTGCCGGCTATCACCACGCAATCGTCTGGGTCTGCTTGTCGTATCACTGTGTTTATGGCCGTGGTTCTATCGTTAATGACCGTTATTTTTTGGCTTTGGCAGCCGCTCAAAATGTCTTTAATAATCGCTGCCGATGCTTCGCTGCGCGGATTGTCGTCGGTGACGATGACTTGGTCCGCCCAGGTTTCGGCAATTTTGCCCATCTGCGGACGCTTGCCCTTGTCCCGGTCGCCGCCGCAGCCGAATACGACTCTCAGTCGGTTCGCGCCTTTGGCGGCTTTCAGCACTTTTTCCAGCGCGTCCGGGCTATGCGCATAATCCACAAAAATCGTGGGTTTGCCGTTGCCGCCGAATTTTTCCATGCGGCCGGCAATGGCGTTTAATTTGGCCAGTTGCGCGACGGCGGCGTCGAAGTCGCTGCCGGTCGCCAGCAGCACACAAAGCACGGCTAGCACGTTATCCAGGTTAAAGCCGCCAACCAGCGTTGTCGTTGCCCGGCGTCTTTGCTCGCGCCAGACCACATCGAATTCGATGCCGGCGGCGCTATGTTTTACTTGCTCGGCACTTACGGCTTCCTTAGCAGTTCCGCGTTGGCCGGTCGCGCTATAGGTCCAGCTTTGCACGGCGTCCGGCAGGCTTTGCAATACCTCGGCGCTGCTGGCGTCGTCCAGGTTGACCACGGCAAACTGCAGGCCCGGTGTTTTAAATAACGTCAGTTTGGCTTGCAGGTATTCCGCCATACTGCCGTGATAATCCAAGTGGTCCCTGCTCAAATTGGTAAAAACCGCGCCTTTAAAGCTAACCCCGTTAACCCGGCCTTGGTGTAAGCCGTGTGAGGACACTTCCATGGCCGCGTTACGCTTATCGTGCTTTACAAATTCGTGCAGCATCCGCTGCACGGCCAATGCATCCGGCGTGGTGTTGGCGGTCGGCTGCAAATTGCCGACATCGCCCCAACCCAGTGTGCCTATCACGCCGCAAGCCGGCAAAGCCTGTGCAATTAATTGGCTGCAGGTGGTCTTGCCATTGGTGCCTGTTACACCGATCACATCCAATAGTTGCGACGGGTTGCCGTAAAATCTTGCGGCGATTTCGCCCAACTTTTGCGCTAAATCGCTTATTGCCACGCTTGGTACTGTTACTTTGCTGACGATCTGCGTCTCCGCGCCGCTTGGATCGTAAATTACCGCGACCGCGCCGTTGACAACAGCTTGTTCCGCATACGCAATACCATGCTGGACGGCACCGTTCAACGCAATGAATGCGTCGCCGGCTTGGATGTTTCGGCTGTCCAAACACAATCCGCTGATTGCCAAATCCGGCGGATTTACGGTCATTCCGTGTAGCAATTGGGCTAGCTTCATTGTTTGCTCAACAATAAATGCATGTTGTCCATGCCGTCCGGCTCAACGCCGTATACTCGTAATGCGCCCGCCATCACTTTCGAGAAAGCCGGTGCCGCCACCAGGCCGCCGTAATATTGGCCGGTGGTAGGTTCGTCTACCACAATCGCGATAATGAAGCGCGGGTTGCTGGCCGGGGCCATGCCCACAAATACCGATAAATATTTGTCTTCGCTGTAACCGCCGGCCCCGGCCTTTTTCACGGTACCGGTTTTACCCGCTACTCGATAACCCTCGACTCTGGCCTGGTATGCCGTGCCTTCTTTGCTGATCACGTGCTCCAGCATTTCTCGGACCTTTCTGGCGGTTTCGGGTTTGAAAATCCGTTGGGCATCGGGATCTTCATCGCGCTTGAGTAAAGTCACGGAATGAATGATGCCGTCGTCCGCCAAAGCGGTATACGCTCTGGCCAATTGTAAAATCGAGGTGGAAACCCCGTAACCGAACGATAAAATCGCCTGGTCGAATTCGTGCCAGCCCTGATAATCCAGCAAAGAGCCGCTGGCTTCTCCCGGAAAACCAACACCGGCGGAGGTGCCGAACCCCAGCCTGCTGTATACGCCCCAAAAATACTCCGGCGGCATGCTCATCGCGATTTGCGTGACCGCGATATTGCTGGATTTTTGCAGTACGTGGGTCAAATCCATTGTGCCGTAGTTATGCACGTCCTTAACGACGTTACGACCCAAGTGATAGACACCATGGGTTTCTATCAATACGTTGGGTTTGATATAGCCACCATCCAGTGCCGCCGCTACCACGAAGGGTTTGACCGTCGAGCCGGGTTCGAAGCTGTCCACCATGGCCCGGTTGCGGTAGCGGTTACTGCTCAATTCCTTACGGTTGTTGGGATTGAAAGCCGGTTGGCTGACCGTCGCCAATACATCACCGTTCTTGGCATCCAGTACCACCAAGGATGCCGAATGTGCTTTGTTCTGGATCATTGCATTCTGCAATTCCCGATAAGCCAGGTATTGCAGGCGTTCATCGATAGTCAACACCAGGTCGCGGCCCGGGATGGCTTCCTCAATATTTTCTACGTCCTTGATGATCTGCCCCTTGCCGTCCTTGATCACGCGCTTTTTGCCGGGCTGGCCGCGTAGAATGTGCTCGTAGCCGTGTTCTATGCCTTCCTGGCCGATGTCGTCGATATTGGTAAAGCCCAATAAATGGCCCGATACCGCGCCGGCTGGATAGTAACGCTTGAACTCCCGCTCGAAATACACACCGGTAATTTCCAGTGCTTTGACCTTTTCGGCTATATCCGGGTTAATCTGCCGGCGCAAATAGACGAAACGCTTATTGGCGTCTTTTTCCTTTTTTAACAGCGACCGCAGTTCCTTTTCCGGGAAACCGAGGATTTTTGCCATCGGTGTTAATTTGTCCTGTTCCGCATCCCTTAGTTGGCGCGGATTGACCCAAATCGATTGTACCGGGGTACTAATCGCCAAAGGCTCACCGTTGCGATCCTTGATCTGCCCACGATAAGCCGATACTGATACCACCCCGACGTGCTGCATATCGCCTTTGTCCTGCAGAAATTCTTTATCGAGAATTTGCAGGTAAACCGCGCGCGCAACCAATCCGAGCATGGCCAACAACATTGCCGACAGCAGCACTCTGCGGCGGATCACAAAATCTGTATTGTGGCGCGGTATCGTGCCCGCGCCGGAGGCAATTCGCATTTACGGCTTTATATAAATAATTTTGTCTTGGGCCGGCAAAGTCAGCATCAGCCGCGTTCTTGCTTCGATTTCAACCCGGTTTTCTTCGGTCAGCGTGGTCAATTCGAGTTGTAATCGGCCCCATTCCACTTCGTAATCGTCGAGCTCTTTTTCTTTTTTCTGGATGTCGATAAACAGCAGGCGCGATTGGTATTTGCTGTAAATCACGGCAATGCCGGAGATCATCAGCATCGCCGCCAACAGTGTCAGCAGGATATTTTTTGCAATCGCCATCAACGTTTCTCCCCAACTCGCATGACCGCGCTACGTGCGCGTGGGTTTTGTTGCAATTCCTGTTGTTGTGCCCTTATCGACTTGCCTATTTTGCGTAACTGACCTTGTTCAATGTCTTGCTCTTTGATCGGCAGCTTGCCGGGATTGGTTTTCGGGCCGGCTTGGTCGCGAATGAAGCGTTTGACGATGCGGTCTTCCAATGAGTGAAAGGCGATCACGACTAAACGTCCGCTCGGTGCCAATACGTCCACGGCTTGTTTCAATCCGGTTTTAATCTGTTCGAGTTCTTGGTTAATCTCTATCCTGATCGCCTGAAAACTGCGGGTTGCAGGATGTTTGTGCTTGTCGCGAAACGGCACACTGTTTTCGATCAGTTTTGCCAGCTGTAAGGTTGTCTGCACCGGCTGCTGTTGGCGTTGACAGATAACCGCGTTGGCAATTCGCCTGGCAAAACGCTCTTCGCCATATTCAAACAATACGCGAACCAATTCTTTTTCGTCGACTTGCGCCAAATACTCTGCAGCCGACAGGCCGTGATTGCTATCCATGCGCATGTCCAAAGGACCGTCACGCAAAAAACTGAAGCCACGCTCCGCATTGTCTAGTTGCGGGGACGATACGCCCAGGTCCATCAGAATGCCGTCGACTTTACCCTTATGGCCTTGTTGTTCAATAATGGCGCTCAGTTCCAAAAAACTGGCGTGATGCAAACTAAAACGGCTGTCTTCCAGCAAGCGCTTGGCTTCGTTGCTAGCAATCGCATCCATGTCTCTGTCAAGCGCCAGCAATCTGCCGGAGCTATTCAGTGCTTTCAGAATGCCGCTGCTGTGTCCGCCACGCCCGAAGGTGCAGTCCAGATAAATACCGTTCGGTTTTATGTCGAGCTGCTCTAAGGCCTCTTCGTACAAAACCGTCTGATGGGCGGTCATCTCCGTCAAAACGACAGCGAGCCAAGTTCTTCAAGGCCCTCTGTGTCGTTACCGTCCATCCATTCCTGTTCTTTGGCCTTCCAGGCCGCTTCATTCCATATTTCAAATTTGTTGAGCTGACCAACTAGCATGATGTGTTTTTCCATACCGGCAAACTCCCGAAGGGTTTCCGGAAGCAGCAGGCGCCCTTGGTTATCCATTTCACATTCCGAGGCATTGCCGATCACAAAACGTCGTAACTTGCCGGCCATTTTGTTTAATGTTGGTAGTTTGCTGATGGTTTGTTCAAGCTTTTCCCATTCCGGTAACGGGTATAGCCATAGGCAACCCGGTTCGCCGACGCATTTGTCGTCAACTGCAACGGTCACAACCATTTGGCGGTCGCAGGACTCCTGTAACTCCTCCCGATAGCGGGTAGGAATTGCAATGCGCCCTTTCGCATCCAAACTGATTGAACTTATGCCTCGAAACAAGATGAACCTCAAAAATTCCAAAAAAATCCATTTCTGACCACTTTACATCACTTTTGCACCACTATAGTTTTCAACGGGTGCTTAGTCAAGAGGCATTTAAATTAAATTCTTTCTTTTTCTACAAGGACTTACGCAGGATTGGTGCGTATTAGGCGGTATATGCGAGGGTTTCGAGTAAAAATGATTTGTATCAAAAAGTTAATGATGGTTTTTGATGTGAATTGCAATTATTAGGTGCTAATTCTCACTTTTTGCACGCGGTTTGCTGTAGCAAGCTGTTTGGACGGTTAGCGGTAAGGCTGGTTTTTCTGAGCAAAAGATTGGCGGCTGTGGTTTGGAATAAATAGTGGTAGAGCCCTTAGATTGAGTTCGTTGGGCTATTTCAGACGAAATTTACAAACTTTCCGGCTTTTGATCGCGTGTCAGCAGGTTTTGGACGGCTTGTTTGGGGGAGAGTTGTTCGAATAAGACTTTGTAAACTTGTTCGGTGATTGGCATTTCGACACCGTATTTTTGCGATAAACGGTGCGCTTCTCGGGCTGCGGATACGCCTTCGACTTCCTGATTGATTTCGCTTAATGCGTATCTTTGGTCTTTGCCTTGGCCTAATGCCAAGCCAAAGCGGCGGTTTCTGGATTGATTGTCGGTACAAGTCAAAATCAGGTCGCCCAGACCGGCTAGGCCCATAAAAGTGTCGGCTTGGCCGCCAAGCTTGATGCCTAGTCTCATAATTTCCGTTAGACCGCGAGTGATTAGTGCTGCCCGTGTGTTAGCGCCAAAGCCAAGGCCGTCGGCTATGCCTGCCGCGATTGCCAAAACATTTTTGCAGGCTCCGCCTACCTGAACGCCAATAATATCGTTGCTGGTGTAGATCCTAAATCGCTGGTTGTGCAATCGTTCGCTAAGTTGGGTGGCGAAGCCTTCCGAGTTAGAGGCGATGGTGAGTGCGGTTGGTAGGTCGGCAGCTACTTCTTGGGCAAATGTGGGGCCGGAGAGTGCGGCGCATTCGATATTCGCCCCCAGTATTTGCGTCGCCACCTCGCTTAACAAGGCGCCGTTTTGGGAATCGAAACCCTTGGTGGCCCATGCGATGCGGGAGCTTTCACTGAGCGTGGGCTTGATTTGCGTCAATAAGTCCCTAAAGGCGTGGCTGGGGACCGAAATAAGCAATACCGCGCTAAACCCCACGGCTTCCGCAAGATTGTCGGTGAATTGCAGTTTTTCTGGAAAATGGATGCCGGGTAAATAGCGTGCATTTTCGCCGGTTTGCTTTAATGCGGCTATGTGTTTGGGATTATGGCCCCACAACAGGGTATTGCAGCCATTTCTGGCTGCCTGTACCGCTAAAGCGGTTCCCCATGAGCCGGCACCAAGGATACTGATAGATGGTGGCATTCCGCTTAATTTAGCGTTTTAGCTTCAGTTTCCTGTTGGGTTTGCGCTTGTTGCAGGTGCTGCATATACAATGCGTCGAAATTGACCGGCGCCAAGATTAACTGTGGAAAACCGCCTTTATTCACTAGGTCGGAAATGACCTCTCTCGCATAAGGGAACAAGACGTTGGGGCAAAAGCTACCCAACATTGGTCCCATTTCTTGTTCGCTGAAACCGGCTATTGAAAAAATTCCGGATTGATTGACTTCAACTAAATAGGCCGTTGTGTCGGCAATTTTTACGGTGACAGTTAATGTCAGCGATACTTCGTACATCGAGTTTTCGATGGGTTGAACGTGCGTGCCGAGATTAAGATCCAGCGCGGGTTCCCACTTTTGCGTGAATATTTTTGGAGCATTGGGGGTTTCAAAAGAAATGTCTTTGGTATAGATCTTTTGAATCGCGAACTGCTTTTCGCTGGATGCGTTGATTTCGGCCATGATGATTACTTGTTAGGGTTGGTTGATTAATCTTTAGTGTTTACTGCTGACTTTGATGGGGAGCTTGTTATCTTCCCAGGATTGCATTCCGCCCGTCATATTGAATACATGCTCAAATCCTGCTTTGGTCAGTGTTTTGCAAGCGGCTACCGAGCGGGCGCCAGTCTGGCAGGTCACGATCATAGGATGATTTTTATGCTTTTCCAGAGAGCCCAGTTGTTCTTCTACTTTGCCTAAGGGAATGTTGATCGCGTTTTCGATGTGGCTTTTGGCGAACTCGTTGGTTTCTCGCACGTCAAGCACAACGACATCGTCACTGTTCATTTTGGTGACTGCAATCAACGGAGAAATGCTTTCGTACTTATTGAATGAGTTCGCGAGCAAATCCTGGATTAGCAAAAAAATAACGCATACCAGCGAGAATGCTAGCAAATAGTGATTGGTGGCAAATTCTATATATTGGTCCATCGCGTGGGTTTATTTTAGTGGTTATTGAATGCTGTTTACGTGCCGCAAAAAACGCTGCGCATCATTTGAATCAGGTGTGTTACACGCTCATCGTCGATAAAATAGTAAACCCGATTGGCTTCTTTTTTGTAATCGAGAATGCCCTTGTCTCGCAGTATTGCCAAGTGCTGGGAAATATTGCTTTGACTCGTGCCAACTTGCTCAACGATCTCTTGTACGCTAATCGAGTTATTGCCGAGTACGCAAAGGATTTTCAGGCGCAACGGATGAGACATCGCTTTCAAGCAGCGCGCGGCCCGATTAATATCGTTGTCGTCGTAGAGGATGGTATCGTTTTTGTCTTCCATTTAATAACGATGATCGTGGCAAAAGTTAAGAGCAGTGAGAGAGCAATGGCACTTTTCGAGCTATGACGACATCCTTGTGCTGGTATAATGTCGCTACGGCGCAAGTGGGTTTAATCGCTTGCGCTAACGCAATAAAAGGTGAGCAAATCTAACAGAGTGGGCTTTATTGTTCAATACCCTCGGCTAGAGGCTTGGGAAAATAGCTCGGAGCTGCTTGGGTTGGCTCGTTTTTTGACTAGGCCAAATTTTATCTGCCTTAACGTCCGCAAAACTAATGTTTGGAGTCCGTAACAAATGGTCAGTCCAGCAAAGCCGTTATTGCTGCTCTCCGCGTCAATGATTGGATGGTTATTGCCGGTTGCCTAATCGATGCATGTTTACCAATATTTTTTGATCGCTTGGATTGCGATTGTCTGCGCAGTGCCGGCTAAGGGCGATCCCGTAAAAGCCCGCAGCTTGGTAGAAGTGCAATCGCAAATCCAGCAAGTTGGCGATGACGTCAAAAGCCTGGGGGTTGAAAAGTCTCGGTTGTTAGAGCAGTTGCAAAAGCTGGAGCGGCAATACGGGGAGCTTGCGAATAGTCTGCGAGCTATCAAAGCTGAAATCAGGCAGCAAGTACAGGCATTGCAGGAAGTGCGTAATAAAAGCGTTGCCACGCAAAAAGACATGCGTAGTCAGGAGAAGGAGCTTGAGGGGCTGATTAAGTCGGTTTATGCGATGGGTGGCGATAAGGAAGGGCTGAAAGTTATCCTTAACCAACGTAATCCGGCGTTATCGAGTCGCATGTTGGTTTACTACGATTACATTAGTAAGGCCCGCTTACAAAAGCTTCAGGCCATGGCTGAGGATTTCAAGGTTTTGCGGCAGTTGGAGGCGCAAAAAGACACGGAAACTCAGTTATTGCAAGTGTCTCTCGACAAGAAACAACAAGAAACCGAGGCGATGCAGACGCTGAAAAAACAGCGAGAAGCCTTGCTTGCCGACATTCAGCAAGATTATGCGTCAAAAAGCGCCCTGCTGGCTGGCTTGATGCGTGACGAGAAAAAATTGCAAGCCTTGGTAGCATCATTGCAGAAAACTGATGATAATGAACCTGCGGTTGCACCGGAGCGCGTGCTTGATAAGCACGAAAAGCCTGTCGAACAACCCGAGCCGCCAAAAAAATCCGAAGTCAATCCTGTTCGCGAACCGACGGGTCTTTCTTTTTCCGAGTTGCAAGGAAAGCTGCCTTGGCCGGTGCAAGGGGCGATAACGGATCGTTTCGGCCGTCGCCGCTACGAAACAACCTGGGACGGCGTGGTGATTAGCGCTCGCGAAGGTGCCGATATTCATGCGGTCAATGCCGGGAGAGTTGTTTACGCCGATTGGTTGCGGGGTTATGGTTTGATGATCATTGTTGATCACGGTAAGGGTTATATGAGTTTGTATGCATTCAATCAAAGTTTGCATAAAAGCGTGGGAGAGCATGTTAGAGCCGGTGAGACATTGGCTTCGGTTGGACGTAGCGGGGGGCGTGCTGATGCGGCATTGTACTTCGGCATCAGGAAACAAGGTCGGCCCATAGATCCCGAGCAATGGTGCCGTAAGCCGGGCAAGGGTTAATCATTTACAGGAACAGGTTGTTGGAGTTTTAAAACACATGCTAAAAAACAGAAATATAGTGATTTTATTGGTCGGGTTTATTTTGGGTGCGACGCTGAGTTTGTGCAGCAGTGTCCTGGCGGAAAAGGAAGCACCTGTTTCGACCAAGGTAGATGATTTACAGGCTTTGCCGTTTGATGAGTTGCGGACATTTACCGAGATATTCGGGCGTATCAAACAGGACTATGTCGAACCCGTATCCGACAAAAAACTGTTGGAAGATGCGATTCGCGGTATGTTGTCCGGCCTTGATCCGCACTCGGCTTATTTGGCTAGCGAAGAATATAAAGAGTTGCAAGAAGGCACCACTGGTCAGTTCGGCGGTTTGGGAATTGAGGTGGGTATGGAAAATGGCTTTGTTAAAGTCGTTTCGCCGATTGATGATACACCTGCTCAGCGCGCCGGCATCAAGGCGGGCGATTTGATCGTGCGTCTGGATGACAAGCCGGTTAAAGGCATGACTCTGGCCGACGCAGTCAAAATTATGCGTGGCGAGCCAGGTAGCGACATCGTGTTGACTGTTGTTCGGGAAGGCGAAGAAGCGCCGCTGAAATTTACCTTGACCCGCGACATCATCAAAGTCAAAAGTGTTAAAAACAAACTGCTGGAAAAAAATTACGGTTACTTGAGGATCAGTAGTTTTCAATCCGGTACCGGTCAAGGTTTGTTGGATGCGGTCGACGAGCTGAAAAAAGAAAACGAAGGCCCACTGAAAGGTATTGTGCTGGATTTGCGTAATAACCCCGGCGGTGTATTGAATGCTGCTGTTGATGTCAGTGATGCGTTTATCGAGTCCGGTTTGATCGTTTACACCGAAGGCAGAATCAAAAACTCAGAAATGCGTTTTAGTGCAACACCGGATGACATTATTAATGGTGCGCCGATTGTGGTGTTGATTAATGGCGGTTCGGCATCGGCATCCGAAATTGTTGCTGGTGCGTTGCAAGATCACAAACGAGCCATCATCATGGGTGAAAAATCTTTCGGGAAGGGTTCGGTGCAAACCATTCTGCCGACCAGCAATGGCGCGGCGGTGAAATTGACTACAGCCCGCTACTTCACGCCTTCCGGTCGCTCAATTCAGGCGCAGGGCATCGAGCCTGATGTGACTTTGGCGAGAGTTAAGCTGGAATCATTGGAAAAAGCTAAGATCGAGTCGATTAAAGAAGCCGATCTGACGCACCACTTGACTAACGGTAACGCGAAGCCGGAGAAAAAATCCGAAGAAGAGGATAAAGATGATGCGAAAGACCCGTCTGAAAAAGATGGCGATACCAACGAATCTTCAGAAGCGGAAATTCGCGACTATCCTTTGCATGAAGCGTTGAATCTGCTGAAAGGTATCAGCATTATGAAAAAGTAGCTCAGATATAGGGCAAAGAAAAACCCGCTTGACGATATTCGTCAAGCGGGTTTTTTATTGTGTGGCTTTTGTTTCTTGTCAGGTACTTAAGACAAGTCGCCGGTTTTGGCTTAGTTTGTCGATGCCTGATAGCGTACTGAGAAATTGTTCATGGCTGCCAGAGCCTCTTGAATATGGTTTGGGTCAGAAAACTCAAACGCATTCACGCCCACCCGCGCCAAATAAAATACCTGATCAGGCAGATAATCGCCGACGGCTCTAATTTCCCCTTGATAGCCGTCGCGGCTCCTTAGTAAGCGTGCTTGCGAAAAAAGCCTACCATCGCCGAATATCGGAAAATTAAGTTCTATCACGCCAATTTTGCTTAAGTCGTTAGTCAGCGGTTCAATTTGATCGCTGGGAATGAGCCGAACGCCGGTTTGGCTGGAGCGTTTGAGTAGTTGTTCTTTATCTGTCAGCCAACGCGCTAATGTGACTGTAATGTCACCATTTTCTGGTAACGGATTGTCGTCGGCAACAAAAGTCCAGGTGTTTTCTACCAACTGTCGATCTTTAATGATTTGCATAAACTCTTTCTTTGAATGGTTCCAGGCCAACACGCTTGACGGTCTCTAAAAATGCTTCGTCTTCAAGGCGTTGCTTGATGTAAACGTCTAATATCGTTGTGATGGTCGAGGTGATTTGGTCTTTGGGAACTGATGGTCCCAGGCGTTCGCCTATCGCTGCTTCGTTTTCAGAAGAGCCGCCCAAGGTGATTTGATACCACTCCTCACCATGTTTATCGACGCCCAGAATGCCGATGTGGCCGACACTTTGATGGGCGCAGCCGTTCATGCAGCCAGACATATTAATTTTGATGTCGCCGATGTCGTGTATGTAATCCAAATCATCCAATGCTTCGTTGAGTTCCTTTGCTACGCCAATAGAGCCGGCATTGGCCAGCGAGCAAAAATCCAGGCCCGGGCAACAGATCATGTCGGTGACGGTGCCGATGTTGGGTGTAGCCAATTTGATGGCGTTTAGTTGCTGCCATACTGTAAACAGGTCGGCTTGTTTCACGTCAGCCAAGACCAAATTCTGTCTATGAGTGCTTCTAATTTCGCCAAAGCTGAATTGGTCAGCCAAATCGGCTACCGCTTCAAGCTGTTTATCAGTCATGTCGCCAGGAGGAGAATCCGGGGCTTTTAGTGAAACGTAGACGCCGCGATAGCCGGCGATTTTGTGTTCGACGGTATTGTATTTAAACCATTTTGCAAAATCGGTGTTGTCGGCCAACTGCGCGGTCAGGGCGTTGTCATCCGCAGCGCTGGGATCGTAAGCGGGTGGTAAAAACTGCGCTTTGATTTCCTCAATGCGTTCGTTGCTCAGGATCATATCTTCCTTAATGCGCAGCCATTCCTTTTCGACCATGGCGGTAAACTTCTCCAATCCGGTTTCTTTGACCAGGATTTTGATGCGCGCTTTATACTTGTTGTCGCGTCTGCCGAATAGGTTGTAGACCCGTAAGATCGCTTCCAGATACGATAATAGGTGTTGTTTTTCCAGAAAAGGTCTAACGGTTTGACCAATGATGGGAGTTCTGCCCAGGCCGCCGCCGGCCAAAATTCTGAAGCCAATTTCGCCTGCATCGTTTTTGACTATGTAGACGCCGATGTCGTGGAATTGCACGGCGGCGCGGTCATGCGCCGAACCGCTAACGGCGATCTTGAATTTGCGCGGCAGATAAGCAAATTCCGGATGCAGCGTCGTCCACTGTCTAATGGTTTCGCAGTAGGGTCGTGGATCTTCGATCTCATCTTTGCAGATGCCCGCTAAGGGATCTGAGGTGGTATTTCTCAGGCAGTTGCCGCTGGTTTGAAGGGCGTGCATTTGCACCGTCGCAAGTTCGGCAAGCAGGTCGGGTACTCGACTAAGTTCAGGCCAGTTGTATTGCACGTTTTGGCGGGTGGTGAAATGGCAATAGCCGCGATCATAGTCGCGAGCTACCGATGCCAGTTTGCGTAATTGCTTTGATGATAGCAATCCATACGGCACTGCAACACGGAGCATGGGGGCATGTGTTTGCACGTACAAACCATTCATCAGCCGCAAGGCTCTGAATTGGTCCGGGCCGAGTTCGCCGTTTAAAAAACGTTGGGTTTGTCCGCGAAACTCATTGACGCGCTCTTCTATAAGTGTTTGATCTTGCTTGTTATATTGATACATTTAAGGGCGATGCTTAGTTTACATACTATTTTGCTAGGTATCTGAATAATATACTGGCCGGGATTAAATGACAAAGAATATTGTATGGTGATAACATGCCCGGTTAGTTTTTTCCGCTTTCAATAATGACTAAAACATAGAGGATAAAGGGGGCTATCTTGTTGCGCTTACTGTTAATTTTGGCCGGCTTGCTGTTTTTGCCGGAAATCGCCATGGCTGAAGAGTTTCACAATCTCGGCTTAACCGGAACGGAGCGGGGCATTTATACCGTTCTGATCTTTTTGGTGGCCTATGGATTTGTGATGGCAGAAGCGTTTACGCATTTGCGTAAATCCAAGCCGGTTATTTTTGCCGCTGCCGTGATTTGGGGGCATGTGGAGATATTGGCTCAAGAGGCCGGTGTTTCCGGTGAAGAACTGCATAAAGCTTTCGAACATGATTTGAAAGAGTACGCAGAGTTGATGTTGTTCTTGCTGGTGGCGATGACCTATATCAACACCATGGCGGAACGTAATGTGTTTGAAGCGCTGCGCTCCTGGTTGATTCGTAAACAATTTGGCTACAAGCAATTGTTCTGGATCACCGGCATCATTACCTTCTTCCTGTCTTCGGTAGCTGACAACCTGACTTCTGCGCTGTTGGTCGGCGCCGTGGTGATGGCCGTGGGTGCGGATAACGAAAAATTCGTCTCAATCGGTTTCGTGAACCTGGTGATTGCCGCTAACGCCGGTGGTGCCTTTTGCCCATTCGGTGACATCACGACCTTGATGGTATGGCAAGCTGGTTATGCTGAGTTTTTCGATTTCTTCAAGTTGTTCATTCCCTCTGTCGTCAATTTCGTCGTGCCCGCCTTCTTCATGGCGCAAGCGATTCCAAGTGGTCAGCCAAAAGCAACCAACGAGGCTGCTGTTGAATTGAAGCCCGGTGGTTGGGTGGTGTGCGGTTTGTTCGGCGTTACCATCGGTTTGGCCGTCAGCTTCAAACAATTTCTGCATTTGCCGCCGTTCATGGGCATGATGGCAGGGTTGTCCATATTGATGTTATTCATCTACTACATAAAGATGCGCTTCGCATCGGCTGATGCAGTGCATCTTGATGTATTTGATCGCGTAAAGGAAGCTGAATGGGATACGTTGCTGTTCTTCTTTGGTGTGGTCTTCGCGGTAGGTGGTTTAGGTTATATCGGGTACCTGGAATTGTTGTCCGGCGCGATGTACGACGGTTTGGGGCAAACCACCGCCAACATCCTGGTTGGTATAATTTCAGCAATAGTTGATAACATCCCGGTGATGTTCGCGGTACTGAATATGAATCTGGATATGGATTTGTATCAATGGTTGTTGGTGACATTGACTGCCGGTGTGGGTGGTTCATTGTTCTCGGTGGGTTCTGCGGCAGGCGTAGCGTTGATGGGGCAATCCAATCACAAATACACATTCTTCAGTCACTTAAAATGGACGCCGGTTATCGCTGCAGGCTATGCGGCGAGTATCGTTACCCACTATCTGATAAACGGTTAACTCGTCGATTTTTGATAGAACTGCAATAAAGTAAGGGAAGGCGCGTGACAAAGGCTATTAATAGTTGGCGTAGCGCTTTCTCTACTTTTACGCAGTGGCGTGTTCTGAGTGTGGTATTTCTCGGTTTCAGCCGGACTTCCTTTCTAGTTGGTTTCTTCGCCTGTATCGGTTTGGCTGGCCGATGGACAGGATTATCTGTTGGTTATAGGCTTTTTTACTCTGGTGGGTGTAGGGCCTTACTCGATTAAATTACTATTCCTGCATGAGCACGCCGACGCACATCCCCCCTAATTCGGCTGAGAAGCCGTCGCCCGCAACCCAATCAACCCCCGTTGTGCGCCGCAAGCGCTCCGCTTTGGAAGTGATTCATGAGCTCAAGCAGCCCAAGGTGGCCGTCATGTTGGCGCTGGGCTTTGCCTCGGGCCTACCCTTCCTGCTGACAGCCAATACCTTCGGCTACTGGCTGCGGGATGACGGCACGAGCCTGGTTGCCATCGGTTTCATGTCCTGGGTTGGCTTTGCTTACGCCTTTAAGGTCTACTGGTCGCCGCTGGTGGATCATATCGATGTGCCGCTGCTGGGCCGTCTGGGGCGTCGTCGCGGTTGGATACTGCTGTGCCAAATTTTGATCGCCATCGGTCTGCTGGGTATGGCCGCTGTCGGGACAGCAGGCGGGCTGGCGGCTATTGGTGCCTTCGCGTTGTTGACGGCCTTCGCGTCAGCCACGCAGGACATCGCCATCGACGCTTGGCGAATCGAATCCGCGTCCGACGACGCCGACGTGGGGTTGATGACTTCGGCGGCGCAGGTCGGATACCGTGTCGCTCTCATTATTACCGACGCCTTGATCATTGCTGCGGCGGCCCGTGTCGGGTGGAGCATGTCGTATGTTGCCATGGCGGTGTTGATGGCACTTTGCACCGTGGCAACCCTGTGTGCCTCTGAGCCAGTCCGCGCTGATGTGGTGCGGCGCCAGAAGTCTCCGCTATGGACCTTGCGCGGCCTCGCCGATGCGATCATTGGCCCGTTTATCGACTTTTTCGTCAATCACAAGGTTGCAGGGCTGCTTATGCTGCTGATGGTGGCGCTGTATCGCCTGCCTGATTTCGTGATGGGGCCAATGTACAACCCGTATTATCATGATCTCGGGTTTTCCAAGGACACGGTGGCCTGGGTGCGAGGTTCGTTCGGGCTGGTTGCCACCTTTTTCGGTATTGCCTCGGCAGGTCTCAGTGCCGTGCGGTCCGGCCTGTTGCCAACGCTGATCGCAGGGCTTGTGTTCGAGGGATTTGGCACGGCGGCATTCGCCTTGCTCAGCGTCAACGCTGACACAGCGATTTTCGCCGCAGTCATGACGCTCGACGCTTTTGCCCAGGCCTTCGCGGGCGTCGCCTTGGTAATTTATATGTCGAGCCTGACCAGTTTGGGCTACACCGCCACTCAGTACGCCATGCTGTCGTCAACTTACGCCTTGCTTGGCAAATTCCTGAAAGGATTCTCCGGGGTTGCGGTCGAAACGCTCACGCCCATATACGGGTTACCCGGAGCCTATGCTACTGCGTTTGTGGCTACTGGCCTGACCGCGGTGCCGCCGCTGCTGCTATTGCTGCTGCTTTGGCGCGTGCAGAACATCAAGCGATAGTCCTTGTGACTAAAGTATTGATAGCCCCCTGATTTGATAGCAAAATACACGAAATGTTTAGTAGGCTTTCAAAAGCGCTATCCTGTTTTGAGCGCCTGTTCGTGATGCCGGTTCAATCCGGCACTGCCTGCTGGGGTTTTAATATGTTATTGATGCGGACTGGTGATTAGCGGTGATGGTCTGAGGCGTTGAGTTAGTGTTTAACACTGTTTTTGTGTTGCAGATTGCCTGTCGAGATCGTATCATAAGCAGTTCTCTATCAAGTATGTAGCCCGGAACGGGTATGTGAGCGCTATGAAACCAGAAATACATCCAGAATATAAACAAATTACTGTAACTTGCGGGTGCGGCAATACTTTTCAAACCGGTTCTGTGCTGGCCTCGGATTTACACATTGAGGTGTGTTCTTCTTGCCATCCGTTTTATACCGGTAAACAACGCGTCGTTGATACATCGGGCCGTGTTGATAAATTCCGCAAAAAATTCGGAAAATAATAGTTTTCGAGAAGTCTTGTTCGGCCGTCGGTCAACTGGCGGCCAGATTCTTCCCAGTTATACGAAGTGTTTTAAAATAACGCTTCTTCTGCAAATAATTCATCCTCTTCGGGTTCTTCAGTTTTTGGTGCCGATTTTGCCGTTGGTACGGTTTCTTCGCTGAAATATTCCCAAATGCCTCCCCTCGCTTCTTGATCTAGTAATAACCCGTCTGCTGGGTTGATGTAAGCCTGGACTATCCCATTCGGTTGGGTTAATGGTTTTTCCGGGAAGTTTTGTTGTACGGCTTTCATGAATTTAATCCACATCGGTAAGGCTGCTTTTCCGCCAGTCTCGCCATGCCCAAGCGGTAATGAATTATCGAAGCCTATCCATGCAGAGGCCACTATATCGGTAGCAAAACCGTTAAACCAAGCGTCTCTCTGTTCGTTCGTGGTGCCTGTTTTACCCGCCAAATCGTTACGGCCCAATTGTTTGGCCTGAGTTGCCGTACCGCGCTGTACAACATCTCTTAGCAGGCTGTTTGCCAGGAAATTGATTTTTGCTGAAATAGCGCGCGGCGCGCGGTTTGGTGGCGGCGGGTCTTGGTCGGGGCAATCGGCACACGCCAGGGGTGGGTTGGCCTGGAATAACAGGTTACCTTTGTGATCTTCGATGCGTTCGATGAGGTAGGGTTTTACCAAAAAGCCGCCATTGGCAAATACGGCATAGGCCGACGCCATGCGCAACGGTGAGGCGTAGCCGCTACCTAAGGCCAGAGACAGTGTGCCGGGTAATTGTTCTTTATCGAAACCAAAGCGCATGGCTGTATCGATTGCCTGAGGTATTCCGATTTCCTGCAGCAATCGCACTGAGACCAGATTGATCGATTCCCGGAGCGCAACCCGCAATGATGTCGGACCCAGAAAG
Organism: Methylomonas sp. Kb3; assembly: GCF_002834115.1. NCBI lineage: Bacteria > Pseudomonadati > Pseudomonadota > Gammaproteobacteria > Methylococcales > Methylococcaceae > Methylomonas > Methylomonas sp. Kb3. The sequence continues at coordinate 10,922 of NZ_PIZT01000015.1, read as the reverse complement.
CGGCGGCTATAGTTTTCCGGACGCCAGTCGTTTTCTTGCGAAGGGTCCTCGATTACGATGGGCGCGTCATTAATGATGCTGGCCGCGGTGAAGCCTTTCTCCAGGGCGGCAGTATAAATAACAGGCTTGAATCCCGAGCCCGGTTGGCGTTTGGACTGTGTAGCCCTGTTATATTTGCTGTGATAAAAATCAAAGCCGCCGCATAGTGCCAGAATCGCGCCATTGTTAGGATTGAGTGCTACGAAAGCAGCCTCAGCTCCCGGAATCTGCGTCAGCGCCCATTCGTCTTTTGCTAATTCTCTAACCCAGATGATGTCGTTCGGTTTAAGAAAAGCCTTGGCGGAGCCAATATTTTTTTCCGGATAAGGTCTTGCCCATTCAATATTTTTCCAGGCGATGACAATCTGTGTGTTGTCATAAAGTCTTGCGGTAACCCCGGAATCGGCCACTGCTGTTATCAGGGCTTGCCGAGTGTCTCCGATAACGTTGTCGGTCAGTTGAGCGCCGCCTTTTTGTGTATTTTTATGTGGAAAACCGCGATAGCCGTGGCGCTCGTCATATTCATGCAAGGTTTTTTGCAAAGCGTCTTCTGCTGCTAACTGAAATTGACTAGGGATGGTGGTGAAAATTTTCAAACCCAAGGTATAGGCTGTCTCGCCATACTTGGACATAACTTCTTGCCTAACCATTTCCGCGATGTATGGCGCCTGTAGCTCGACATTTATCGGCTGAATCTCCGCATTATCAACTGCTTGCACGGCAATTTCGTAATCGCTCTGGCTTATATAGTTTAAATCCAGCATTCGGCGCAACACGTAGTTCCGTCGCTCTATAGCGCGCTGAGGATTGGCTATGGGATTGTAAATGGACGGCGCTTTCGGCAAGCCGGCAATCATCGCTTGCTGGTGAAGGGCTAGCTCGGAAATATCTTTACCATAATAGGTTTGCGCGGCCGCTGCGACGCCATAGGCACGTTGCCCCATATAAATTTTGTTCAAATAAAGATCCATAATCTGATCTTTGGAATATTGCCGCTCTATTTTCAGGGCAAGAATGATCTCCTTGAGCTTACGTAAATAGGTTCTTTCGTTACTCAGCAGGAAATTGCGGGCAACTTGCATGGTGATGGTGCTGCCGCCTTGGCGCTTCTTGCCGGTGAGGGCTAATTGGCTTACCGCTCGCAGCAGGCCTTTGAAATCCACGCCGTTGTGTTTGTAAAAGCGGTCGTCTTCCGCAGCGATAAACGCCTTGATCAATTGCAGCGGTACTTGCTCAATGTTGATCGGGATTCGGCGCTTCTCGCCAAACTGAGCTATCAATAGATTGTCTTGGCTGTAGATGTTCAACGGCATTTGATATTGAACATGTTGTAACTGGTCGATGTCCGGCAGTTCCTTATCGAGTTCGATTAGGAAAAAATAAGTGGCGATCATAAATGTGCCGATAAAAGCGAAAAAGAAGAAGGCCAGCCACTTAAAAAGTGTCTTGATCAGAGACTTGGGTTTGGGAGCTTTCTTAATGGGCACTGAAATTCAAACGCACTGCTAAAATACAAATTGCCGGTCAAAATAAACCCTTTTGATAATAGGAACAACCTAAAGTTACTTATAAAGTGGTTTATCTAAGAGGATGAAATTAAAAAAACCTACTATACTTCTGACCCATGTGGGTTCTGCACCTCGTCTGAGCATGCTTGAGCCAAATTCAATCATATTCGATCTAAAAAGGGTTCATTCATGAGCTGGTTGAGCAGGAATCCGTCGGCTGTGCTGGGTGTGGATATTAGTACAGCTGCGGTTAAATTGTTGGAATTGAGCCGGGTCGGTGCTCGTTACCGGGTAGAAAGTTACTCGGTGGCGCCCTTACCTCAAGATGCGATAGTCGATAAGAACATCACCAATATAGAGCAAATCGGCGCGGTAATAAAAGCGGCGGTCAAGCAATCCGGTACTCGGGCAAAGCAGGCGAGCGTTGCGGTTGCGGGTTCGTCGGTGATGACCAAAATCATTTCGATGCCCGCCTCCTTGTCTGATAGGGACATGGAGGAGCAGATCATGGTAGAAGCGGATCAGTACATTCCTTATTCGCTGGACGAAGTCAATCTCGATTTCGAAGTCCAGGGCATCACCAAAAATAACCCGGATATGGTTGATGTGTTGCTGGCGGCTTCTCGACGGGAAAACATTGAAGACAGGGTGGCTGCGCTGGCCTATGCCGGCCTGAAGGCTGTCGTCGTCGATGTGGAAGCTTTCGCGATGGAAAATGCGTTTTCCTTGTTGGCGGATCAGTTACCGGAAGGTGCCGGCAATATGACTGTCGCCATCGCCGATATTGGCGCAACCATGACCTCTCTGAACATTCTGCATGAAGGTAAAACTGTTTATACCCGGGAGCAAGGCTTTGGCGGAAAACAACTAACTGAAGAGATTCAGCGCCGCTATGGCCTGTCGTATGAAGAAGCCGGTTTGGCCAAGAAGCACGGCGGCTTGCCGGACAATTACGTCACGGATGTGCTGGAGCCCTTCAAAAAAGCCATGTTGCAGCAAATCGCCAGATCGTTGCAATTCTTTGTTTCCTCTAGCGCCAATCGCGGCGTCGATGCCTTGGTACTTGCCGGTGGTTGCGCGTCAATCGCGGGTTTGGACAAATTGGTGGAACGCGACCTCGGCATCCCGTCTTACATTGCCAATCCATTTATCAATATGGCGCTTTCTAATCGGGTCAAACCGCAAAGTCTGAGCAACGATACGCCTGCGATGATGATAGCGTGCGGTTTAGCGCTAAGGAGTTTCGATTAATGGCAAGAATTAATTTACTCCCCTGGCGAGAAGAGCTGCGTAAAAAAAAGCAGCAGGATTTTGTGGCGGGTATTGGTGCCGGTATTTTGGTGACAGCACTGATTTTGGTCGTGGTCTATATGTATATCGAAGGGATTAAAGAGTATCAGACCCGCAGAAACACGCTACTACAAAACGAAATAGCCATCTTGGATAAGCGAATTCAAGAAATCAAAGAAATTGAAGATAAGAAAAACCGGTTATTGACCAAAATTGAAGTCATCCAAAAGTTGCAGGAAAGCCGTCCCGAGGTGGTGCATTTATTCGATGAATTGGCCAAAACCACGCCGGATGGTATTTACCTGACGAAGTTTGCCCAGGCAGGAGCGGTTTTGACGCTGGATGGGAAGGCGGAATCGAATGCGCGGGTGTCTGCTTATATGCGGGCTATCGATAACTCGCCGTGGATGAATACCTCGGTACTGACTGTTATCAAGGGCGAGGGTAAGAAGGATGGGCAGATGAATGACTTCACCCTAACTGCCAAGCAAGGTAAGAAGGTCGATAAGCCTCAACCAGGAGCCGTCAAATGAATTTGTCTGAAATCAATTGGGACATTAATTCGGCGGGCAGCTGGCCAACGCCACTAAAAATCATCGTCATTCTTATGTTTGCGGTATTAACAGCGGCGGCTGGCATTTACTTTGTGACGGTGCCGCAGTTGGATGAATTGGATGTGCTTGAAAAACAAGAAGAGAGTTTGAAAAGTGCGTTTGAAGTTAAGCAAAAAAAGGCTGTCAATCTCCAGGATTACCGCGATCAGCTGGATCAAATCGAAGCGTCGCTAGGTGAGATGCTGAAGCAGATGCCTACCAAAGCTGAAGTTGCCAGCTTGTTGGTTGATATTTCCCAAACCGGATTGGCAAGTGGCCTAGAGTTTAAATTGTTCCAACCCAGTACCGAAATTAACAGAGAGTTTTATTCTGAATTACCAATTGGTATCCATGTCGTCGGGAAGTATGAAGAGCTGGGATTATTTGTCAGCGGTTTAGCTTCCCTACCCAGGATTGTGACGGTGCACGATGTGGTCATGACGCCGATGGGTAAAGAAGGCAAAGATGGTATGAGCATGACGGCAACGATAAAAACCTATAACGAGGGCGAAACAGCGCAAGCCGCCGGCGGACCGGCTGCTAAGAAAAGGAGAGGACAATGAGGTGCGTCGGTGTGAAAGTGTTTCCGACCCTGCCGATGTTGAGTTTGCTTTTGGTTGGGATGGTCGGATGCGGTGGCGACGATGTCAGCGATTTGACCAAATATATTGAAGAGGTAAAAGCTCGTCCCAAGTCTGCTATCGAACCCTTGCCTGAAATTAAAGTGGTTGAATCGTTTATATTCAAGCCCGATGGATTGAGGGATCCGTTTAGGTCAATTGAAAGAAAAGATGACGATAGCAATGTCGACGTCTCCGGTATCAACGGTATTAGACCTGATATAGAACGCCGGAAGGAAGAGTTGGAAGCCTACCCTCTGGACAGTCTGCGCATGGTTGGAACGCTACGTAACGACAAAGGCTATTGGGGTTTGGTAAGAGCTAGAGATGGGACTATCCACCGCGTACAGGTTGGGCATCACATGGGGCAAAATTACGGCAAGATACTGCGTATTCTTGACGACAAAATAGAGCTAATGGAAATCGTACCTGATAAACCGGGCACTTGGCGCGAACAACAGTCTTCACTAGCATTGGCCGATGAAAAAGGGTTATAGAAATGAGTATTAAACAAAATAAAAACGGATGGAAAGTGGCCGGCTTCGGTTTCTGGTGTTCAGTGTTGCTGAGTTGTTTTGTGCATGTTGCGCTGGTGCACGCCGATGATGGAGCGATAAACAACTTGGAGTTTTCCACCTTGGCCGGAAACCAAGTGCAAGTGCAACTGGAAATGGATGGTCCGATAGTGGAGCCGAAAATCTTCCAGACCGATAACCCTTCCAGAATCGCATTGGACTTTGCCGGCGTAAAAAGTAATCTGGCAAAAAAAAGCTTTCCGATCAATCAAGGTGCTGCAGGCACGGTATATGTGGTTGAGGCTTCAGGGCGGACTCGGGTTATTATCAATTTGGTAGAAAAAGTGCCTTATGAAACCAAAATCGAGGGTAATAAATTTTATGTGGTGTTGAAGTCCAGCGGGACCGTTGCTGCGGTAAACCGAGCCGTGCAGCAAGCGCCTGTCGCGAAGGATTCGGTAATTAGTAAATTTTTGCCGGAACAAAACATAAAAAGTATTGATTTTCGACGCGGGCCAAACGGTGAGGGACGTTTGCTACTGGGTTTATCTGCGGCAAATACTGTCGTGGACGCTAAACAAAATGCCGGTAAAGTGGTTTTAAGTTTCCTAAACACCAAGTTGCCGGAGTCTTTAGTTAAAAGTTTTGACGTATCCGATTTTGCGACACCTGTACAAAAAATCGAAGCCTCTCCCAGAGGCGATAGCGTCAACATTGTCATAACACCTAACAAGGGTAATTACGATTACTCGTCCTATCAGTCCGATAATTTATTGACGGTTGAGTTTCGGCCGTTGACACCGGCGGAAAAAGAAGCGCAGCAAAAAGAAAAATTCCCGTATATCGGCAATAAGTTGTCATTGAATTTTCAAGATATCGAAGTGCGTTCGGTGTTGCAAATTCTGGCCGACTTTACCGAGCTGAATATCATTGCTGCTGATTCGGTCGCGGGCAATGTCACGCTTAGATTAAACGATGTACCTTGGGATCAGGCTTTGGAGTTGATTTTAAAATCCAAAGGCTTGGCAAAAAGACAGAACGGCAATGTGGTGATGGTGGCGCCGGTTGCTGAGATCATGAAAATCGAGCAGGAGGAGCTGGATTCGAAAAAAATATTCGAAGAGTTGGAACCGTTAAAAACCGAAAATATTCAGATCAATTATGCAAAAGCAGGGGAGATTTGCGGTGTATTAATGGGGGTGGGGAATAGCTCGCAAGGTGGTCAGTCCGGTGCAGGTGCAAGCAGTGGCGGAGGTGGTGGTTGCGGCGGTGGTAGTGGTAGTTCCGTCGCGTCGCAACAGGCCGGTTCCGGCCAGAATAGCCAAGGTGGCGGTCCAGCAAGTATGCGATTGCTATCGCCACGCGGTACGGCGATTGTCGATGCCAGAACCAATACGCTGATTGTCAAGGATACGGCAAAGGCTATGGAAGATGTACGCAGAATGATCAAACTATTGGACGTGCCTGTGCGCCAAGTGTTGATCGAATCGCGAATCGTCATAGCGGATACTTCGTTTGCGCAGAACTTGGGTACCAAATTTGGGGTGGCTCATAAAGCCGACGTAAATAGCGGAACGCAATACGGAATGACGGCCAGTGGTGCGGAAACTAGCGAAAATTCGCAAATTCTGTCGGATTTGGGATCTGCATTGGCAGCTTCTAGCGGAGGTGCTTTGGCCTTGACCTTGGCACGCGGAGCGGATTATCTTTTGAACCTTGAGATCAGTGCATTGCAAGACGATGGTAAAGGCGAGTTGGTGTCCAATCCGCGGGTAATGACTAGCGACATGGTGCAAGCTTCAATCAAACAAGGTGTGCAGATTCCGTATCAAACCCAAAGCCAGGCGACTGGTCCGGTGACGGAGCTGGTCGATGCGGTGTTGGAGCTGAATGTCACGCCGCAGATTACGCCAAGCGGCAGTGTTATCATGCTGCTCGACATCAAAAAAGATTCGCCGGGAACACCTTTGGCTACAGGCGGTAACGCAACGGTACCTATCGATACCCGGCAGTTGAAAACCAAAGTTCAAGTTGAAGATGGCGAGACGGTAGTGTTGGGCGGCATCTATGAGTCGACTGTTCAGGAATCTTACAATACTGTGCCTTGGGTGTCGGATTTACCGGTGATTGGCTGGATGTTCAAGAAAAGTGTAAAAAACGATACCAAAAAAGAGTTGTTGGTGTTTATTACGCCTAAAGTGGTGAAAGAGTCGATGACGATAAAGTGAGTCTTCGTCTGGCCTAGCGACAAAAAGGGGCTTCATGCCCCTTTTTTTGTGGCTTGCCGAGATTGGTTGGCTGTCTTGCGTTCGTTCTTTTAAGCTGTCGGCTATGCTATATTCCGCATTCACCCGATAATCGTTACGAACATGACGACAAACAAAATTTTAACTCTAGTTCTTTGGGCGCTGTTGCTGCAAGCCTGCGGTCAAACCGGGCCCTTATATATGCCGGATAGCCCGCCGCCAATTTACGTACCGAAACAAGATAAATAAGCCATGGATTTTTTTAATTATCGGCAACACGAGCTGTTTGCCGAAAGCATTCCTGTTGACAAAATTGCCGAAAACTACGGTACTCCCTGCTATGTCTATTCGCGCGCGACCTTGGAGAGGCATTGGCAAGCCTTCGATCAAGGCTTTGCCGGGCACCCGCACCTTATTTGTTATGCCGTAAAAGCCAATTCAAATATTGCGATTCTCAACGTGCTGGCGCGACTTGGGTCTGGGTTCGACATCGTGTCGCTTGGCGAAATGCAGCGCGTGCTAGCTGCGGGCGGCAGTCCTGACAAAATTGTGTTTTCCGGTGTCGGTAAACGCGAGGACGAAATCTTAGCGGCGTTGAAAATAGGTATACGCTGTTTTAATGTTGAAGTCAGCGGCGAACTTGATCGGATCAACCGATTAGCCGGTGAGCTGGGTGTTATTGCTCCCGTGTCTTTCCGGGTCAACCCGGATGTTGACGCCAAGACGCATCCCTATATTTCCACCGGGTTGAAAGAAAATAAATTCGGGATCGATATCAAGCAAGCCATTCATGAGTATCGGCGTGCCGCGCAGATGCCGAATATCCAAATAGTCGGTATCGATTGCCATATTGGCTCCCAACTAACTGAAACAGTGCCGTTTTTGGATGCGCTGGATAGGGTGTTGGCGTTAGTCGATGAACTGCAAGAGGAAGGTATTGAATTGCACCACCTCGATTTAGGGGGCGGGCTGGGTATTTGTTATCGCGATGAGCATCCGCCGCAACCTTCTGAATATATTGCAGCTCTGCTGCAGCGTTTAGCGGGACGGAGTTTTGAAATTCTATTAGAGCCGGGGCGCGCCATCGTCGGCAATGCGGGAATATTGTTAACCAGAGTGGAATACCTCAAGCCAACGGAGAATAAAAATTTTGCTATTGTGGATGCGGCCATGAATGATCTAGTCCGGCCGGCTTTATACGGGGCGTGGCAGGCAATCATTCCGGCGAATACCGAAAGCGATCAGTCCGAGTTGGATTGGGACATCGTGGGGCCGGTGTGCGAGACAGGTGACTTTCTGGGTAAAGCGCGGTCGTTAAAGTTGAAACAAGGCGATTTATTGGCGGTTCGTTCAGCGGGAGCCTACGGGTTTACGATGAGTTCAAACTATAACTCGAGGCCACGAGCGGCGGAGGTAATGGTGGATGGCGATAAAACGCATCTTATTCGATCCCGAGAAACTCTGGAGCAACTATGGGTTGGCGAGCAGCTTTTACCTGAGTAGCGATGATGATTAATTTCACCAAAATGCAGGGCTTGGGCAATGATTTTGTCGTGATCGACGCTATAAACCAGCCAATACAATTGACGACCGAACAGATTCGATTTTTGGCGGATCGCCATTTTGGCGTGGGCTGCGATCAATTGTTATTGGTGGAAAAGCCGGTTAGCGATAACGCCGAGTTTAAATACCGGATTTTCAATGCTGACGGTAGCGAGGTTGCGCAATGTGGAAACGGTGCGCGTTGCTTCGCACGCTTTGTGCGCGACAAAGGATTAAGTAATAAAGACGAAATTATTGTTGATACAGACGCGAGACAACTGACGCTTCGATTCGATGCGGGCGGTTTGATCACCGTTGACATGGGAGTTCCCGCACTGGAGCCTGAGCAAATACCGCTAAAGGTTTCCGAACAGTCCACGTTATATAAAGTGACTTTGGCGGACACAGAAGTTGCATTCGCAGCTGTTTCTATGGGGAATCCTCATGCGGTTATCCAGGTTGATGATGTAATCAGCGCGCCAGTTTCATCTATCGGCGCTAGGTTGGAGAGTCATGAGCTGTTTCCGGAGCGAGCTAATATTGGTTTCATGCAAATTGTTAATCGTCGACAAATCAAGTTGCGAGTTTACGAGCGTGGCGCAGCCGAAACGCTGGCTTGTGGCAGCGGGGCTTGCGCTGCTGTTGTGGCCGGTATCGAGCAAGGTTTGTTGGAGCAGGATGTTCAGGTTCAACTGCCTGGCGGGGAATTAATCGTTAGCTGGCTTGGTAGTGGTCATCCTGTCATGATGACGGGGGCCGCGACTACGGTATTCGAAGGACAAATAAAGTTATGAGCAGTGAACCAAAAGTCTTATTGACCGAAGCCCTCGTTAAGGCCTATCTGCAAGAACATCCCGAGTTTTTCCAAAATCATTTGGATTTGCTGGAGAAGATGCATATCCCACATCCCAGTGGTAATGCAATATCGCTAATATCCAAGCAACTTGAAATTTTTCGGGCGAAGCATCAGGAGCAAGAAAATCAATTGACCGCGTTGATCGATATTGCCCGGGAAAATGACGCTTCGTTCAATCGCATGCATGAGTTGACTCTGGCCATGTTGGAAGCAAATACCCTGGAGGACGCGGTAGCAAATTTAAGTGAGGTGTTGGCTGAATGTTTTTTCACTGATTTCGTATCCATTAAAATCATTAAAGAACAACCGCTCTCGCCTATCAGTAATTTATTCGTTGGGGCTGATGATGCTAACTTGAAGCATTTTTCCAATGAATTAACCACAAACCAGCCGAAATGCGGTCGGCCGACCTTAGCGCAAGCGAGGTTTTTGTTTGGCGACGTGGCCGCGGAAGTTCGCTCGTGTGCGATCATTCCTATGGTGTTTACGCAGCTTGATGGGCTGTTGGCGATCGGCAGTCGCGATGAGTCGCGCTTTCACTATAGTATGGGCAGCATATTTCTCACTCAAATGAGTGAGATTATCGGGACTCGTTTTATATCATTGCTACACCAAACGGATTGATTGTCATGCATACCGAAGCGGATGAGGCATTGCTGCAGTATTTTCGCTATTTGGTTTCGGAAAAGCGCGTTGCAGATCATACGTCAACAAACTACCAAAGGGATTTAAAACGTTTTCAAAGTTTTTGCTCTAGGCAAGAGCTCATGTTTTGGCAGCAAGTTCAGGATCGTGATGTACGGAATTATATTGCCGGGCGTCATAAAAACGGTATCGGTAGCAAGACGATTCAGCGCGAACTCGCTGCTTTACGCAGTTTTTATCGATTTTTACTCAAAGCCAAGCAAGTGGAGCATAACCCTGCCCAGCATGTGCAAGCGCCCAAAGTTTCAAAAAGGTTGCCACATGTTTTGGATGTCGATCAGGTTGTGGGGATGTTAAATGCGACGCCGGATTCGATTTTGGAAATCCGCGATTTGGCGATGTTTGAATTGTTTTACTCATCTGGGTTGCGACTGAGCGAGTTGGTAATGCTTGATTTGTCAGACATCAATCTTAGCGAAGGCTTTTTGAGGGTGCGGTTTGGTAAAGGCGGCAAGCAAAGGCAATTGCCGGTTGGTAGTAAAGCACTTGATGCGCTTAAGGTTTGGCTGGCAAGTCGGCCTGAGGGGGAGTGGCAGGCAGTGTTTGTTTCCCTGAAGGGGCTTCGATTATCTCAAAGAAGCGTGCAACTTAGATTGGATCGTTGGGGCAAAAAAAAAGGAATAGCCGAGCACCTTCATCCTCATATGTTGAGGCATTCGTTCGCAAGCCATTTGCTTGAAGCCAGTAAAGATATTAGGGCTGTGCAAGAGTTGTTAGGGCATAGCAATATATCGACTACTCAGATATACACGCACCTGGATTTTCAACATTTAGCGGCTGTTTATGATCAAGCACATCCGCGCTCGCGCAAGGGTTGAAGGCTGTTGAATAAAAAAGTTCTTGACGCGAGGATGATGGGTGATTAGAATGAGCGGCTCTTCACTGCTCTGGCTTTTAAGTTTTAGCGGTGAAGCGGTCGACTTGGTTCGGCGGGTTTGAGGTTGTTGATTGGCGGGTTTGTTTTTTTGGTTTCGGTTTTTGAAATGGCTTAAAAATAAATTTGACAAA
>NZ_PIZT01000055.1:0-308 GCF_002834115.1 Methylomonas sp. Kb3 | reverse complement strand
TCCGAAGTGGAATTGGCGTTGAAAGCCGCTGACGCATTGAGCGCGAAAGGCAAAAAAATCCGCGTGGTGTCACTACCGTCTACCAACGTCTTCGAAGCGCAAGATCAAGCTTACAAAGACAGCGTATTGCCGCCAAGCGTGACCCAGCGCGTGGTAGTAGAAGCGGGAGTAACCGACGGCTGGTGGAAATACGCCGGCAGCGCGGGTAGAGTCGTAGGATTGGACCGTTTCGGCGAATCGGCCCCGGCAGGTCAGCTCTTCAAAGAGTTCGGCTTTACCGTGGACAATGTCGTCGCTAATGTGGAAGC
>NZ_PIZT01000052.1:0-329 GCF_002834115.1 Methylomonas sp. Kb3 | reverse complement strand
CCGCGTGCCCTGTCATACCGACTGGCAACGTTACGATTCACCCACGGTGTTACGCCGTCACGGTCGTGGCTTTCTGGAACGCCTGTGGCGACCCCAGGCCAACGAACCGAACCCGCAGCCCTTGAGCCAACCGGAACTGACAACACTTGCCGAGAGTTTTGGCGGTGTGTGTCTGCCGGCGCAAGACGAACTGCTGTTGCTGTTCGGCGATGGCCATTGGGCCCGGCGTTGCCAGACCCAGTTGCACAAGCTCGGTATCGAGTCGGTGCGCTTCGGTTGCCAAGTGCAGTTGACCGGATTTTCGCGATGAAGGTCATCGACGTTTCGCA
>NZ_PIZT01000051.1:0-345 GCF_002834115.1 Methylomonas sp. Kb3 | reverse complement strand
ATGTGCCGCATAGTCGGCATCATCGATAATGGTATGCTCCCAAAAACGACGTTGCCATATGCCACGCTCGTGGCGTTTTATTCTGATTGCAGAGCGATATTCGGTTTTTGGTATCGCTTTCGAAAAGGCTTTTTTTATCGCCCGCCATCGGTTGGAATATTGATCATCACCGGCCGGTAATGTCCAGATTGCATGCATGTGATCAGGCAAAACCACCCAAGCATCGATATACCCATAGGGCACAAGTAAAATGGCTGCTTTTCCCGTACCACTCGTACCGCTTCCCGTAACGCTACAACATGGTCGATCAACAGCATCGATTTCCGTTCGAGCAGGTTGACGGTG
>NZ_PIZT01000048.1:0-345 GCF_002834115.1 Methylomonas sp. Kb3 | reverse complement strand
CCAGCCGTGCAAGGTTTTCCAAAAGTCGTGATTCATGATGACCTCCTTCAATGATTAAAAGGGGTCACCGAGTCCCGCAAAGGTGATGAACCCCAACGGGACAAACTAAACACACCAGGCTTGACGCACCTGGCACACGAGACAAACGCTCATGCCGCTTAACAACGGAACGCCGGTCGAAACCGGATTCGGGATTCCACGAAGGGAATACCTGAACGATGCGGGTTTTGGGTTGGGTTTTACGGCAAAGCCCAGCCTAAAACCGACATGCGCCATCTAACTCGATCGTGCCGTCAATGAATGAACATCCCGTAACCACCAGGGTTACAGGATGTCGTTAAACGA
>NZ_PIZT01000049.1:0-352 GCF_002834115.1 Methylomonas sp. Kb3 | reverse complement strand
GCCGGTCGAACCGGAGGTATAGATGATATAGGCCAGATCCAGCGGGTGGTTGCGCGGTGCCGGGTTATGCTCAGGACATAGGGCGATCGACGGCCAGTCGCTGTCCAGAAAAATCATTTGTCGGTGGCCAGCATTGATTAAATCCACCAAGCCTGATCGGGTCAGCAACAATCCGACGCCGGCGTCGTCCAGCATGAACGCCAACCGATCCTCGGGATACTGCGGATCGAGCGGCAAATAAGCCCCGCCGGCCTTCAATATCCCCAACAGGCCAATCACCATTTCCAAGGAGCGTTCGATGCAGATGCCCACCAGCACATCCGGGCCGACGCCTTGGGCGATCAGATAATGC
>NZ_PIZT01000050.1:0-362 GCF_002834115.1 Methylomonas sp. Kb3 | reverse complement strand
TAAAGCGCATCTGTAGCGAACGATGCGCCTCCTATCGTCTACACATCCTACAAATTCTTTCAACATCAAAAACATCCAACTGCTTTAAATCCGCGACTGGGTTACTCCCGTTATTCCGCCCCGAGCATCGCAGCTTTTGGTGAGATCAGCCCGATAGGGGAGCGGCAGGGATGCCGCTCGTTTTCGGAGGGCCAGGGATGGCCCTTCCGAAAACCCTTGCCAAAAGCGACAAATTTGCCTGGAGCAAATTTGAACAGCCGATAGGCTGGCCCGAAGGGCGAAAACCATGGATGGTTTTCGTAAAGCGCAGGATTAAGGCGGAATGTCGGGGGGCCTTTTCTTTGGATACTTTCTTTTGGCCA
>NZ_PIZT01000047.1:0-429 GCF_002834115.1 Methylomonas sp. Kb3 | reverse complement strand
TCGGCACCGACATGCTCAGCACTAGCGACATTGCCTCGCAAGGCTTGCTCGACTCGCTCAAAGGCGAATTGATGAAGTCGGTGGCGGAATGGATAGGCCAGACCTTTGGTGAAGCGGCCGGCAATGCGCTGTTCAGTGCCGGCGGCCAGGCGGCCTTCGATTCGGCGGGTAATCTCACACCTGCTGCGGAATCCGGTGGTGTCGAATTGGGCGGCGGTGCCGCGGTTGCCGGCGAACTGCTCAGCACCTTGATGACAGCCTATACGGTGGTGATGATCATCATCATGATCATCCAGATCGTCTATTCCTGCGAGGAACCGGAGTATGAACTGGCTGCCAAGAAACAACTGAAAGTCTGCACGGACCTCGGTACCTATTGCGAAAGCAAGGTAGCTGGCGTGTGTTGGGTGCGCAAGGAGAGCTATTGCT
>NZ_PIZT01000046.1:0-434 GCF_002834115.1 Methylomonas sp. Kb3 | reverse complement strand
GCTACTGTTAGTAGTGTTGCCATCGATTCGATGCCGTAGCCATCATCCAAAACTTGAAGGGTTTTGGTTTCAGGGCAAAAGTTAATCACCACCATGGCCGCATTGGCCCGGCGAGCATTTTGGATCAGCTCGCCCAGGACCGTGGTTTTGTTGGTGAAACTGAAGCGTAGACTTTTGACCAAGTTGGCTTGGTTGACTTTCATCGCGAGTTCGTTGTTTTGTGTGTTCATGTGTTATCTCCGGGTATAAAAATGCCCCAAGGACATGACATAGTCCAACCCCGACGGGGAGAACAGATCATCTCCCCGAGGTGGGTGATACTGGATTGGCCAGTGATTAAGTTAAAGAACGGCCCAACATCGAATTACGATGCCAACGCCAGATCAGTAGAAGATGGTAAAGGCCCCGCCCATTCCAGCAAGCTGGATTGCTCG
>NZ_PIZT01000045.1:0-470 GCF_002834115.1 Methylomonas sp. Kb3 | reverse complement strand
TACCACTCAATGCTGAAAGCGCGTTGGTTTTCCCGGCAGCGGATGCGGACGCCGATTCGGCCCGATTCGCTTTTGCTGTGTTTCTGGCGCTGGCTTTTCAATTGGCGCCAATAATCATCAACCAATACTTTGGCTTGCGCCTGGAGATGATCGCACCGGGTTTCGATCCAATGCAGCAGGTCTTGTTCAGTAAGATTGAGCTGACTGTTGACAGGTTGTTCGCTGGACATGAATTTTCCTATTACTTAACTGTAGGGATAGACATGGATAATGCCTAACGGGATTTTCTGTTCATTGCGAGCCTTGGAAAGCGCCTTAGTGCATAGGTTTTGCAGCTGAAATGCCTACCGTAGTAGGCATTTCACTGTCATTATCCCGATGATTTATTTAGGCATTGCCTTGGCAAAACGGCGTCAATTATGCCTACCTAGGAAATAACTTCGGATTTCGGGCGGATTACCGTTGCCACG
>NZ_PIZT01000066.1:0-616 GCF_002834115.1 Methylomonas sp. Kb3 | reverse complement strand
TCAAGGTTAGAGGTTCCACTAATGGTATATCAAACAAGTATAATATAAACTCTTATTATTGAATTGGAAACCACACACAAAGGAGGTTCCAATCAGATTATATATTGTTAACATGATTACATTAGTCATCTTATTCCATTAATGCTAATACTTGTAAATCTCGTCAAGCATTTATGATTATAACTTATGTTAACAACAAATCAAGTTCCTTTCATAACTCAGGTGTCGGTTATACCATACATTATGAGCTATGAGAGTGCCAAGCATTTGTTGTACCAAGTGTTATACAACATAAATCAAGATTAGTCATTTAACAAGCAAAGTATTAAAGAGTGAACAAGANTTAACTAAGTAAAGGAAAGGAAATGAAAGGCATAAACTTAATATTAATGAAAGCAAAGCATAAACATTACAAAGAATACAAAGAGAGAAAGGAAGAGCATGATCTTGATCTGGAAACCAAGATGCCTAAATGCATGGCAAATGCCTCCTTTTATAGGCCAAAATTGGGAACTATTGATTTGATGACTAATTGATAAGTGGGTGGCCAACTTTTGACTTGGTGACAATCCTTATCTTCTCTTGTCTGCCCAAAACGTCATTGATAACGTCAAAA